>CALWRE010000073.1 GCA_944383835.1 uncultured Lachnospiraceae bacterium | reverse complement strand
AGCCCTCGTCCCAAACAGGACGAAGGCATACTTCGTTTACCACCTATCTGCATTATACTTGGCCTTGCAAAAAGCCGCATATCCGCTCCCTGTAACGGCGGGAAACCGTCTGAGCCTACTGAGGGAAGATACTGGGGAAAGAGCGTCCGCCTGCCAAAGGCATCCCCCGCCTCTCCGTTCGGTCAGAAACTCCGGAGTGATCTTCGCCATAACCCGTCCGCGCCGGCCTCCCACCATCGCCAGCTCGCTGCTGCATCCCCAGGCTATGCTACTGTCTCCTTCTCGGTCTTTGACTTTTGCCGTACCCTATTATAATGGGGGACTGCCTTATATGTCAAGGGTCAAAAACGCTGAATTTGCCGGGCAAACCGGTTAAATGCGATTTTCCCCTCATTTCATTGACTCTCATCTCTTTTCGTGCTACCGTAGACTTATCACAGAATCCGGACGTCAAAAGATATTTTGACTTCCCTGATACACGGAGCGTTTATATGATCGATTTTACCAATCTGGAGCAATACCGGGAAAATAACCGAATCGAAGCCAAAAGGGCCCTCGGCGGCCTGCCGCAGAGCATCTGGGAAACCTACTCCGCCTTTGCCAACACTCTGGGAGGCATTATTCTGCTGGGTGTGGAAGAGGATAAGGACGGTTCCCTGTATCCGATCAACCTGCCCGACCCCGGCCGCCTGGTCCGCGATTTCTGGGAGCAGGTCAATGACACCCGCCGCACGAATGTCAACATCCTCTCCGCCGGCCACGTGCAGATACGGGAGGCGGACGGAAAACGCATCGTCGCCATCACCGTTCCCCGCGCCCAGCGCTCGGATCGCCCCGTCTATATCGGCACGGATCCCATGACCGGCACGTACCGCCGAAACGGCGAAGGAGACTATCGCTGCACGACCGCAGCAATCGAGGGGATGCTGCGCGACGCTTCCGTCCAAACCTCCGATATGAAAATCCTGGATCATATGGAACTCGATCTTCTTGACGGCCGCACCATCCGCAGCTATCGCCGGCGCATGGAAGAAATCCGCCCCGGCCACGCCTGGCAGGGACTGGATACCTCCGCCTTCCTCTGCCGTCTGGGAGCCGCAGGCCGCGGGGCCGACGGACGGATTCATCCCACTGTGGCAGGGCTTCTGGCGTTTGGCCGCGAGCCTGCAATCCGGGAGGTATTTCCCCATTATCTTCTGCGCTATCAGGAATGGGGCGAAAATCATTCTCTCCCCTTCGTTCAGATCCTGTCCTCCTCCGGGGATTGGAGCGGCAATCTCTATGATTTTTATACCCGCGTCGGCAGAAAACTCACCCGCCACATCCCCCTGCCCGCAGCTGCAGGCAGCGACGGCGTCCGGGACCGGATCGAGGCCGCCCTGCGGGAGGCTCTGGGCAACTGTCTGATTAACGCCGACTATTATGGAAAACAGGGGATCTCCATCGCCCGGTACAAGGACGCACTCATCCTGTCCAATCCTGGCGATTTCCGCGTTGAAATCGAGGAGGCGAAAAGCGGCGGCGTATCCGATCCCCGCGGCGCAGCCCTGCTGCGTATTTTCAATCTGGTCCGCGCCAGCAGCGGTATTGGCAGCGGCGTCCCCCATATTTTCAGCGCCTGGCAGGTCAGCGGATGGGAGGCCCCCATCCTCCGCGAAAGCTTTAACCCTCCCCGAACCACGCTGACGCTTCCCTTTACGGTCTCCGCCCCCGGAAAAGACAACCGGAGCCTGCCAAGGACGGATGGCGGCAGGGAAACCGTCCTGACAACCCTGGCCCAGAAAGCTTCTGTCATTGATTATCTGACCCGTCATGCCGAAGCAGGGCCGGAGGATCTGAGCCGCCTTCTGCATCTATCCGATGCAGCGGCAGATCAGAGACAGCTGCAGGGTCTGCTGGACGAGCTGGCCGCCGCCGGCATCCTATCCGTAAGCGGAGACGGACCGGACTTAAGCTGCCGGCTAAAAACCTGACGACTTTACGGCGGATTGCCGAATCCATCCGATATTTTGCCTTGTACAAAGAAAATAAAATGGTATAATATCCATAAATAGAAAACAGCGGCTTTTTGCCGCTCAGAACGATTCGCCCCCTAAAAGGAGTACAGAGATGAGCAAACGAAACCTCACCCTACTGACCGACCTGTATGAGCTGACAATGATGCAGGGATATTTTCTGGAAAAATCTGATGATATTGTGATCTTCGACGCTTTTTTCCGCAAAAATCCCAGCGGTAACGGATATTCCATCGCCTGCGGCCTGGAGCAGGTCATCGATTATATCCGCGATCTGCGCTTTGGCCCGGAGGAAATCGATTATTTGAAGAGCACCGGCATGTTTCGGGATGATTTTCTCGCCTATTTGTCTGATTTTCGTTTCAGCGGCGATATCTACGCTATCCCCGAAGGCACCGTGGTCTTCCCGAAGGAGCCACTGATCAAGGTAATCGCCCCCATCATGGAGGCCCAGTTGGTTGAGACGGCAATTCTGACCATTATCAATCACCAGAGTCTGATCGCAACCAAGGCGGCCCGGGTGGTTCACGCTGCCCAGGGCGACGGCGTTATGGAATTCGGCCTTCGCCGGGCCCAGGGGCCGGACGCCGGCATTTACGGGGCCAGGGCGGCAGTCATCGGCGGCTGCATCGGCACCTCCAACGTGCTGACAGGCCAGCTTTTCGGCGTGCCCATCAAGGGAACTCATGCCCACAGCTGGATCATGAGTTTTCCCGACGAGCTGACCGCTTTCCGCACCTACGCCAAAATCTATCCCAACGCCTGCATCCTTCTGGTGGATACTTACGATACCCTGCGCTCCGGCGTTCCCCATGCCATCCAAGTGTTTCAGGAAATGCGCGAGGCCGGCATTCCTCTTTCCGGCTATGGCATCCGCTTAGACAGCGGCGACCTGGCCTATCTGTCCAAAGAGGCCAAAAAGATGCTGGACGCCGCCGGCTTTGAGGACGCGATCATCTCCGCCTCCAGCGATTTGGATGAAAACCTGATTACCAGCCTGAAAAACCAGGGCGCAGCCATCAATTCCTGGGGCGTGGGAACAAACCTGATCACCTCCAGCGACTGCCCCTCCTTTGGCGGGGTCTACAAGCTGGCGGCCATTCTGGATAAAGAAACCGGCACGTTTATTCCTAAGATCAAGCTTTCGGAAAACACAGAAAAGGTCACGAACCCCGGCAACAAAACCGTTTACCGCATTTACGGCAGTGAAAACGGAAAGATGATCGCCGACCTGATCGCCCTGGAGCATGAGGTCTACGATCCGGACAAACCGCTGATGATCTTTGACCCGGTGGACACCTGGAAACGCACTTATTTGAAACCCGGTTCCTATACAATCCGCAAGCTCCCTGTCCCTGTCTTCCAAAACGGGGAATGCGTCTATCAGTCCCCCTCCGTCATGGAGATCCGGGACTACTGCCGAAAGGAGCTGGATACCCTCTGGGAAGAAGGCAAACGCCTGACCAATCCTCACCGTGCCCATATCGATCTTTCCAACGAGCTCTATCAGATGAAAAAACAGCTCCTGGACAGCATGAGCACCTATATGATGCAGTGACCCTCGTGCCTTGCAGGCCCGGCCCTGTATCCTTCTATGACAATGATGCATTAACTTTAGATGAAGGGAAGAAATCCAATGATCCGTACCATTATTATCCTCCTCACTGTCGTTATCTTTTTGGTCGGAGGCATTCCGCTTTTGCTGATTGAAACGCTGATCGGCAAATTCAATGAAAAAGCCATGCGCACCAGTTCCCTGCGGATCGTCCAGTTTATGTTCCGCCTGATTCTCTGGGAGGCAGGCGCAAAAATCACGGTTATCGGCCGCGAAAACATTCCCCAGGATCAGCCGGTTCTCTATGTGTCCAACCACCGCAGCTATTTTGATATTCTGCTGGGCTACACCAACGTAGTAGGATTGTGCGGCTTCATCGCCAAAAAGGAAATTGACCGTATCCCCCTGCTCAACTGCTGGATGCGCAAGCTCTACTGCCTGTTTTTAGACCGTGATAACCTGAAGGCCGGCCTGGACACCATCCTCAAAGCCATCGATTATGTAAAAAACGGCGTTTCCATTTTCCTTTGCCCCGAGGGCACCCGCAATCAGGGCGAGGAAATGCTGCCTTTCAAAGAGGGCGGGATGAAAATTGCAGAGAAGACAAATTGTCCCGTTGTGCCCGTAGCCTTCACCGGCACCGACAATATCTTTGAAAATCATATTCCCTGGGTCCATGCTTCCAAGGTCACCATCTGGTTTGGCGAACCCATTTACACCGCGGGAATGGAGCGGTCGGAGAAGAAGCATCTGGGCGCCAAAACCCAGGAAATTATCCGCGGGATGCTGAATGAATTAAAGCAGAAGGAAACGGCCGGCAGCCAGGCAAAATAACGGAAAATCACTTATTCATCAAATTCCACAACCAGATAAAAGCCTCGGTCCGTCTTTTTTATCTCGCGGACGATTCCTTCTGTCGCATGCAGGCGCTCACGAAAACTATAGTTTGCCGACATGGCAATTGCCGGTTCTACTACGTAGTACCAACTGGACGGGAGAACTCCTTCGCTGACCTTGACCTTTTCTCCCACCTGTACCAGATTTTCTCTTTCCATCTTGAAGTCCATCAGGCGCATTTACTGCTGCTCTCCTTCCTTCTCTTTTTCAAAGTTTTTCCGGCAGAAGAAGGTTTCCGCCTCTTCTTCATCCATCACACGGATGCCATTTTCCGTCAGCAGACGTGCCGCAGCTCCCTGCCCGGCAATTCTTTTTCCGCTGAAGCTGCCGTCATATATTTCCCTGCATCCGCAGGAAGGGCTCCTCGCCTTTAAAACCGCCATTTCACAGCCGATAATTTTTGCCAGCCTGCAGGCTTCTTCTGCACCGCGCAGAAAGGCTTCCGTGCAGTCTGTTCCCTCGCAGTTGACCGCCCTTCCTTCCCGCCATTCCACCGGCGGACGCGGCGTAGGCAGCCCGCCCAGCTGCTCCGGGCACACCGGAACGAGCTGGTCCGTTCCGGCCAGTTTCCGAATCCAGTCCTTTTCATTTCCTCTGCCGTCATAGCGGCAGCAAACGCCTAATAGGCAGGCGCTGACTAAAATCTTCATTGACTATCTCCCCTTTTTGCTCTTCCTCGACTTCCGCAGGAGGCCTTTCCCTTCGGGAACGCCCTCCTGCTCTCGGACGTCTGCATGCACGGCTCAATGCTTACGTTAAATTATACTCCTTGGGGGGTGGGGGTGTCAAATTTGCCTGGACAGACGGCAGATTGTATGGTATTCTATATGTACCAGTCTTTTAAGTATTGTCAATAGGCGTTTTTTGTATACAAAGAGTGTTTCTCAGAAGTTATACATCATGCCAAATGCTTTTGTAAATGGAGGTTCAAATGGATCTTGAAATGGA
>CALWRE010000072.1 GCA_944383835.1 uncultured Lachnospiraceae bacterium | reverse complement strand
AGCGCCCAGCTGATGCGCTCGGTGGGCCAGCCGAAGCTGGGGCTGGTTGCTTCCTTGGTATCCTTCTTTGTCAATATAGCGGCAAATTATATTTTTATCTTTGGCAAGCTGGGCATGCCCCGGATGGAGATTGCCGGGGCAGCCCTGGGAACCCTGATTGCCCGGTCGATGGAGTTTTTGGTGACCTTTATCTATATCCTGGTGATCGATAAGGATCTGGGGCTTAGGCTCAAGCATCTGCTCCGCGCACCGTCCAGGCTTCTGTACCGCAATTATTTCCGCCTGGGAGCGCCGGTCTTAGTCAGCGATTCCCTCCTGGGGCTGGGCGGAACCCTGGTCAGCATTGTTCTGGGGAATATGGGAGCGGCCGTCGTGGCCAGCAATGCCATTTGTCAGGTTATCGACCGTCTCTTTACCGTAGTGATCCAGGGGGTATCCAATGCCTCCAGCATTCTGATCGGCAACACCATCGGCAAGGGGCAGAAGGAATACGCGATGGAGCAGGCCGAGACCTTCTATCTGCTGGGCATTATGTTCGGGGCGATAAGCGCTGTGCTGGTCTTTATCATCGGCCCGATTTCCATTTCCTTCTATAACCTCCAGCCCGATACGGTGGTCATTGCCAGACAGCTGATGTATGCCTATGTGGTTATCGTGTTCTTCCAGGCGATTCAGTCGGTGATGACCAAGGGAGTCCTGCGCGGAGGCGGGGACACAAAGTTTTTGATGAAGGCGGATATCCTCTTTATGTGGCTGGTATCGATTCCTCTGGGCGCTTTAGGCGGCCTGGTGCTTGGCTGGCCTGCCTGGCTGACGATGATCTGTCTGCGAATCGATTACATTATTAAGTCCGCCTGGTGCATTTTCCGTTTATTCAGCGGAAAATGGATTCATGAGGTGGAGTTTTTCTCTTAATGCATCCTGCAGAACCTGGGAGAAATTTACATTGCGCTCCAAGGCGGCGGCATTCATCCAGGCAGGAAGGGTTACGGTACGGCTTACAGAGCGGTTTACCTGTGCCATACGAATGGAAGGCATATATACATCTACCAGTACAACTCGCTCATTATTCTGCATGGTAACTTCGGAGAGCGGTGTGGGGGAAGGGATTTGTTCCCCGTCCTCTTCCAGGCCATAAAGGACGCAGCCAAGCAATTCCCGTGCGGAAATAAGAGCGTCGTCTTCATTTTCACCGCTGGTTGCGGCGTCTAAATCAGGAAAAGTAACGGCAATTTCCTGGTTTGGCTCATACGTAAATACTGCCGGATAAAAATAACGTTCTACCTTTTTCATTTCATACATCTCCAGTCTATTTTGGGGAGTGCCGGGGTTACCGGAATAGTAACCCCGACTGTCTTTCGATACTGTCAAGGGTTTTGCGAGGAATGTCTTTGTCAGGATGTTTTAGAGTAACGCGCCCCTTTTTAGTTGGATGCTTAAATTGATGGTGGCTGCCCACCACATTAACTTCATACCAACCATCTGCCTTTAGTATTTTCAAGACCTCCTTTGATGAGTAGCTCTTCATTAGTACTTCCTCCTGACAAACGCATATTAACACATATAAAAATATTTGTCAACAAGAAACGACACATATTAATATATGTGTCGTTTCTTCTGGTAGTGCGTCTGGTAAGCGCACGTTCTATACGGTGAATGTCTTTGCCAGGCCCGCCGGTAAATGGAACAAGGGTAAATTTTCCTATCTGCTGCAATGAAAAAGAGGGCTGTGAAAAATAAGAATACTTTTCACAGCCTCGCCTATTTTCGCTTTCCGCATAGATATCGTCTACGTGTTAGGTAACAGCACTATTCCAATGAAAAATTGACCATATTGTTACCCGGAAATTTCCTGCATAATTTTTTTGTCTTTTTTACATAACAGAATCGTTATAATAAAAGATACCAAGCCTGACACAAGTGCACAAACAACAGCCCACACAAAATTCATACTGTTATTCGGATCAACGAAAATTGGAAGAGTCAGCAGGCTTGTGGAGGCAAAGGTAATACGTTTCAGGCCTGTAATACCGGCCAACAATCCGCCAACAGCACCTCCGATCATAAGTGCAAGGAAAGGTTTCTTTAGCTTTAAATGAACTCCATAAAGGCAGGGTTCGTTTACACAAAGCAGGGAAGAAACACCTGTGGATAACGCCAATGCTTTAAAATCCTTATTCTTAGCGATTACACCAACGGCGAGCGCAGCGAACCCGCATGCCATGTTGGAACAAAGGAATCCGGCTCCAATTGTATCATATCCATAGACAGACAGGGCAGACAGTACAAGCGGTATCGTAACAACATAATGCATACCTGTCAAAATGATCACCTGTGCAAATGCACCGAATACAAACGGAATTGCCCACGGTACATTGACATCCAGCCAACCAATTCCGGCAGCGATTATGTTGCCCACCCATGTTCCAAGCGGTCCTGCTGCGCAAAGGGCAATGGGTACCATGATAATGAGCGTTACGAATGGCACAAAGAAAAATTTGATAGCCTTTGGAGAGATTCTTTCTACCCAATTTTCCACATGTGAAGCAATCCAGACTGACAATACCGCTGGAATTACTCCCGAAGAATAGTTAACCAATGTAACAGGAATCACTCTGAATAGGTGAAGTTCCTCTCCTGCCGATACCATTGATACAAAGTCTGGATGGATCAGCATGGCCCCTATCACGCCTGCTACAAAAGTGTTCATATGGAATTTTTTCGCAGCGGAAATAGCCAAAAAAACAGGCATAAAATAGAAGACAGTGTCACCTACAAACGTAAGGATCAGGTATGTTTGTGAATCAGTTGATAAAAGATGAAATGTTGTCAGCAATACAAGCAAAGTCTTAATCATAGCACAGCCTACGATTGCGGACAAAATCGGCACGAATATTCCGGAAATTGTGTCAATGATTCTTTCAAACAACGTTCCTTTTTCTTCTATATCATCGATGACCTCGGGCTGTTCTTCCAGATCTAGGAGAGTAATCAGCTTTTTATAAGGCGTTGCCACATCCTGACCAATAATTACCTGATATTGTTTTCCCGACCATTGAGAAGTGATAACGCCTTCCACCTGCTCCACATCTTCCTTTTTTACTTTCTCCATGTCGGCCACCGTAAAACGAAGCCTTGTTGCACAATGTACCAGGTTGATTATATTTTCTTTTCCCCCAATATTATCAAGGATCTCTCTTGAACTTTTATCCCAATTCATAAGTATACCTCCTCATAATTCGTTCAAATCTGCCCCATTTGAATTTATACATTTCTGATACCAGTAGAAAGAATCTTTTTTGCTGCGTTTTCCAGAACCTTTTCCTTCCTCGTCCAAGTCAACGTAGATGACTCCGTATCGCTTTTCCATCTCGATCGTACCGCAGCTTACAATATCAATGATGCCCCACATTGTGTATCCGATGAGTTCAACCCCATCTTTGATAGCTTCATCCATCTGACGGATATGCTCCCGCAAATAGGAAATACGGTAGTCGTCATGAATTTTTCCGCTTTCGTCCAGCCTGTCGTGTGCTCCCAGGCCGTTTTCTGCAATAAAAATTGGAAGCTGATATCGGTCATACATTTCATTCAAGGAAATGCGCAGTCCAATCGGATCAATCTGCCATCCCCAATCGCTCATTTTCAGATATGGATTTCGGTTCCCGGATACCAGATTGCCGCCTGCTTTTTCGTGATTTGGATCTGTGGACGATACCATGGACATATAATAGGAAAAGGCTAGGAAATCAACCGTATTATTCTTTAATATTTCATCATCTCCCTCTTCTTTTCTGATATGGATTCCATTTTCTTCAAACATTCTCCTGAAATATGCAGGATACTTGCCTCTTGCCATTACGTCTGTATAGAAATAGTTCTTATAATTTTCGTCCAGAATTGTCTGCATAACATCTTCCGGTCGGCAGGTCGCTGGATAGGATGTAAAGCGGGCGATCATTCCACCTACTTTGGAGTCTGGAATAATCCGATGTGCCGCTTCGATTGCCAGTGCATTGGCAAGGAATTGATGATGCGTGCATTGATAGATTGCATTTTCATAGTCTTTCTCCTGATCTTTAATCAGACAGCAACCATTATATGGATTAAACTTCGCGCAATTAATCTCGTTGAATGGTAGCCAGTAATCGACCAGATCACCAAGTCGTTCAAACAGAGTAGTGGCATAGCGAACATAGAAGTCTATAGTTTTTCGGTTTTTCCAGCCGCCATATTCCGTAACCAGATGGACCGGAATATTGTAATGCAAAATGGTTGCAAATACTTTCATTCCGCGTTTTTTGCATTCCGTAAATAAATCGATATAATGCTGAATTCCTGCTTCGTTCGGCATTTTATCGTCTCCGTTGGGATAAATACGCGACCAGCTAATACTTGTCCGAAAAATTTTTAGTCCCAGCTCCTCCATCAGTTTTAAATCCTCTTTGTAGGTATGATAGAAATCAATTCCCCACCGAAACGGATAATGCGTTGTATCATCTGCTGACAGTGCGTCCTGAAATCTTTTGCTGGTCATATTAATATTACGATTTTCTTCCCGTTGGGTCTTGTTCCAAGAAGCGTCAAAATAACGGAGATCCTGTGTATCCATTCCCTTGCCATCTTCTTGCCACGCACCATCAGCCTGAGAAGCAGCGATCGCACCACCCCACAAAAAATCTTTCGGAAACATTAGTTATCCCTCCTGTCCGTCGGATAAATGATTCCAGCCGCTCTTCTGGAAAACTCACATACGGATACGACCATTTTTGTATAGTCAAGAATCTGGTAACATTTGTTATAATCCTGATTTTGAATAATTTCTTCAAAGGCAGCTAGTTCATAGTAAAGTCTCGGTTTGTTTTCTTGTACATTAACAAATTCTTTTTCTTTTCCTTTCCAAATTGTATATCCAGTAATCAGATTAGCGCCGCAGTCACAGACGATATATCCTTTGCTTCCTTGTATGATCAGCGCGTTTCTTCCTCTGGAATTTTTGGAACTGATGCAAACGGCACTGCGATCAGGCCACTGCATAACTAACATGCCTGCTGTATCAATTCCTGTTTTATATAGGTTTGCGAAGTATTGCGCTTTCTCCGGGCGGCCAAATAATCCCAGTACAAAATGAATTGCATAAATTCCCATATCAGCCATTGTTCCGGCGCACATATCCAGATTAAATACATTTGGATTTTTCCCGTTTATCAGATCGTTGTATTTTCCAGAAACGTGAGAGAAATTGCATTCTGCCATGATTACATCCCCGATTTCCGGAAGTCTTTCTCTCAAAGACAAATAATTAGGGAAATACAGTGTTGTGATCATCTCAAAAATCATGACATGGTTTTTCTTGGCAGCTTCAATTAGTCTGTCGGCCTGCCATACGTTTGGAACAAAGGGCTTTTCACAAAAAACATGTTTTCCGTGTTCTAGTGCGTCCATAGAATATTCATAATGGAACGCATTGGGAAGGGCAATGTAGACTGCATCAATGTTAGGATCTGAAAAAAAGCATTCTCTGTCTGTGTGAAGCCGTGAGATCTGAAACTCATCCGCAAGCGACTGCGACGGTTCTATATCTTTCGAGCGAAGCGCCAATATTGCTGTGCATTCTACATTTTTTTCTTTTTTCAATTCATTTAACGCCTCCAGGAAATCATGCACAACGGATGTATGACCAATGACTCCAACCCTCATTACCTTCGCTCCTCCAAAGCCTTTTCAATGATCTTCAATACAGTGATAGTCTCCTTGTCCTTGACCGGTTTTTCCTTGCCTTCTTTAATACATTTATATAGATCGTCATAGAGCCTTGCGTAATCCGTATAGCCAATCGGCACTTTTTCCTCATGCTCCTGTCCTTCATCATCAACATAGCAAAGAGTTCCATATTTATCGGGGCTTACTGGGGTAAAATCTGCCTCATATGGTTCCTTTCCTTTTTTTGCATCGGAGTTATGGGAAGAAACATCATACAGGATATAGCTACCTTTTTTTCCGTGCAGGATAAATTTTGGATACTTTATCTTCACTGCATAGCAAGTCTTGACAATAACTTTAAAATTATCGTAAAACAAATCCAGGTCAAAATAATCGTCCGCTTCGTGCGGATAATAAATGCTTCGAACATCATATACAACATGTTCCGGAATCCCAAACAGGGAGATCATCTGATCAATGGTATGAACACCAAGGCCAAACAGGTATCCCTTAAAGTTTTTGATTTTGGTACGGAAATAGTCGTAGTGCGATTCTACCTCCACAATATCTCCCACTTTTCCGCTCTCTGCAACAGCTTTCAAAGACAGAAAATCACAATCATAACGCCGGTTTTGATTTGCCATCAAAACGAGATTTTTCTCTTTTGCCAGCGCGAACAACTCCTCCGCTTCTTTGCTGGACATAGCCAACGGCTTTTCGATCAAAGTATTTTTCCCACTGTTCAAAATCTGTTTTGCATAAGAATAGTGGGTGCTGTTGGGACTATTCACGACGATCAGATCAATTTCCGGGTCGTTTAAAACGGAATTAAAATCTGTTGTGAATTGGATTTGAGGATACAGTCTTTCACGATCTTTTTCCATTTGTGTTGCCCGATCTTCCTCGCGTCGATAGATCGTCTTTACGCGTATGTAATCCCTTGTCTTTACATATGGCAAATGATAATTGACCACGCTGTTTCCAAATCCGACATAAGCAACTACTAACATTCTGTACAGCCTCCTTTCTTTTTTAACATAGCATCGAAAAGAAGCAGATTCAATATAGTTGCCCTGGCTTGGCAGGCCGTTGCATAATCATCGCTTTATTTTCGTTTTTTTTGAAAAGTTTTGTCAAATTATCCAAAATAAGCACAATACATTTGGAATGATTTGTGATATGATTTAGTACAAGATGTTAGATACAAAAAGTCTTTTGCCTTTTTGCTCCCAATATCCGGAAAAATATTATGAGAAAGGAATCTCTATCTGTGCTGATTGATGATTTGAAAAATCTGAAGAATGCAACCTACCAAGAGCAGGGAATTATCAATTATTTATTGAAGCATCCTGAAGTCGTACAAAATGCCAGTGCTACGGACATTGCGATTCTGACCTATACGAGTGCTTCTACCGTTGTTCGGTTATGTAAAAAAATTGGAATGGCCGGATATCCTGATTTTAAGATGCGCTGGGTGCAAGAACTGAATTCTTTGAATGCACAAATCTATATCGATACATCCCAGGAACTGATTCACAAAGATGATACAGTTTCTTCCATTTTGGATAGTATGCCAAAATTTTACAACAAAGTCATTTATGAAACAAACCGGCTGCTGAACCGGGGAGCTCTTAGAAAAACAATTCAATTCATGAACAGAGCAGAAATTATTAACATATATGGAAGTTCTGTGAATTATGAAGCGGCTAAAAGCGCAAGTTATAATTTTTCTACGCTGGGCTACACTTCCAATGCCTTTCATTCAAATAATGTACAGTACATTCATAATATATCGAAACGTTACCCAGGAAAGATTACAGCTCTGCTCATTTCTCATACTGGAGAAAATCCTGAAATGATACAAGTTTTCAATAATCTGAAAAAAGTGTCTATACCATGTGTTGTAATATCTGGAAATCCGGATTCTTATCTGGCAACAAAGGCAGACGTTTTTCTTAGATTGTATCTGACTGAGAATATTATGTCTTTATCGAACATAACTTATAAAATATCTTTGAACTACATTTTTGACATCTTATACGCATTATTATTTAAAGACGATTTTGATTTTCAAACCCAGAATGCGTTAAAAAATTTTATTTTTTCCATAGAGGAAACATTGTAAAGCATGTTGATACGCTACTATATCTTCCTTTCTGGAAGGTTGGGCATGTTCCAAATGGAGAGCACTGGAACAGCCCTAGGAATCCTGATTGCCCGGTCAATGGAGTTTTTAGTCCTTTGTAATCCAGTCGGTAATGACCAAAAGCGTGCTAGGAGGAGGCAGGGACACAAAGGGTTTGATTGCAGGCGGATATCCTCTTCATGTGGCTGGTATCGATCCCTCTGGGCGCTTTAGGCGGCCTGGTGCATTTTCCGTTTATTCAGCGGAAAATGAATTCATGAGGTGGAGCGGCTGGAGTGATTGAAAAAAATAGAATCTGCCGCATCTAGAATTAGAACGTTTAGATGCGACAGATTTTTTTACGTGATTTAATGATATAAGCATTTCTGCGATGTCACAAAATCAGAGAGCGTATGGGAGAAGGAAGCCAACCCCTTCCCGCAGCTGGAAAATCAGCAGAGGGCGTCCATGCCGCCGTCCAGGCGGATTCCCGAGCCCATGATATGGGAGGATACTTCGGAGGCCAGGTAGAGGGCCAGGTTGGCTACCTCGTCGGGACGGCAGTAGCGTTTGTCCAGGTACTGGGCGCCAAAGACCTGCTCCGCCTCCTGATGGGTTTTCGTATCGCCGAAGGTATTCTTTTCAATGCGGCCAATCATCGTATTTGATCCGGCATCATTTTTTGATCTAACATAAAACCAATTTTTAAAATTTATCTGCTCCATTCCCGCTCTATAATAAAAGCCAGAGAGTAAAAAATCTGTTTTCCTTTATATTCAGGAATTGCATGCAGGCAAAGGCAAAAGAGGTGTTATATATGGAGCAGGCGGCAAAAAAGGCAAAAATGGGCTCGGATCTGACGCAGGGGCCGATTATGAAGGGGCTCCTGGTTTTCGCCATTCCCATTGTGCTGACCAATCTGGTGCAGCAACTGTATTCCATGGTCGATCTGATCGTGGTGGGGCAGTTTGTGGGAAATACGGGAACCGTAGGCGTGAATACCGGAGGGGAGATAGCGGATCTGGTAAGTCCCGTGGCCATGGGATTTTCGACGGAGGGACAGATATACATTGCCCAGCTGTTCGGCGCGGGCCAGGAGCAGAAAATCAAAAAGACGGTGGGTACCCTGCTCACCTTTATGATTGCCGTTTCCTGCGTGCTGGCTGCGGCGACCATTCTCTTTAATCGTCCGATTCTGGAGCTGTTAAACTGCCCGGCGGAGGCCATGGGGCAGGCCAGCTCCTATATGGTGATCACAGCCCTGGGTTTTCCCTTTATTTTTGGCTACAACGCGGTCTGCGGCATTCTGCGGGGAATGGGGGAGTCGAAAAAGCCCCTGTATTTTATCCTGGTGGCGGCGGCGATCAATATCGTGATGGATATTTTCCTGGTGACGGTAATTCCGCTGGAGGCGGCGGGCACGGCCATAGCGACCACCCTTTCCCAGCTTGGCTCCTTTGCGGCGGCGTTTTTCTTCATGTGCAGGAATAAAGAACGCTTTGATTTTGAGATGAAGGTCTCCTATTTTAAGATGGACCGGGATATCCTGGGGGTTTTGGTAAAGCTGGGCATCCCGCAGGTGGTGAGAAGCCTCCTGGTGCGCGTATCGATGCTCTGGGTCAATGCCAGCGCCAATTCCTTTGGCATGACGGTTTCGGCCACCAACAGCGTCGGCAACAAGCTGCAGAAGTTCCTGGAGGTCTTTGTCCAGGGCGTGGATACGGCTTCCGCATCCATGGTAGGGCAGAACCTGGGGGCCAAGAAGACGGAGCGGGCCGGAAAGGTCACCCTCTGCACCCTGGCGGCTACCCTTACCTGCGCGGCATTCACCTGTGCGCTCTGCTGGCTGATTCCCCATCACATTTTCCGTCTGTTTACCAAGGAGGCGGACGTCATTGAGATGGGAGTGACCTTCTTGCACATATTCACGGTTCATTTTATCGTATCGGCCATTATCGGTGCTTTCCAGGCCATGGTGACAGGCTGCGGCTTTGTGGAGCTGGGCTTTGCCATCGGCATTCTGGACGGAGTGGTGTGCAAGATCGGCCTGGGCTGGCTTTTCATGACGGTGTTCGGCCTTGGCTATGAGGGTCTCTGGTGGGGCGTGGCCTGCTCCCGCATCCTGCCCTGCCTGATCTGCATCGCTTATTATGTGAGCGGGAAATGGAAGACAAGACGGCTTTTGACAGAGTAAGTACCCCTTTTCATAACCTCCTGAAAGCAGGAGAACACAGCATGCGGAAAGAAGCGGTGTGCCGGCACGGCTTCTTTTCGCGTGCTCTGGCAGCCATCTGGAAACTTGGAAACCAGTAACTTGCCTGTCCCGCCAAAATACGATATGATGATACAAAACCCCCGATTCGGAGGGAAAGGGCGGCTGTGCAGCCGTTTCTGGACGGAAGGAGAAACCGAGTATGTTAAGCGAGCTGGGACGAAAAATACTAAAGACGATTATGGAGGCGGAGGGGCCGGTATCCAACCGGGAGCTTTCGCTTAACTGCGGCGCGGCCATCAACACGATACGCAAGGAGATCGGGCTCATCAATGAGGAGACCAAGGCCCACGGCGTAGTGATTGCCTCCCGGACGTCGGTGGGCAATTACCTGGAGCTTTTGAATCCGCGGGCGGCCGGCCCTTACCTGGAGAGGCTCCGGTATCTTTATAAGAGGAATGAACGGATGGACAATCGCTACCCCACCCAGGTTCATTACCTGATCCGCCGCATTTTAAGTTCCGGCGGGGGATTAACCGTAGAGGGGCTGTGCCAGGAGCTCTACTGTTCCCGCGGGACGATTCTGGGGGAGCTCAACCAGGTCAGGCGCTTTTTGTCGGCCTATGGGCTTACGCTGAAGAATAAGAGAACCAGCCAGGGCCTCACCGTGGAAGGCGGGGAGTGGAACCGGCGGCAGTGCCTGGTCTACCAGCATAAAATTCTGAAAAATACCATCGAGGAGGAGAGCCACAGGGAGTATGGCTTTAAATCCCTGTTTTTTATGCTGGACGGCGTCGACCACTATGAGACGGCCAGGCAGGAGCTGATGGAATGCCTGCGGGAGCAGGATGATTTCACGATACCTATCCTGCATTTCCCGAAAATCATCCACTATATGCAGCTGAGCCTCACCCGGCGCAAATATTCCGGGGAGATACGGTTTGACGAGGAACAGGTTCAAAGAGCCCAGGGGACGCCGGAATATGCCTTTGCCTGCAGGCTTTGGGATCGGATGGCCCGGCACTTCCATGAGCGGCCAGATCCGCAGGATATACTGGCGCTGTCGATGCTCCTTTTGTCCTATGAGACGCAGAACCGTCATCTGAAGGAGATGGCGGAATATCCCCTGTACCGCCGGGAGACGACGGAGCTGATCGAGAGGCTCTCGCAGGAATGGGGCTATGCGAGGGAAATATTTGACGAGGTCTTTGTGGAGGATTGGATCGTATTTCTGTACACGCTGCAAAACCGCCTGGTCTTCGGGGTGTATACGGACCGGGAACTCCTTGGCTATGTGGAGCGGAAGGGAATACGGTCGGCGGATTTCTGCCTCTACTTTGCCCGCTTCTATGAGGAAAAGCACGGGGTGCGTATCTCCAGGGAAAATGCCATGAGCGCTTTTTACCTGTTTCACCGGCTGTTAAAGCGGGACAGTTACTGCTATTATGCGCAGAATATCCTGGTGATCTCCCAGTATGGGCTGTCCTGCGCCAAGTCTCTGGCGGCCAATATCCGAAAGGGTTACGGGATGGAGGTGGGTCTGGTAACGCCCGGTGAAATCTGCCAGTATGTGGAGGAGGAGCAGGAGGAGTATGACCTGCTGATGACCGATCTGGACCGGGATCGGCGCAAATATCTGGCGCAGTACGGCCTGCCGGTATTGGCGGTGGAATTCAAGCCCGGCCAGTACCGCTGCCCGGAGCTGGATGATTATCTGGAAGGGGTGCAGAAGGAATGCGAGCAGACCATCCTGAAGGCGGACTGCTTTTACCGGACGGATTTTAAGTCCAAGCAGGAGGTGTTCTCCTACCTGGACGGATTGTTTGCGAAAAACGGAACGGAAGGGGGCAGAAACATATCGGTGGTGAAGGAACTGGAGGAAAACGACGCGCATATCGAGCTGGAACGGGAGAACGGCGTCGTTCTCCTGCCGGTATTCGACGGGGCGGCGCAGCAGCAGATATATGTGCTGATCAATAAAAGCCTCTTTATCTGGAATGAGAACCGTTCGCAAATCTTCGTCTGCTATAATCGGACACCTTCGTTAAAGGCCAACCAGATGTTAAACGGCGTTCTTCGGCGGTTCGTCCATATCCGGGCGGAGACGGCCGACGCGCTGGTGCGCGGGGACGGAGAACCGGTGAAGCTTTTGTTTGACAGCGAAATCTTTATTGAGTAGCCCCGGCGTTAGCAGCCCCGGCGTTTTCCAGGTCGTCGAAGTCCCCCAGGTCCTCCAGCCGGATGCCGGATGTGTCTACTTTTAATTCCGGATACTGGGCCTGGGCGCTTAAGGTAGCGGGCAGGCTGCCGTCCAGCTGGCCGCGCACGCTCTGGGCCCGCAGCAGGCAGACGGTTAAGAGGGTTTCCACCGCCAGCAGATGATCCGCGTAGGAGCAGAAGGCAGTGGGGTCTTCCTCCACATAAGGGGCGATCAGCCGGGAGGTCTGGCGCAGGGTCGTCTCAAAACGGCCGCTTTCAAAGTATTCGGCTAAAAAAAAGTCGAAATACCGGCGGTATCGGTCGAAATACTCGTCCACCTGCATCAGGTGATGATAGAGAGGACGCTCCAGCATTACCTTTCCCTCAGCGGGAGTGTAGATCGGATAGTTGATCAGCACGGAGGGGTCGCGGATCGGGTCGGTCATGCCCAGGGCGTAGGTGCCGTAGGCAAGGTTGTAGTCCCAGGGCAGGATGCTGAGAATTCCGTCTTTCTCATAGAGAAAGTAGTTGTGCCCGGTGGGCCCCAGATAGCTGTCCCAGTTCATCACAAAGACCTGGACGGTAAAGTAGCGCAGAACCTGCTCCATGTCGACGGCGGTCTCCAGATTCTCCCCGGAATCCAGGATCCGCAGGGCTTCGATCAGGCGCTGCCGGTCTGCCTCCGAGGTTTTGAATTTCGCGTTTCGGAAAATATTATCATACAGAGCGGGATCATCGCCGGTGTAGCGCAGGGCTACATCGGCGTTTTCGTCGTTTAAGGAACGGTAGTCGGGCTTATAGAGTTCGCCGTAGTCTGGCCCGAAATTGCGCCATGCGAAGGATTCCTCCGGCTCCTCAATGGCCAGGAACAGCCCCCAGGGCTCCCCGTTTACCGTGACGAAGACATAGCTGCACAGAGGGGTAGGAATCCCCATGAAGCGAAACATATCGTAGGTCAGGAAGGTCTTCATATAGCTGTTGTCCTGGAAGGAGGCGTCCAGGGAAAATTTGTCCAGGCCATGATAGCTGGCTCCCTCCAGGTAATGGTCGAATTCCAGCTTCAGGCTGTAGCGGGAAAGGCCGTATTCCTCCGTCAGCCGCAGGGAGTTGTTTCCCTTGGCGCGGATGCCCACCTGGCGGAAGGCTTCTCCGTCGATCACCACCGAACAGGGGACGTACTCTTCCGCGCCGGCGTTCTCCACAAAGCCTTCCCAGTCCTCCATGCGGATATCGATGGAATGAACCCGGTCGGCGTCAAAAAGCCGGTTCACATAAGCCGGCTCGGACACGGCGGTCCACAGGCCCAGGGCCTCCCCGGACAGGAGGAAAACCGTGAGCAGAACCATCAGGATAACGCCGGCCAGGCAAAGGAGGTCGATATGCTTGCTTCGTATCATAGGTTCACCCCATATAGTCGCCGTTGTAGGAGACCAGGACCACATGGGTCACTTCCTCCATCCGGTCTAGCTCGTTGACGAAATCACTGTCTTCCCCGCGCAGGCGCACCTCATAGTTGAGCTCGATCTGGCCGGCCTCGACGGCCTTGCTCTTTAAGCTCATCCGTTTCACCTGGGAGCGGATAAACGTGCGTACCCGTGCCTCGCCCTCGCTGTCTGCGCAGCGGACGACGAGGATGTAGGGGGAATCCACGGTTTTGCTGCGGGAGAAAAGCAGAAGCACCAGGCCGATAAAAAGGCTGCCAAAGACGGCCAGGGCAAGCAGGCCTGCGGCCAGAACAATGCCGACGGCGATGCTCCAGAACAGAAAGGCGATGTCCATGGGTTCCTTGATGGCGGTGCGGAACCGGACGATGGAGAGGGCGCCCACCATCCCTAAGGAGAGGACGATATTGCTGACGACGGTCATAATCACCAGGGTAGTGATCAGGGCCAGGGCAATGAGGGTCATGCCAAAGCTGGCCGAGTACATGACGCTGGCGCAGGTTTTCCGATAGACGAAGAAGATGAAGAGACCCAGCAGAAAGGCCAGGACCATGGCGAGAAGCATGTCCAGAAAGGAGATGCTCTGCAGATTGCTGAGAAAATTGCTGTTGATTATTTCCGGTAGTCTCATGGGTTCCTCCTTGAACGGTCAAAGATCAGTCAAAGCGCCGGCACAGGGCGTATTTGGAGCAGGACATTCCCTGCCTGCGGGGAACCTGCACGGCCATCCGCACGATCTCCGGCAGGAAAGCGTCGTATTTCACCTCCAGCACGGTGAAGGGGGAAAGCACCTCCGGGCAGAGGAGGCGGGGATTCAGGAAATCCGTGCGGGAAAGTCCGGTGCGTACCCGGCGGTCCAGGGTGACGCGGACATTTCCGGGGCCGTAGAGAATGGCTTCTCTGTCGTAGCAGACAATTGTCTTTGGCGACAGCCCCTGTCCCCGCATTTTACTGTAGAGCTCGGCAAAAAGCGGTTCCCTGCCGTCGGCCAGAAAGGAAAATTCTCCGGATAACAGGAGGCGGACCTCGTGGGCGGTCATTCGTGCGCTCCGCTTTCCGCACAGGCCGTTTATCTTATATTTTTTCTCCAGCCGGATATAGGAGAGGTCGTCTCCGTAATAGCGGAGCCGGAATTTTTCCCGGCGGTCCACCCCGTTGGCCTTCTGCCGCAGGGCCCGGTCGTCCGCCGTGTCGAAATAGAGGCTGGTCACCCGATAGGAGCCGTCGGGGCCGGCGTGGCTGTCACGGGGAAAGAGCCGGGCCAGCCTGGAGGAAAGCACCAGGTCCTCCTGCCGGCTGATCTGGTGCTTGATCTCATGGCGCAGACGGGGCTGCCGGACGGACTTAGTCGTCATAGCCGCTGTCCCCATAGTCGCTGCTGCTGTAGTTGGAGCCGCCGTCGTCATAATTGGTGTCGCCGTAGTTGCTGTCGTTGTAATCGGTAACGCCGTCGTTGTTGGGGCCGTAGTCGGTGTCGTTGTAGTCGGTGACGCCGTCGTTATTGGGGCCGTAATCGGTGTCGTTGTAGTCGGTGACGCCGTCGTTGTTAGGGCCGTAGTCGGTATCATTGTAGTCGGTGACGCCATCGTTATTAGGGCCGTAATCGGTGTCATCCGCAGCGGGGGCGGCCGTTTCTTGGGTACTCTGGGTACTTTCGGTCTCTCCGGTCTGATAATTTGTGATTTCGACTGTTATTGTGAAACGGTTTTCCAGATGCTTTAGCACCTCTGTCTGCAGCTCTTCGCCGTATTTCTGAATCAGAGCATCGTCTGGAGCGTCGATAGAGAAGGAGATTTGTCCTCCTTCCGACAGAAAGCCCATTTCTATGGCCCTGTCTATCAGCTCGTCGGTTACGGTTACCTTGTCTTTGCCTTTTCCGTCATAGCCCTCCAGCAGTGCTTCTCCGTCTTCGTTGATGCCGTCCAGCCGAACCACGCTGCCTTTCCGGTTCAGCTCCATCTGAACCTCCGGGTTGATGGTGAGATAGATGGAAGAGTAGGAGACAACGTTATTCTGGTAATAATTGAAGCCAATCAGCAGCAGGAAGCAGGCTGCCGCCGCGGCCATGCCGCTGCGGGCCCAGCGCATCAGATTCCGCTGTTTTGCAGGCTCCTCTTTCATCAGAACCGGGTCGTGTACAATCTGGCCTGTCTTATACTGAAGGTTGGCCGCTTTCAGAAACCGGCCCTCTTCGTCCAGAAGGACCGCGTAGCTGGGGTGGCATTCCATAACCATATAATTCATCACACTGCCACTCCTTTCATTACCTGTGTTAAATGTCCGCGTATAATTTCGTATCCATTGGTATAGACCAGCAAAAGAGCGACCATGTATTTTCTGTGGCGT
>CALWRE010000071.1 GCA_944383835.1 uncultured Lachnospiraceae bacterium | reverse complement strand
GTCGGCGTGGCGGCGGTCTGGTACGTGGTGCCGGTGGGCTGGTTTGCCAATTATGCCGTTTCCTTTGCCCGATATTTGAGCGGGCGGTGGAAGAAAAAACGGGTGATATGACCGGACACCCCTTTACAGCCGGTGGAAAAGCAGTTACAATAGGAATAACAAGGCGCAGCGCAAAGCTGCGCCCAAATTCAGGAGGATAAAAATGAAGATTTTAGTTATCAACTGCGGAAGCTCTTCGCTGAAGTATCAGCTGATTGATTCCGAGAGCGAGGCCGTTCTGGCCAAGGGACTGTGTGAGAGAATCGGCATCGATGGCCGCCTGGTCTATCAGCCTGCCGGCGGCGAGAAGGAGACGGTGGAGGCTCCGATGCCCACCCACACCGAAGCCATCCGTATGGTCCTGGACTACCTGGTCAATGAAAAGACCGGTCTCTTGAAGAGTCTGGACGAGGTGGACGCCATCGGCCACAGAGTGCTGCACGGCGGCGCCAAGCTGACCTCTTCCGTGCTCATCGACGATGCCGCCATCGCGATCATCGACGAGTGCTGCGACTTAGGCCCTCTGCACAACCCGGCTAACCTGATGGGAATCCGCGCCTGCATGGAGCTGATGCCCGGCAAGCCCAACGTGGCTGTCTTTGACACCGCCTTCCATCAGACGATGCCGCCCAAGGCCTATATGTACGGCATCCCTTATGAATATTATGAGAAGTACCAGATCCGCAAATACGGTTTCCACGGCACCTCCCACAGCTTTGTGTCCAAGGAGGCCATCAAGTTCCTCGGCCTTGACAAGGACAATTCCAAGGTGGTTGTCGCCCACCTGGGCAACGGCTCTTCCATCAGCGCCGTGCAGAATGGCAAATGTGTGGATACCAGCATGGGCCTGACCCCATTGGAGGGTCTGGTGATGGGCACCCGCAGCGGCGACCTGGATCCTGCCGTCCTGGAGTACATTGCGCGTAAAGAGGGCAAGGATATCTTTGAGCTTCTGACCATGCTCAATAAGAAGTCCGGCGTACTGGGCGTGTCCGGCGTATCCAGCGACTTCCGCGACCTGGACGAGGCCAGCAAGGCCGGCAATGAGAGAGCTACCCTGGCTCTGGACATGTTCTCCTACCGCGTAGCCAAGTACATCGGCTCCTATGTGGCCGCGATGAACGGCGTGGACGCCATCGCCTTTACCGCCGGCATCGGTGAGAACGACGCCGCTATGCGCGAGAAGATCTGCAGCTACTTAGGCTATCTGGGCATCACCATCGATCCCGAGGCCAATAAGAAGCGCGGCAGCAACCAGGTGATTACCACCCCCGACTCCCGCGTGACCGTGGCTGTTATCCCTACCAACGAGGAGCTGGCCATCGCCAGAGAGACGGTAGAGCTGGTGAAATAAAGACAGCGGAAGGATAGCCGCCTGCTTGTCAACTCGAAGTTGACGCGGGTCAAAGAATCGTTTCTTTCGAGAGCAATACGAGCATGTTATAATAATGTCATACCTGCAGGGTTGCCGATACAGCGGCGGATGCGGGTATGACATTTTATTATGCAAAAGGGAGGACTTGCAATGAGAAAGAGACAGAACAGATGGCTGGCGCTTCTTTTGGCTGCGTCTATGACGGCGGCCCTTCTGTCCGGCTGCAGCTCGCAGGCAGAGCCGACCGCCGATGCGGGAACGGCTGAGGCAGCGACGACGGCTGCGGCGGGAGAGGAAACAGGGGCGGAGACAGAAGCAGCTGGAACCAAGTATCAGGCAGGCACTTATACATCCACCCAGACCGGTATGGGAGGAAAATTTGATGTTACGGTGACCTTCAGCGACGATGCGATCGAGGATATCCAGGTAGGGGAGAATAACGAAACCCTGATGGTAGGAACAAAAGCTATTGAAATTCTTCCCCAGAGAATTTTGGACAATCAGTCCCTGAACGTGGATGTGGTGACGGGAGCGACTTATACCAGCTATGCCGTGGTCTACGGTGTGAGAGACTGCGTGGAGCAGGCCGGCGGCGATCTGGATGCTCTGCTGGAGGCTCCGGTAACCATCGATACCTATGACGATCTGACCCATGAGGCCGATATCCTGATCATCGGCGGAGGCCTGGCCGGAATGACGGCGGCTATCTCGGCTGCAGAGAACGGCGGCGATGTGATTCTGCTGGAGGCCAAGGAATACCTGGGCGGCAATTCGGTTTTATCCACTGGGACCTTCATTTTCGGAGGCACGACGATTCAGGCGAATCTGGGAATTGAGGATGATCCGGATACCTTTTATGAGTGGGCTTTGGAAAACAGCGATTATAAGAAGGATCCTGTGCAGGTGAGAATGGTAGCGGATCATGGTCAGGATCTGATCGATTTCTACGCAGAGTTGGGAGTAAATTTCAATACGGAGAAGGTCAATTCCACCGATGGCTCTGAAATCAACCGCGGCTATGCAATTTCACCCAATATTGGCACTGCTGTAGCTACTCTGGAGGAAGATATGGAGGAGATGGGAATCGACATCCGTTATTCCACCAGGGCGGACGGCTTTATACTGGATGATAACGGAGAAATCATCGGCGTGACGGCGACCAATTATTATGGAGAACCGGTGGAATATTATGGGAACAACATTATTCTGGCCAGCGGCGGCTGGGGCGACAACAATGAAATGATCGTGGAGAACTGGGGCGAAGATTACGACGGCCTGGTCTACGGCGGATCCATCGGCATGGACGGCACGATGCTGAATGCAGCGGTTGCGCTGGGCGCGGACACTGTGGATATGGACGATCCCCATATCGACGCCACCCTGGAGGTAACCAGAGGAATCACGATCACGACCAATCTGCTGCGAAACTGCGGCGGCATACTGATCCGTCAGTCCACCGGCCAGCGCTTCGCCGATGAGCAGGCCAGCCACAGCGAGGTAGCGGCTGCAGCCATGCACGATATCGGAGATAAATACTATTATGAAATCTTTGATGACAGCGCTTTTAACTACAACGAAGCGGTGACCAGCAAGTCGCAGTCCTATGTGAATATGGGACTGACCACCCAATACGATTCCATCGAGGAGATGGCCGAGGGCCTGGGTGTGGATGCGGATGCGCTGACCCAGACCATCAACGAGTACAATCAGGCTGTCCGCGGTGAGATCGAGGATGAATTCGGCAGAGAGAATTTTGCCGATGAGCTGACGGCTCCCTTCTATGTGATGAAAGTCTCCAACGGTGTGGCCTGCACAACCGGCGGTCTGCGTGTAGACGAAAATATGCAGGTGGTTGATACGGACGGCAATCCCATCAGCAATCTGTATGCCATCGGCGAGATCTCCGGCGGCTATCGCGTACACTATGTGGGCGGCGATTCCCTGTCCCATGCTGGTATTTCCGGTATGCTGATCGGAGAGGAACTGACGGCAGGCTGACGGACCGAAGCCTTCAGGTATCGGATGTAGGTGCTGACAGCCTTTGCGTTTTTCTTGTCCTTTAGGGTGATGGCATAGATATCCCGACTGGGAAGAAGGGACATGTCGTCGTGGACCAAGGGGAGGGAGACTGTGCCGCTGGCTGTACCTAAAACATTTTGGAAGGACTGGGATGTAAAATAGATTCTCTGCTTTTCCCGGATGGCCTGCAGAACGATGGCGATTCCGGCGTCGAAGAGCTGAAAGGTTTCAAAGGGAATCTGTTCGCTTTGCAGAAGCTGGACAAGGGCGGACGAAAACTCTGTCTGACCAGGCCTGAGAATTACAGTCCGATTCTTAAGGTCGCTCAAGCGGACAGAACCGCCCCCAGCCAGCGGATCGTCAGCCCGCATTAAAGCGCAGGTAGGACAGGTGGCTAAAAGGGTACGGGAGAATTGATCGGAGCAAAAGGAGTGGGTGACGGCTATATCGAGACGCCCTTCCAGAAGAGCCGTATGAAGTTCGTCCGGCAGGGCAATTTCCGTATGGACGCTGATTTCCGGATGGAGGAGGGAAAACTGGCAGACGTGGTCGGATTTCCACAGGGTAAAGGAAATCTGTCCATAGCCTGCCCGGATAATCTGGAGGCTTTGGTGTTGAATCTTCTTCAGATCCTCTTGGGTCGTATCCCAAATTTGCAGAATTCCCTGGGCGCTATCCCAGAGTCTCTGTCCGGCAGGGGTAATATTGATGCCGGAATGGTTGCGAATAAGGAGTTGGACACCCAACTCCTTTTCCAGATTGATCATTGATTTGGATAATGCCTGCCTGGAGATAAAAAAACTGTCAGCCGATTTTGCGATGCTTTTGTTTTGACAGATGCAGGCAAAATAACGCAGAGTCAAAATATCCATGGAGCGCTCCCTCAGTTTATCCCGGCATGCTTTTTAATGGCCTCAAAACTTTCCTTGCTGATGACATGCTCAATGCGGCAGGCGTCCTCTGCGGCGGTCTTTTCATTGACGCCCAGGCGGACCAGCCAGCGGGACAGAAGCGTATGCCGCTCGTAAATCATTTCGGCGATTTCCCTGCCGGCCTCCGTCAGCGTGATGAAGCCGTCTTTATCCATATGGATATAACCGTTCTCGCGCAGGTTTTTCATGGCGACACTGACGCTGGGCTTGCTGAAGGAAAGCTCATTGGCAATATCGATGGAACGCACATTGCCATTGCGCTGAGAAAGTACCAGTATAGTTTCCAGATAGTTTTCGGCAGATTCCTGTATTTTCATGGCGCCGCCCTCCTGAAATTCCTTGTATTGCAGTTATTCTAACATAAATTCCAAAAAAATTCAACGGCGGCCGCGGACGGGCAGCGGGGTCGGGAAGCACAGCCGATAAAATACGGAAACACTGGACAATAAGGGCAGATTCGTTGATAATAGAAGAAGCGAACGCAGAAAGAAGCAGGCGGGACGGACAGAAAAATAGGAATTTGGGGGAAAACGGATGCGAATCTTAAATTTCGGCTCTTTGAACTTGGATTACGTGTATCAGGTGGATCACTTTGTGCAGCCGGGGGAGACGCTGGCGGCCGGCAGCCAGGCGGTTCATCCCGGCGGAAAGGGGCTGAACCAGTCGATTGCCCTGGCAAGGGCCGGGGCCAAGGTCTGCCATGCGGGCTGCCTGGGCCAGGGCGGGGAGCCGCTGGAAAAGCTGCTGCAGGAAAACGGGGTGGATACGGCCTTCTTGCTTCCCGTGGAGGAACTACAGGGAAACGCGGTGATCCAGGTCACTCCCTCCGGTGAGAACTGCATCCTGCTTTTCGGGGGCTCGAACCGCTGCATTACGGCGGAGCAGATTGACCGGACGCTGGCGGGGTTCTCCTCGGAAGATTACCTGATTCTGCAGAATGAAGTAAACAATCTGCCCCTTCTGGTGGAAAAGGCCTGTGAGCGGGGAATGAAGATTCTTTTAAATCCTTCGCCCTGCAATGGGGAACTGAAGGCGGTGGATTTTGGAAAGCTTAGCTGGCTGCTGGTAAATGAGGTGGAGGCGTTTCAGCTTACGGGAGAGAAGGAGCCGGAAAAAGCGTGGGAGAAACTGCATGAAGCCTACCCGCAGCTTTCCGTGCTGATCACGCTGGGCAGTGCGGGCAGCATGGCGTACCGCGTCGAGGACGGGAGTACGGAGAGCGTGCGGCAGCCGGCCTTTCGCGTGCAGGCGGTGGACACGACCGCGGCCGGCGATACCTTCACCGGATTTTTTGTGGGAGCCCTGCTTGCGGGCAGGAGTCTGCAGGAGGGAATGCAGCTGGCGGCCATGGCTTCGGCAATCGCCGTCACCAGGCCGGGAGCCGCCGGTTCGATTCCTTTCCTGGAGGAAACAGAAAAAGCTCTTTACAAACGGAAAAAAATGTAGTATATTAGCACCTAACGGAAACATCAATACATTAAAGCGTCGAAGAAGACCATCCGAAGAGATACCGGACTGGTCTTTTTCTGCGTTTTTGGGAAGGGAAGAATGCGAATGGAAAATTTTCAGGCAGCCAGTAAAGACAGGGCTCCCCGTCTTTATTCGTCAGAGTACGAGCATGATAACTGCGGAATCGGGGCGGTGGTCAACATCCATGGAATCAAGTCCCATCGGGTGGTGGACGACGCTCTGAAAATTGTGGAAAATCTGGAGCACCGGGCCGGCAAGGACGCCGAGGGGCGCACCGGCGACGGCGTAGGCATTCTGCTGCAGATTTCGCACCGGTTCTTTCAAAAGGCGGCGGCAGCCGCAGGAATCGAGCTGGGCGAGGAGAGAGACTATGGAGTGGGCATGTTTTTTCTGCCGCAGGATGAGCTGCGAAGGAATCAGGCCAAGAAGATGTTCGAGATCCTTGTCTCCAAGGAAGGAATGGAATTTTTGGGCTGGAGGGAGGTTCCCTCCGTCTCCGGCGTGCTGGGAAAGCGGGCGGCGGAGTGCAAGCCCTGCATTATGCAGGCCTTCGTAAAAAGGCCGGCTGAAACGGCGAAGGGACTGGATTTTGACCGCAGGCTCTATGTGGTGCGGCGAATCTTTGAACAGAGCAACGACGATTCCTATGTGGTGTCTCTGTCCAGCCGCACCATCGTCTATAAAGGAATGTTTATGGTCAAGGAGCTGCGCCGCTTCTACCTCGACCTGCAGGATGCGGACTATGAGACGGCCATCGCCGTGGTGCATTCCCGGTTCAGCACCAACACCTTCCCCAGCTGGCAGAGGGCCCATCCCTACCGCTTTATCGTCCACAACGGGGAGATCAATACGATCCGGGGAAATGTGGACCGGATGCACGCCCGGGAGGAAAACATGGTGAACGACGTGCTGAAGGAGGAGATGAGCAAGATCGTTCCCATTGTCAATGAGAACGGCTCCGACTCGGCGATGCTGGACAATACGCTGGAATTCCTGGTGATGAGCGGGATGGAGCTGCCTCTGGCGGTGATGATCATGATTCCCGAGCCCTGGGCCAACGATAAATATATGTCCCAGGATAAGAAGGATTTCTATCAGTATTACGCGACGATGATGGAGCCCTGGGACGGCCCGGCCTCGATCCTCTTTACCGACGGCGATATCATGGGGGCGGTGCTGGACCGCAACGGCCTGCGGCCTTCCCGCTACTGCATCACCGACGACGGTTTCCTGATCCTGGCCTCGGAGATGGGAGCCATCGAGATCGACCAGAAGAAGATTGTCCTCAAGGAGAGGCTGCGTCCGGGACGGATGCTCCTGGTGGATACGGTGCGGGGAGAGCTGGTGGACGACGCCCAGCTAAAGCAGCGCTACATTGGCCGCCAGCCCTATGGAGAGTGGCTGGATTCCAATCTGGTGGAGCTGAAAAATCTTTCGATTCCCAATAAGAAGGTGGAGACCTACGACAGAGAGACGCTGACTCGTTTGCTGAAGGCCTTTGGCTATACCTTTGAAGAGTATAAGACGATGATCCTGCCGATGGCGAGGGACGGGGCGGAGACGGTGTCCGCCATGGGCGCCGATATTCCCCTGGCGGTCCTGAGCCGGGAGCATCAGCCTTTGTTCAATTACTTCAAGCAGCTTTTCGCCCAAGTGACCAATCCCCCGTTAGACGCAATCCGCGAGGAGGTGGTGACCTCCACCTCCGTCTATGTGGGCCAGGACGGAAACCTGCTGGAAGAAAAGCCGGAAAACTGCCGGATTCTTAAGGTCAACAACCCGATCCTCACCAGCACCGATCTTTTGAAGATCAAGAGCATGAAGGTGGACGGCTTCAAGGTGGAGACCATTCCGATCACCTACTATATCAATACTTCCCTGGAAAAAGCCATCGACCGGCTGTTTATCGAGATCGACCGAGCTTACCGGGACGGGGTCAATATCTTTATTCTCTCGGACCGGGGCGTGGATGAATACCATGTGGCGATTCCTTCCCTGCTGGCGGTCTCGGCCGTCGCCCAGTATCTGGTGCGGACCAAGAGGCGGACCTCGGTGGCCCTGATTCTGGAGAGCGGGGAACCCCGAGAGGTACATCATTTTGCCACCCTGCTGGGCTATGGAGCCAGCGCGGTCAATCCTTACCTGGCCCAGGACGCCATCGGGCAGATGATTGACGACGGGCTGCTGGATAAGGATTATTACGCGGCGGTGAACGATTACAATTCCGCCGTTCTCCACGGCATTGTGAAGATTGCCTCCAAGATGGGCGTCTCGACGATCCAGTCCTACCAGGGCTCCCAGCTTTTTGAGGCAATCGGCATCAGCTCCGAGGTAATCCGCCGGTATTTTACCAATACGGTGTCCCCGGTGGAAGGGATAACCCTGGAGGATATCGCGGAGGATGTAAATTACCGCCATGCCGAGGCCTTCGATCCCCTGGGCCTTTCGACGGAACTGACTCTGGACAGCCCCGGCAATCACAAATCCAGGGCCGGCGGCGAGGAGCATCTGTATAATCCGATGACCATCCACCTTTTGCAGGAGTCCACGAAGAACGGGGATTATCAGATGTTCAAGCAGTATTCGGAGCTTCTGCACCGGGAGGATATGGCGATGAATCTGCGTGGCCTTCTGGATTTCAACTATCCGAAGGAAGGGGTGCTTCTGGACGAGGTGGAGAGCGTGGATTCCATCGTAAGGCGGTTTAAGACCGGAGCCATGAGCTACGGCTCCATCTCCCAGGAGGCCCATGAGACCCTGGCCCTGGCGATGAATGCCCTCCACGGAAAGTCTAATACCGGCGAAGGCGGCGAGAGCGACGAAAGGCTTATGTCGGCGGGAACCGAGAGAGACTGCTGCTCGGCGATCAAGCAGGTGGCCTCGGGCCGCTTCGGCGTTACCAGCCGCTATCTGGTAAGCGCCCAGGAGATCCAGATTAAGATGGCCCAGGGAGCTAAGCCCGGCGAGGGCGGACAGCTGCCCGGCGGCAAGGTCTATCCCTGGGTGGCCAAGACCCGTCATTCGACACCGGGCGTGGGCCTGATTTCCCCGCCCCCGCACCATGATATCTATTCCATCGAGGATCTGGCCCAGCTGATTTACGATCTGAAAAACGCCAACCGGGATGCGCGGATCTCAGTCAAGCTGGTCAGCGAAGCCGGTGTCGGCACGGTAGCGGCCGGCGTGGCCAAGGCAGGGGCCCAAGTGATTCTGATTTCTGGCTATGACGGGGGAACCGGGGCGGCTCCCCGCAATTCCATCTACAATGCGGGCATGCCCTGGGAGCTGGGACTGGCGGAGACGCACCAGACCCTGATCCTCAACGACCTGCGGGATAAGGTCATCATCGAGACCGACGGCAAGCTGATGAACGGCCGTGACGTGGCGGTGGCCTGCATGCTGGGAGCGGAGGAGTTCGGCTTTGCCACCGCCCCTCTGGTGACCATGGGCTGCGTGATGATGCGGGTCTGCAACCTGGATACCTGCCCGGTGGGAGTCGCCACCCAGAACCCGGAACTGCGCAAGCGTTTCCGCGGCAAGCCGGAGTACGTGATCAACTTCATGCGCTTTGTGGCCCAGGAGCTGCGGGAATATATGGCAAAGCTGGGCGTGCGCACCGTGGATGAGCTGGTGGGGCGGACCGATCTGCTGCGCATGAAGGAGGGGCCGGAAAGCGGCCGGGGCGGCGAGGTGGACCTTTCTCCTGTCCTCGATTCCCCCTTTGCCGGCAGGAAATTGGCCGGTTATCAGGAAAAGAAGGTCTTTGACTTTGAACTGGAAAAGACCGCGGATATCCGGATTCTTTTAAAGGAGCTGGGCCCTGCCCTGGAAAAGGGGGAGCCTGGGGAGCTTACCGTCAATATCCGCAATACGAACCGGTCCTTCGGCACGATCTTCGGCTCGGAGATCACGAAGAGGTATCCGGAAGGGCTGGCGGAGGATACCTACCGCATTCACGCCTGCGGCAGCGGCGGCCAGAGCTTCGGCGCCTTCATTCCGGCGGGCCTGACCCTGGAGGTGGCCGGCGACAGCAACGACTACTTCGGCAAGGGACTTTCCGGCGGCAATCTGATCATCTATCCGCCAAAGGAGACAGTCTTTACGGCCAGTGAAAATATCATTATCGGAAACGTGGCCCTGTACGGGGCTACCTCCGGCAAGGCCTTTATCTGCGGCGTGGCGGGAGAGCGCTTCTGCGTGCGCAATTCGGGAGCCACGGCTGTGGTGGAAGGCGTGGGCGACCACGGCTGCGAGTATATGACCGGCGGCCGCGTGGTGGTGCTGGGCCATACCGGCAAAAACTTTGCGGCAGGCATGAGCGGCGGCATCGCCTATGTCCTCGATGAGGACAGGGACCTCTACAAACGCCTGAACAAGGAGATGGTGTCGGTGGAGGAATTGACCAATAAATACGATGTGCAGGAGTTAAAGGAGATGATTGCCGAGCATGTGGAATGCACCGGCTCCGTCCGGGGTCAGGAAATCCTGGAGCATTTCAGCGAGTACCTGCCGAAGTTTAAAAAGATCATTCCCCATGACTATAAGAGAATGCTGAATACGATCGTGGCAATGGAAGAAAAGGGCCTGTCCAGCGAGCAGGCCTCCATCGAGGCGTTTTACGCCGTGAAGAAGAGCTGAAGGAGGGACGGGACGAGATGGGAAAACCGACTGGATTTTTAGATTATGGAAGAGAGACCGGCATCGTTCGCTCTCCGAAGGACCGGATCAAGGATTTTAAGGAGTTTCATGAGCCTTTGTCCGTATCCGGGCAGCAGATACAGGGGGCGCGGTGCATGGACTGCGGCGTTCCCTTTTGCCAGGCTGGGATGATCTTAAATGGGATGGCAACCGGCTGCCCTTTGCACAACCTGATTCCGGAGTGGAACGATCTGATCTTTCATGGAAACTGGGAGGAGGCCTTCCGCAGGCTGCAGCGCACCAACTCTTTCCCGGAGTTTACCGGGAGGGTCTGCCCGGCCCTCTGTGAGGTGGCCTGCACCAGCAATTTAAACGGAGATCCGACCTCCATCAAGGAAAATGAACTGGCTATCATCGAGAAGGCCTTTGAGATGGGCTATATTAAGCCGGAGCCTCCCCGGGTGCGCACCGGCAAGAAAGTTGCCGTGGTGGGGAGCGGGCCTGCCGGCCTGGCCGCAGCGGACCGGCTGAACAAAAGAGGCCATCAGGTCACCGTATACGAGCGGTTTGACCGGATCGGCGGCCTTTTGATGTACGGCATCCCCAATATGAAGCTGGATAAAAAAATCGTGGAGCGCCGCGTGGATTTCCTGCGGGCCGAGGGCATAGAGTTTGTTACCGGCGCAAACGTGGGAGAGAATATAAAGGCCGCGGATCTTTTAAAGGAGTACGACGCAGTAATCCTGGCCTGCGGGGCCTCCCAGCCCAGGGACATCAAGGTTCTCGGAAGGGAAGCGAAGGGGATCTGCTTTGCCGTGGACTTCCTGCGGGCCAATACCAAGAGCCTGCTGGATTCCGGCCTTGCGGACGGGAAATATATCTCGGCCAAAGGGAAAAACGTGCTGATCATCGGAGGCGGCGATACCGGCAACGACTGCGTCGGCACATCGATCCGCCATGGCTGCAAATCGGTGACCCAGCTGGAGATGATGCCAAAGCCCTCCGAGACCAGGCTGCCTGACAATCCCTGGCCCGAGTGGCCCAGGGTGCTCAAAACCGACTATGGCCAGGAGGAGGCCATCGCCGTATTCGGCAAGGATCCCCGTCTCTATCAGACCACGGTGAAGGAGCTTGTCGCCGACGCCAAGGGAAATGTAAAGAAGGCGGTGGTGGTGAGCCTTCAGCCGGTGAAGGACGAGAAAACAGGGCGGGTGAACATGGCGCCGGTGGAGGGCAGCGAGAAGACGATCGCCGCCGACCTGGTGCTGATTGCCGCCGGTTTTCTGGGCAGCGAAGCCTATGTGGCCCAGGCCTTCGGCGTGGAGCTGGACGGCAGAGGAAGGGTAAAAACCGGGGCGGACGGCTATTCTGCCAGCGTCCCCAAGGTTTTTGCGGCAGGAGACATGCGCCGCGGCCAGTCCCTGGTGGTCTGGGGCATCCACGAGGGCCGGGAGGTGGCCCGTGCGGTGGATCGTTTCCTGATGGGTTATACCAATCTATAAAAAATAAGCTGGGAAAGGGGCATCCTGCCCGCCGGAGAAATGGCGGGCCAGGATGCCGTATGAAGTGTTCCGTGCTGGAAAATCCTCTGGTTCTATGGTACAATTGCGATACTAGGATCAATCACTTCATAACAGGAGGGAAAGCAATGAGATATCCAAAACCACTGGAAAAGAACGGAACCCTGGGCTTTGTGGCCCCGTCCTTTGGCTGCAATACGGAGCCTTACCGCACCCGGTTCGATTATGCCCTGCGTCTGTTTAAGGAGCGCGGCCACGGTCTGGATCTGGGCCCCAACTGCTATGCAGGGGAGGGAATCGGGATCAGCAATACCCCGGAAAAATGCGGGCGTGAGCTGACGGAGTGGTACTGCCGCAGCGAAAACCAGGCCCTGATCTCCTGCGGAGGCGGGGAACTGATGTGCGAGATACTGGACTATGTGGACTGGGACAAGATCAAAGCGGCAGAGCCTAAATGGTATATGGGATTTTCGGACAATACGAATTTTACCTTCCTTCTGCCTACCCTGTGCGATACGGCGGCTATCTATGGGCCCTGCGCTACCAATTTTGGCATGGAGCCCTGGGATAAGTCTCTGGAGGACGCTTATGCGCTGCTTTTGGGAGAAAAGAACAGGGTCAGCGGGTATCCGCTGTGGGAAAAGCCCGACCCGGAGCAGGAGGTGGATTTCCGCCAGGAGAATCCGCTGGCTCCTTATCAGCTGACGGAGCCCAAGGTGTTAAAAAGCTTCGCTGGCGGACGGCAGGCGGAGGACGGAGAGGAGATTGCCTTCCAGGGACGGCTGCTTGGCGGCTGTATGGACTGCCTGGTGAATCTTTCCGGTACCTG
>CALWRE010000070.1 GCA_944383835.1 uncultured Lachnospiraceae bacterium | reverse complement strand
TCCTCCGGCGTGGCGGCCAGGGTCACGAAGACGTTCTCCGGGAATTCCGGCGCGATCTCCATGACAGAGGCGCTGTGGAGGCCGCTCTGGGCCCAGACCACGTCATAGCCCGCGGCCACATAGTCGCGGATCGCCTTGGAAGCGTCGGTGGCGGCGTCGATGCCTTCCACATAGACGGCCTCTTCGATGTAGGGCTCCTCCTGCACCGCCTGGACGCCCGCGTAGGAGAGGGTGCCGAAGGCGCCGTCGCTGATGGAGCCGGGGATCACGAACGCCACTCTGAGCTTCTGCGTCCCGTCCTCGGTGGTGTCGGAGGCGTCCCCGCTGTCCGAGGAGCCGCAGGCAGTGGCCAGCAGCAGGACCAGGCAGAGCGCCATGAATAGTGAAGTCAATCTTTTCAACATATCTTTTTCCCCCATAAATTGATTACCGCCCGGCAGCCCGGTACGGCCCACATAGATCAAAAGCGTCTCATTCAGCTGGCCGCCTCTTCCCCCTCCTCTCATCCTATGGACAGCAGCTGCAGATCTCCAGCGCGGTGCTACACATTTGCGCCACTTTCCCAAAAGAAAATTATCGTTCCAATTTCAAAATTGTCTACAATATACAATATACAAAAACAGGGAATACTTGTCAGGGACATGCAGCAAAAGTATCTCATCGAAATATGCCAAAATAACACATGGGCGTTCCGTGCAAAACTGTATATTTCCTTTCAAATTGCGCTGTATTTTTGCTAAAGGCATTGCATTACGGCTCCATTTTTCAATCAAAAGTGGTTCAAACAGGATATCTTCCGCCGAATAATCCATTCAGCAGGAAACGCTTTCCTCTTTATTGAATTCCAAGGCGTTTCTCTTTATCTCCAGCAGTCCTGTTTGAACTTTTGTAAGAGATTTGCCAATAACATTGCCACATAACTCATCGCCTGTTGCGATCCTGCAATTACAGTAAAAGTTCCCTGCCATAAGGCAAGGAACTTTTACCAGTTATATAGAGAAACAATCGTTTTTAAATTCTGCGCGGCGTCTGTCTTGAAGCTGATATCATAGATGGCGCCGCAGGGTTCCCCTTTTGAATCTATGAGAAACAAAATTCGACCGAACTGCGAAGGCCTCTTTCCTATTGGGTACTGGACGTTCCATCACGTCTCCAAGTCCGGCAGCACATCACCTTGCCGAAGCCCTGGTCAAGGACCCCAATCATGTGCCGGATGACATCTATGAGGCTCTACAGGCCCGTTACGATGAGGAGACCATGGTAATCGTGATTACTTATGCGGTGCTAACTCTGGCAAATAACTACTTCAACAACATTGTCGGCACCGAACTGGACGAATATCTCATCCCCTATTACAAGAACTGAGTTTTTTGCGGGCCAGAGCTGTCATCGCCGTGTTGAATCTCTTGAGGATAGCCTCAAGATTTCTATATCTCCTTTCTTTTGTACCTTCCCGCCTCTGACGAGGCGGGAAGATACAAAAATCTTTGTTTAAGAGAAGCAGACGGGAATTGAACATTCTAAAAAGAGGGGGAAAAAATCGTGGATAAAAAATCAGCTTTGAGGGTTTCACTTGGCATTTGGCTGCCGCTGGCAGGCCTGATCTTTGGCGGTTTCTGCGGCGGCGCAACTGCGTCAGGCGCATACTCTGTCGCCTATTTCATCCCTATGGGCGGTGGTCATATGTTGCCGCTGCTGTTGATCTTTGTAATCATGATGTGTTTTTTCTGCACGGTCATGCTCCGGTTTATCCATGCATACAAGGTAACGGATTATAATAGCTATTATCTCGCTCTGTATGGTCTGCAAGGAGAAAACGCCAGCCCCATCCTCAAAAAAATCGTAACACTCTTTTTTGATTTCCACACTCTTCTTACGGCTATTTCTGCATGTGCGGCTGCCATTGCGCTGTTCTCGGAAATGATGGGGAATCTCGTGTCTTGGCCTACTGCAGTCACAAGCATGATCGCCGTGGTTGTCTTTGCCTTTCTGACCAGATATGGTGCCGCCTTTCTTCGGAAATTCGATACCTTTTTGACTGTCGCCTTGGTCATTGGCTTTGTGGTTTTGTTTATTGCGGTTCTTCAGGATCGCGGCGATGTTTTTTGGGAACGTCTCGGCAACTTTCAGGAAGGGCTTGACTGGACCAATACTTCCCTCGCCGTGGGCTATTGGACGGTGATCAATTTCGGCTTTGCATCCACTGCTTGGGGCAGCACCCTGTGCAGCCATGCTGATAAGATTCGTAACAAAAAAGACTGCTATGGTTCCGGCATTGCCATCGGCATCTCCCTGGGCCTGCTCTTTCTCCTCCCCAGCATCGTCACGCTCCCCTATATGCCTGATGCAATCAACGACGCGCCGATTCTCTGGATCTGCCAGCAGTATCTGTCTCCTTGGCTTGCAGTCCTGTACTGGCTGCTCGTGTTGGCCGCTCTCGTTTCCACCGGCCCTGTCTTCTGCTTCAACATCGGTAAGCGTTATTCCAAAGTCTGGAAATCCGAACGTGTGAGCATCGGTACAAAGTACTTCATCATTTCCTTTGTGTTCCTACTGATAAACTACTTCATCTCTTTCATGGGAATGATGAATATCGTCAAATTTATTTTGGGTGCGCTCGGCATCATCGGTGGCCCGGCGATTGGCATCCCTCTGGTCATCTCAATTTTCCGTGTTGCTCGGAAGGAACGCGCAGAGAAAGCTGCCATGAAAAACGCATAAGCTATCACAATCTTGCAATTATAGTAAAAGTTCCTTGCCTTAGGGCAAGGAACTTTTACTATTAATATCCATTTATAATTCCTTGAAAATCCTTGCATTTCCAACCCAGCTATCCTTCAAGAATTGATCTACAGTGAAAAACAGCCGCAGATTCCTGTCACCCGCTGCGCCTGATGCGGATCGTATGACCTGGGGGATTGGCTAGCAACAGAATGAGGCCATCGTGACCTTCCGGCGGAATGGATTCTTGGGCAATCGTCTGAAGCTTGTAATCTGCCGGGACTGCGGGGCAGTGCTGTACCCGTGCGTGGCGGAGTCATGGAGGTTCCCGCATGCGGAATAAAAGAGTCGTCAGGATATCCCCTGTCCATAGGGCAGGGGATATCCTTTTAGGTCTCCCCATGGTTCATCACCTCTGATTGATAAAAGAAAGAGGCACTCGAAATTCGAGTGCCTCTTTGTACATTGGAAAGGACGGTTAAAATCGATATTCTGAGTATTAGTCTTTAGCCTCTAAATTCTAAAGGCGTAG
>CALWRE010000069.1 GCA_944383835.1 uncultured Lachnospiraceae bacterium | reverse complement strand
ATACAGATTGCTTTGCAGTGGAGCTCCATTGCCTACCGACAATGTCGATGTGGCGAAAGCCTTGCTGGATGATCTGATGAAGCAGATGAAAGATCGTCACATTCTGTTTGATATAACCGACCTACCGCTGGATACCGCGGCAGAAATCAATATTGCAAGGCGGAGACTGGAGAATATTCTTGCACAGACTGATGAAATCCAATATGCCAAAGATCAGTGCAACCAATGGCAAGAAATCAGAGATTATATGTCGCTTATCATAAAAGGCGGCGGTAAGCTTATCTATGATGAGGACAATGCGATCGAAGTGCCTAAAGATGAAATGCCCGCCTATTTGGAGTGGATTCTTTGGCGCGCTGCGTTAGCAATCGATCACATGGTCAACGAGCCTTATGAAGTTCGCGGATTCAAATTGGATTCTGACTTTTTGCCTGTTTCGGCTGCTGGTGGAGGCAAGGGTGACCTATATTGTGAATTTGAAGATTTCACCATTTTGACTGAAGTCACAATGTCTACCTCTTCTCGGCAGGAGGCAATGGAGGGTGAGCCGGTTAGACGCCATGTTTCCGATGCCGTCTTGAAGTATGATAAGCCTGTGTACGGTATGTTTATTGCTGTCCGCATCGATACGAACACAGCAGAAACCTTCAGGCATGGTATTTGGTACACCAAAGATGATACGAAGCAGCGGCTTGATATTGTCCCTCTGACCTTGGCTCAATTCCAAAAATACTTTGTTGCGATGTTTGAGGCCAACAAGGCGGCTCCCGAAAAGCTCAGAGATTTGATTGTAAAGTGTGAATCTCGAAGGGATATTTTGGAGGCTCCTGCTTGGAAGCAGTACATTGATGTTACTGTTTCCGAAACTGCGGCTGAAATCGTAAGTGGAATCGTTGTACGAAAGACAGATGAAGCACTTCTCGTGCCCGCCGGTGCCATTGTTCGACATATAACTTTTGGCGAGGGACAAGTTGTTGCCATTGAGGCAAGCTTTCCCGAATGTCCTGTAAAAAAGATTGAGTTACCATATCTACGCTCTTTACCCGAAGAAGTGAGTTTCTGTCCCGATGGTAGAAGCCTGCTACACAATCGGTTTGGAGAGGGAACAGTATACGCGTATGTTATTGTATTTCCAAAGGTAATTATGCGGTTATCATATCCAGCATCATTTATCGACGGAACACTTTCTATCGAATAAAAAGGAGGAACATCTGTGGAATGGAGTGGCTGCATGAGTTTACTCCAAGGGTATTTGGAGAATAGTCCTTTGATAGTTTTAGGCTCAGGCGCATCCATGCCATATGAGCTTCCTTCTATGGGCGGTCTGGCAGAAGAAATAAAGAAATCGGATATTGTAATCTCAGACCCTAATTACAGCAATTTTTGTACCGCTGTAGATGACATTGGACTCGAAGGAGCAATTGATCGTGTAACCCTTCAGCCTGAAACACTACAAGAAATTCGAACTGTTGTGTGGACAACCGTCAATAAAAGTGATTTACTGTATTTTGACCAACATTCCTTAGAACCGCCTAAGGCGTTAGTCGCCTTGATCAAAAAAGTAATTGCACCTACGCCTAATAAGGCTGTTATTGTGACAACCAACTATGATCGCTTGGCGGAGTATGCTGTTGATGGAGTTGGTGCAACTGCTGTCACCGGTTTTGAAGGGGGATTGGTTAAAAAATTAGAGCTTCCCTCAGGGCCATTAAAAACAAGGCGAATACGGGTTCGTGAAAGAGTCGTTGATATATGGAAGGTTCATGGATCATTGGACTGGTTCAGTGCTTCGGATGGGACAACAGTGTCTTTTCCCTTTGCACGAACTATTCCGGACAACTTTCAACCCTTAATTATCCCTCCGGGTAAAGAAAAATACAGCAGCACTCACGATGAACCTTATAGAACTATTATTTCCGAAGCCGATAATGCATTTGTGCAAGCGGGGGCGTACCTATGTGTTGGATACGGATTTAATGATGAACATATTCAGCCAAAGCTTTTAACACAGATTTCAAAAGGCAAACCTATTGTCATTCTCGCAAGAACAATGACATCGGCGTGTAAAAAACATATTATTGAAGCAGGGATAAGCAAGTACTTGATTTTTGAATTGGCAGACGCCACTCATACAAAAGTATATGGAAATGGATGGGAAGAAGTATATGAAGGGCAGTACTGGCTCTTAGATAAGTTTATGGAAATTTGGTAAGGAGGGATAGAATGAGTATTTTTGAATATGCCCCTGATGAATTGCTCGGTACTGTCGAAAGTGTAGATACATCCACTGTGATTGTGAAAGTAGAAAATGACGACAAGCTGCGCGGATTACAAGTAAACCATCTTATTTCTATTCAGAGCTCTAAAATTGGGCAACACTTAATCGGGCTGGTATCTAAAATTATACGCAAGTCGGCATATAGTGCTCCTGATGCAGATCTATCTCCTGACTTTGGATTTAATATTATAAAGGTGATTTTAATTGGAACGCACTTCGACAGGGACGCAGGGAAAGATAATGTCTTTCGCCGTTCTTTGGCTACCGTGCCAACCATAAACGCTGAATGTCATCTTATACATGGGGATAGGCTGAAACGCTTCATGCAAGCAATATCTTCTATTCCTGAAGGTGAAGATAGAGTTAGCTTACAAATCGGTAATTACTCTATCGATGAAGATGCTACAGCGTGGCTTAATGGAAACAAATTATTTCAACGCCATGCGGTAATTGTTGGAAGTACAGGCTCTGGAAAATCGTGGTGTGTAGCTAAGATACTTGAACAAGTTGCGGCTTTAAAATCGGCAAATGCAATACTGTTTGATATTCATGGTGAGTATTCCACCCTGCAGGGAGATAGTTTTACCCATCTCAAAGTAGCCGGCCCAAATGATGAAATGAGAGAAGGAATGCTTTTCCTGCCGTATTGGCTACTCACTTATGAGGAAATGTTGTCACTAATGCTTGATAGAAGCGATAATAATGCGCCTAACCAAGCCATGATGTTTAGTAATGCAGTTATTGAAGGAAAGAAAGAATTTCTGAGAAATGCGGACAAAGCTGAAATGGAAGCAAATATCACATTGGATAGCCCTGTCCCATATAGCCTTGACCTACTCCTGAAAACCTTGAAACATAAAGATACAGAAATGGTCCCCGGAGCCAGGAGCGAAAAGCAAGGACCATATAACGGAAAACTCACACGTTTTATCCAGCGCTTGGAAACCAAGCAAAAAGATAAACGCCTGAACTTTATGTTTGCATCAGAGGAGAATTTGCTGAATTACGATTATATGAGTACGCTTTGCAGTAAGTTAATGCTACCTTCGGTTAACGGCAAAAAAGGTATAAAGATCATTGACTTTTCCGAGGTGCCGTCAGATATTCTCCCCTTAATAGTATCTCTTATTGCTCGCGTGATCTTTTCGGTTCAACAATGGACAACTGTTGAGCATAGACATCCAATAGCAATTTTCTGTGATGAAGCACACTTGTATATTCCTGCCAATACCGAGAAAAGCATTGACGACGCAAGTTTAGTTACTTTTGAACGAATATCAAAAGAAGGAAGAAAATACGGAATTGGTTTAGTAGTTATTTCGCAGCGACCTTCTGAAGTAAATCGTACTGTATTGAGCCAAAGCAATAATTTTATAGCTATGCATTTGACTAATGTTGACGATCAATCCGTTGTAAAACGACTTTTGCCTGACAGCTTAGGTGACTATGCAGAAATGCTTCCGATATTAGACATTGGGGAAGCCCTCGTTGTTGGTGACGCAAGTTTGTTGCCGAGTAGAATCCGGATTACACCTCCGAATATGAAGCCCAAGAGTGCAACAATTGATTTTTGGGATGAATGGTCCAAGGAAACCGCGGATGTAGACATTTTCAGCGCAATAGAAGCCTTGAGAAAACAGTCAAAATAAGTCGCAATATTCGTGGCAACACCATGGCAACAAAAAATCAGATAGTCCAAACTATCTGGATTAATGAAAACAATTCAAATACTCTGAGCTAAATCCCATAAGCAAATCCGTTTAGAATATGCCTGGTGGGAGCGAGTTTGAATAAACATAATGTGCTTACATTTTTCCTTTTCCCTTTCCGCAAACTTTCATTTTCCATGAGAGAAGAGAAAGAGCAAGAAAAACCTGCTCCAAAAGGAAAGAATGAAAGAGCGAGAGATATAAGAAAAAATCCAAGTAGCAATAGACCTTGCAGAGGGTGAACATCATCCTCTCCAGGGTCTTTTTTTATTACAGAAGATATAGCCGAGAAGGTATCCGAGAGATAGGGAAACAGATTACAGAAAGAAATACGAAATGCTAAAGATACATTATTCTCATTCCTGGTATCCATAAAGATGCGAGAAAATGGTGCTGAGAGATGCTGGAAAAATACAATAAATGGAAAAATACGGAGAAATAAAGCTGTACTTCAAACTTTAATAGGCAGCAAGTATCATAGCAATGTAGCTATCTATTTTGCTGTTGCCTATGAAGGGAGGTGACTGTATGGCAGCACAGGACATACCGGTCTGGGAAAAGTACACACTCACAATCGAGGTGGCGGCGCGTTACTTCCGCATCGGCGAGGGGAAACTCCGACGGCTTGCGGAGCAGGTGCCGACGCCTGACTGGGTGCTGATGAACGGCAACCGCGTCCAGATTAAGAGGCGCAAGTTCGAGCAGTTCATTGACGCAATCGACGTTATCTAAAGGTGGAAAAAGAGCCCGCGTATGCTGTCATTTGCCGTAGTATATCAGGGCTCTTTCCTTATGGAAGGGGGACTTATAGGTTGAGAATAGGTTGAGAATAGATTAAGGCAGTCAGGGTTTACAGTGTTCATGGCGGAGTGTATAATTTGTATATAGTATGTATATAGTAAACCGCAATTTTTGGAGGTAATCAGTGATGAAACGAATTAATTACTCGGTGCAGTTCTAAAAACTGACAGCAGATTGTATCGAGGTTAATATTTTGCTTATGTTGTCAGGAACTGCACCTATCGAAAATTAATATTAGTCGAATGAAAGGAGCAGTTTTATGAATGAAGCATATTTGAGAAATGTTTGGAAACAGGAAGAAGATATCGCACATATTCACGGATGGGATTTTTCACATATTCATGGCAGATATGAGGAAGAAAATGATTTGCCATGGGATTATGAAGAGATTGTAAGACAGTATCTGTATGGAAATTTAGACATTATGGATTATGATACTGGTGGTGGCGAATTTTTGCTTTTTTTAAATCACCCATATGGCAGAACCGCTGCAACAGAAGGGTATCCACCCAATGTTGCACTCTGTAGGGAAAAACTGTTGCCGTTGGGAATTGATTTCAGAGAATGCCATGATCCATCAAGAGTTCCATTTGGAGATGAATCGTTTGATCTGGTTATCAATAGACATGGCAGTTTTGATACGCGAGAGTTGTACCGGATATTACGTCAAAATGGAGTGTTTATTACGGAACAGGTAGGCGAAGATAACGATAGGGATTTGGCTGAACTGGTATTATCTAAAACGGAAAAATTATTTTCACACTTAAATTTGACAGAACAGTGCAAATATTTTGAAGACGCCGGATTTGAACTTATTCGGACAGAAGAAGCATACCGTCCAATAAAATTTTATGATGTAGGAGCGTTTGTTTGGTTTGCCCATATCATAGAATGGGAGTTTCCCGGTTTTTCTGTAGACAAGTGTTTTGAACAACTCTTGAAAATGCAAAAGATGATTGATAAAGACGGTAGGATTGAAGGGACTATTCATCGATACCTGATTGTTGCAAAAAAGTAATGGATTCGCAAATTATGAGAAGCAAATGCTTAATGCACCAGGGAGGGGAGAGACATGAAGCTACTATTTAAGCAGAGATTTTTTTCATGGCTGGACAGCTACGACATTTATGACGAGAATGAAAATACGGTTTATGTGGTAAAAGGACAGCTGTCCTGGGGGCACTGCCTCAAGATCTTTGATTCTTTTGGCTGGGAGCTGGGCATGGTGAAGGAGCGTGTATTTACGTTCCTTCCGAAGTTCGAGATATATGAGGGAGAGCGGATGATCGGCTCCATCTGTAAGGAACTGACTTTTTTTAAACCGCGTTATAATATCGATTTTAACGGGTGGCATATCGAAGGAAACTGGGCGGAATGGGATTATACGATTACAGATGGAGCCGGAAATACGGTGGCGGTCATATCGAAGGAACTTTTTCATATGACAGACACCTATGTTTTGGATATCGTAGATCCGGCGGATGCGCTGTATGTGCTGATGTTTACGTTGGCAATCGATGCGGAAAAATGCTCGAGGCAATAAAGGCGGGATTTATGAAGATTCCCGTTCTGCTTCTGGGCAGCAGAGAGGACGAGATGTGCCGGAAAGATCTTGCCCAGGAATACGGGGAAGTGGCAGCCCTCATTCCAAATGCGGCAATCCGGATCTTTGAACAGGGAGGACATCCGGCAATAAGGATATCCGGCAATAGCCAGTAATGCCGAAAAGGCGGCCCGAATTATCGCGGAATTTATTTCCTGCCAATAAAAGTACAAGCGCAGACAGCAGACAGAGAGCCGGCAAGCCGCGGAAAGAAGCGGACTTTTCGGCTCTTGCTGTCTGCCCCGTCCGCCCCACCGGCCCTGCCAGTTCTTCCTTGTAATAAGATTGTAAGAGGCGGCTGCTATACTAAAGGAACAAAATAAAGCGGGAGGTTCCGGTTATGGCTGTACTTGAGGCAAAAGACTTGCGAAAGATATATGGGAGCGGGGAAAATGAGGTGCGTGCGCTGGACGGGGTGTCCGTCTCGGTGGAGGAGGGAGAGTTTGTCGCCGTTGTCGGCACCTCCGGCAGCGGCAAATCCACGCTGCTCAACATGATCGGCGGCCTGGATCGCCCCACCTCGGGGAGCGTGCGGATTCGGGGAAGGGAGCTTCTGCAGATGAAGGACGAGGAACTGACCATTTTCCGGCGCAGGAATATTGGCTTTGTCTTTCAGAACTACAACCTGCTGCCGGTTCTCAATGTGTATGAGAATATTGTCTATCCCATTGAGATCGACGGCGGCAATCCCGATACGGCTTTTGTAAAGCAGGTCATCCATACCCTCGGCCTGGAGCGGAAGCTGCAGAATATGCCCGGCAGCCTGTCCGGCGGACAGCAGCAGAGGGTGGCGATTGCCCGGGCGCTGGCCGCCAAGCCTGCCATTATCCTGGCCGATGAGCCCACCGGCAACCTGGACTCCAGGACGAGTATGGATGTAATTCTGCTGATGCAGGCGGTCAGCAGGAGGTTCCATCAGACGACGGTCATGATCACCCATAACGAGGAAATCGCACAGATGGCTGACCGGACCATCCGGATCGAGGATGGGAAAATCGTTTCGGGAGGTGTGGGCTATGCACGCTAACCGAAATAAAGAAGCCGTTAAAAAAGTAGAAAAGGGGATGATGCGGGCCAACCGCATCCGCAACCTCTTTGCCGTCTTGGCAGTCGTCCTGACCACCTTTATGATCACCACGGTTTTCAGCCTGGGCATTAACTATATGGAAAACATGGAATTGACCGGCGTGCGCACGGCCGGATCCTCGGCCGATGTAACCCTGGCTGCCCCCACCGCCGGGCAGGAACGGCAGATCCGCGCCCTGGATTATGTGGAGACGGTCGGCGTCCGCTATCGGGTCGGTTCCGCCGTCCGGACAAACGCGGAGGGGCGGGAATCCTCCATAGCCATCCAGTATTACGATGAAACGGAATGGGAGCAGCATTTCCAGGGGGCCATCAGCCAGATGCACGGCTCCTATCCGGTCCGGGCGGATGAAATCATGCTGTCCGAGGACGCTCTGGAATTTCTTGGCATTACCGACCCGGTTCTCCATATGGAAATCCCCCTGGCCTTTTCCTCTAAAAACGGAGAGCAGCAGGAGATCTTTTCGCTGAGCGGCTGGTTTCGCTCCTATACCGGAACGGGAATGGCCTTTGTCTCGGAAAGCTACTGTACGGCCGGAGGGTATGCGGCGCAGGAGGACAAAACCCTGTCCCTGTCCCTAAGGGAGATGCCGGGAGATTACTACCGGATTCAAAAAGACATTCCGCTGGACGACGATCAGTATTTTGTCGGCTCGGTTTCCATGAGCTCTTCCAGCAGTCTCCTTCGGCATCGTCCCTCTGCTTCTGAGGCAGGGGTTTGAGGAGGGGCGTTCCAGTATGGACGCCGTCGTGTTTTTCCATCCGGCCATCTTCCTGCTTTCCGTTATCTTCTCGGCGGCGACCGTCTGGATTGCCTGCAATGCCCCGGCCAAAGCGGCGGCCAGGATTTCTCCCGTAGAAGCCCTCCGTTTCCAAAACTTTGCGCCCAAAAAGGCCAAAAACAGGAATTCGACCAACGGCGGCAAACTCCATGTGATGGCGTTTCACAATGTATTCCGCGATAAGAAGCGGGCCGTGCTGGTATTTCTGTCTCTTTTCATGGGGACGGTCACAATCCTGGGCGTCAACGGCATATTGGGGAGCATCAGGGGCGAAAACTATATCGAACGGTATATGAAATACGATTTCCGCTATACCGATCTGCAGTTCACCCAGTTTGAAAACCTGGAAAAAGAAACGCCTCAGTTTGACGAGCATTTCCTGGAACAGCTTTCCCAGGTGGACGGGGTGACGGCGGTTTCGGCAAGCAGAATCACCTGGGCGGAGATCGGCTTTGACCCCCTGGAATTAGAAACCTTCCTGCAGATGGAGCACGATGAATTGTATCAGGACGGCAAGACCTACGAGGAGATGATTTCCGAACTGCAGGAACTGGCCGCCGCCGGGGAGTACGGCTGTTACGTGGCGACCATCGATGAGGCGCTTGTGGAGCGGTACAACGATACCCATGTTGCGCCCATCGATATGGAGGCGTTCCGAAGGGGAGAAACCTGCATTGCCGGCATGGACACGGAGACCTTTGCGCCCAACGCATCCCTTGTGGGAAAGAAGCTGCGCCTGACTTCGGATAACGCGGATGGACGGACGGCGGATTTTCAGGTGGCCGGAGCCTTTCATTATGAAGATCTGGACGACCTTTTCCGTATTGGACACCGCAGATGGGTGGGAGCCATCCCGGCCGTTATCTATGTCAGCGAAGCGGGGATGGAGCGGCTGACAGAAACGGCGATTCTGTATGATATCGGCGTGGACGTCGGCAGCGCAGCCCAGCTGCAGGCGGCAGATTGGGAGCTGAACGCGATCAACGCCACCCTGCCCTCCGGCCAGTGGGATTTCGAGAGCGCCGTTTCTATGCTGGATTATTTCAATCAGATGTATTTTTCCATCGGCCTGATCGGAAATGGGGCGGCAATCCTGCTTATTGCCATCGGTCTGATCAACTTCGTCAATGTGATGCTCACCAGCGTTATTGCCAGACGGAATGAGTTTGCCATTATGGAGAGCATCGGCATGACCAAGAGGCAGATTCGGCGGATTTTGACGTTCGAGGGCGGTTTTTATGCCCTGCTCTCGACCATACTGATCATGACCCTGGGAAACGCCTTCCTCTTACTGGTGGCGGAGGCGGTGCCGAGCATTGCGGATTATGCCAGGTTTACCTATCCGGTGGGGCTGGTGATCGGTCTGATCGCGGCCATTTTTGCGATCTGTCTGTGCGTTCCCTCTCTGGTCTACCGGTTCACCGCAAAAGAGACGGTCATCGGCGGAGTGAAAACAATATCCTAAATCAAAGCTTTGGCCCTCTTTATGAAAGCCCACGTAGCCCATGACAGGTCCCGCCGGGCGATCCGGCAGGCATACGGCGAAAAACAGGCCGCTGTCGGCAAACTTTTGCGTCAGCGCTTTTGCCCCTTTGGCATCCGTGGGCAGAGGGGCGTCGTAAACAGCATACGCAGACCCTTCAAAATCCATCCAAATCTTTTGCAGCGCCGGCCAGTCGGATTCCCGCAGGCTGCGGATGTATAATCGTTCTGTTTGCAGTTCCATTTTTGTCTCCCTCCATTCCAGATTTCAGTGTAGCACGGCTTTTGCGCCTTGTCCATGGATTCGCATAAGTTTTGCTAATTATCAGCGCCCGAAATCGAAATTGATAACGCTGAAAAAAGTATTTAAAATAGGAGACAGAACAGAAAGGAACAAGATTATAACAGATCATAACAGAACAGCAGGAGGTCTTATAGATGGGCAAAACATTGATCGTGTACTATTCCCGCAAGGGCGAGAACTATTGGAACGGAAGCATCAAAAATCTTTCCAAGGGAAACACCGAGATCGTGGCGGAGATGATTGCAGATATAACCGGAGGCGATCTGTTCGAGGTGGAAACGGTGAAGCCCTATGCGGCCGATTACTACGCCTGTACGGATGAGGCGAAGAAGGAGCTTCGGGAGGGGGCGCGGCCGGAGCTAAAGGCGTATGCGGACAGCCTGGATGACTATGACACCATTTTCGTGGGCTTCCCTAACTGGTGGGGAACGATGCCCATGGCAATGTTTACGTTTCTGGAACATTATAACCTGGAAGGAAAACGCATCCTTCCCTTCTGCACCAACGAGGGGAGCGGCATGGGCGGCAGCGAGCGCGATCTGAAGAAAATCTGCAGGGGCGCTAAGGTTGAGAGCGGCCTTTCAATCCATGGGGCAGAAGCGGCGAATTCCCGCAGCAAGGTGGAGGCCTGGATCAAAGGGCTGAAGGATTGAAATCCTGGATCCGGCAGCTGCAACCGTCGGGTATATACTGCAAAACTTATCGAGACTTCCCCATCGCATGGGCACAGCTTATAATACCAACAAGCTGGAAGGCCATTCAGCCGGCTGATCCGTAATTTGCGAAGATGCAATGGCTGATGGGGCATTCTGTTTATCTGCAAATAAGTAAAGAAGGAGAGAGGATGCATGGAAAAGAGAAGATTGGGAAACAGCGGGCTATATGTCAACCCGGTGGGCCTGGGATGCATGGGCTTCAGCCATGCCTACGGAGATCCCACAGACAGAACCACGGCGGTGGATACCCTGCGGGCCGCGGCGGAGTACGGCTATGATTTTTTTGATACGGCCGAATGCTATACCGGCGTCAATCCGGACGGCAGCATTTCTTACAATGAAGAACTTGTAGGCGAAGCGGTTCGGGGAATTCGGGATAAGGTCGTGATTGCGACAAAGATGGGGGTTTCCCACAATCCGGACCGCAGCCTGCGGCTGGACAGCCGGCCCGAGACCATCCGAAAGAGCGTGGAGGGAAGCCTGAAAAAGCTGGGCACCGATTACATCGATCTGTATTACCAGCACCGCATGGACCCGGCGGTAGAGCCGGAAACGGTGGCGGAAACCATGGGGCAGCTGATAAAAGAAGGGAAAATCCGGACCTGGGGCATTTCCGAGGCGACCGAGGATTATCTGCGCAGGGCCAACGCCGTCTGCCCGGTGACAGCCATCGAAAACCGCTATTCCATGATGGCGCGGATGCATGAGAAAATTTTCCCGGTTTGCGAGGAACTGAATATAGCCTACGTGGCCTTCTCCCCGATGGCAAACGGTTTCCTGACCGGCACCTTCAAGCCAGGCACGAAATTCACCGCCGCCGGGGATTACCGGGCGGATATGCCCCAGTACACCGAGGAGGGCTATGCCAAGGCGAAGGAGCTTTTGGAGCTGTTGGAGGGGCTGGCGCAGGAAAAGCAGGCCACCATGGGGCAGCTGTCTCTGGCGTGGATGCTCTGCAAAAAGCCGTATATCATTCCGATTCCCGGCTCCCGCAGGCTGGAGCGGCTGAAGGAAAATTTTGACGCCGGCAGGATGATTTTGACGCCGGAGGAGGTTGCGGTCATCGACGCCCGGCTGGACACCATGAGCTTTGACGTGTTTGGCGGACACAGCAGTAAATAAGAAAACGAAATCTCCTCTCTTGACAGGGAGGGGATTTTCCTTTACACTATAATTAACAATTAACCTAAATGTTAAATGATGAGTGATAAATGATAAAGCATCAGGATGCCGCAGGGGCGTCTGCCGCAGGCGACAGGAAAAAACGGGAAAGGAAGGGATGGAACGTGAGTCTGCAGAATACGATACGGGCGCTGGCGGACCCGATCCGCCGGGAAATTTTGAATCTGCTGCGGGACGGGAGGCTGTCGGCCGGCGAGATCGCCGGACGTTTCCCCGTTACCTCGGCCTCGATCTCACGGCACCTTTCGGTCCTCCGGGAGGCGGATCTGATCCGGGATACGAGAGAGGGGAAGTATATCTATTATGAGCTGAATGTCTCCGTTCTGGAGGAGGTCACCCTGTGGATTGCCAATCTGAAAGGAGAAGAGACCGATGGAGAAGCTGTTTGTGAAAAATAGGGGAAGGCTTATTGCCTCTTCCCTTGTAATTCTGCTGCCTGTGCTCATAACCTGGCTGAAGGAGGGGATGGTCTATTTCGATTCCTTTGTCCTGTTGGCCATGCACTGGCTCTGTCTTCTGCTCGTTTTCCGCGATAGGCGAAACGCCAGGCAGAGCCCGAAGGCTCTGGGGATGATTTTCTGGATCGTCCCGATGGTTTCCCTGCTGATGGGAGGGGTGCATGCTTCAGTTCGGACGGGGGGAGGCGGTACAGCTGTGCTGTTGCTCTTTATGTACTTCGGCTTTGGCCTCCTGTTTGTCGGCGTTGGCAATTATCTGCCGAAGGTGCGTCGGAATAATACCATGGGAATCCGGGTGAAATGGGCGCTGGAAAATGACGATAACTGGAACGCCACCCACCGGTTTGGCGGAAAGGTGTGGGTGGCAAGCGGGCTGCTGTGCATGGCCTGCGGGATGTTCTGGGATTCGGCCGCCGCCGTCCTTTTGTTTGTCGCTGCCGTTCTGGCTGCGGCCTTCGTCCCCATGCTGTACTCGTACCGGTATTACAGAAAGCAGGTGCGGGAGGGGAAAATAGAGAAAAGCCGGGTAAATCCCTGGGGCGCGGCGGCCGGCGTGATCCTTGCCCTGGGCTTTGCCGGCTTTATGGCTTGGAGTCTTTTCTCAGGCGATATGGAGATCGTGTACGGGGAGGATTCCTTTACGGTGGAGGCCTCCGGCTGGGACGATCTGACCATTGCCTATCGGGATATCGAAAGCATCGAATATCAGGAGCAGGATCCGTCGGACGCCGTTCCTGGCAGCCGGACCAACGGGCTGGGCAATCTGCGCGTGGCCATGGGGGCCTTTGAAAATGCGATTTACGGAGATTACACCCGCTATACCTACAACGACTGCGATTCCTGTGTGATTCTGACCGTGGCAGGCGAGACGGTGGTGCTGGGCGGCCGGGACGACGCGCAGACGCGGGCGATCTATCAGGAGCTGACGGAGAGGCTGGCAGGGCTTACGCGCTGACCTCCAGGCTGGAGGTTACTTTCCGGCGGACGATTAAGGCCATGATGAGGGCGATCACGGAGATGACGGCCGCGACCAGGTAGGCGGCGGTATAATCTCCTCCGCTGCTGAAATTCACGGCAAGCTGCGGGCCAATGAGGCCGGCAAAGCCGAAGGAAAGATACATGACCCCGTAGTTTTCGGTCACATGCTTGGAACCGAACAGATCGGCGGTGATCGGCGTGATCGTGCTGCCGAATCCGCCGTAGCACAGGGCGGTGACGGCAAGGCAGGCCACGGTCAGCGGCAGGGAAGAGGAGACCACCAGCAGCCCCATCGTGAGGATGGGAAGTCCGCAGATAATGCTCAGCGTGACATATTTGTTAAAGTGGTCGGTCACCCAGCCCCAGATAAAGCGTCCCATCATGCTCATAAAGGAGGTGACGGACACATAGAAGGCTGCGTCGGTTGCCGTCATGGCAAAGCTCTTCTGCATAATGGAGGACACCTGGGAGATGACCATCATGCCGGAGGTGCATCCAAAGGCAAAGGCGATGATGGCGACATAGAACATGCTGGTCTTTACCATCTGTCCCCGCGTCAGGTCGGGGAGAGTGGTTTTACGGACCGTTTTGGACGTCCCGGACGGTGCGGCCGCTTTTACTTTGTATTCCCCGTATCCTTCCGGAACCGGCTCGATCATCAGGGATATGGCACCGATACAGACCAGGGCGATGACGCCGGCGATGAGAAGGGCAAAGGCCAGTCCGCTCTGCTCGATCCAACCGGCTAAGAGCGGGGACCAGATAATGGAGGCGCCGCCGTATACGCCCGCGATGGCTCCGGAGACAGAACCCCTCTTATCGGGGAAAACGGTGGCCATATAGCCCATGATCGTCGGATAGATAAAACCGCTGCCGATACCGGTGCCAAGGCCGAAGGAAAGGAAGAAAAGCGCCATATTGGTGGTGCGGCCGGAGATGATATACCCAAGGCCGAACAGAAGGGTGCCAAGCAGGACGGTCTTTTTCGGCCCCAGTTTTTTTGTAAACGATCCAAATACGGAAGGCGCCATGCAGGAGGTCACAACGGTGACCGTGTAGCAGAGCACCACGGTGGAGGTCACGGAGTCTCCGCCCAACTGTTGGATAAAGGGCATCTGCAGCACGGACCAGGTGTAGGCCAGGCCTACCACAAAGGCGCCGATCAGGCAGAATAGTAAAATCCGGTTTCTCTTTTTGTCAAAGCGTTCAAAAATAGCTGTATTGTTTGCTGTCTGTTCCATGGCGTTTCTCAACGATCCTCCTCATCCCATTTTTCCATTACTTTTGTCATCTGAATGATCCTTCTGTTTCGTTTCTCCACATATTCGTCCATCGGCCCGTACTGCAGGACGCCTTCCCCGGCTTTGACGCCGGTCTTGCCCTCGGCGATGAGCTTATCGCCCAGAGGCATATGGTCCGTGTAATTGCAGAGGCTGGGCAGGACGCCTTTGGCCACCGTCATCGGAATCTCCAGGCCGACGAAATCCCAGATCCCTAACGGACCCTCGAAACCGTAGCGGAGGCCGTCCGTATAGCGGATGGCGTTTTCCGCGTCTTCCCCGCTGACCCAGCCCTGCTCGATCATGTAGTAAAGCTCCCGGTTGATTACGGTGGCAATCCGGTTTACCACAAAGCCCGGAATGAACTTGTTGAGCACGGCCGGCTTTTTGCCCACATATTCTAAGAGAGACCGGATGGTCTCCGTCGTCTCGTCGGAGGTTTTCTCGCCCCGCACCACCTCGATCAGCTTCATCAGATGGGGCGGATTGAACCAGTGGGCGATGATCAGGCGCTCCGGATGGGACAGGACCTCTGCCGTCACCGTGAAGATATCCATCCCGGAGGTGTTGGACGCCAGGATGCAGTCCTCCCGGCAGCAGTCGTTCAGCTGCTGGTAGATGGCCTTCTTGGCGTCGGCGTTTTCCACCACAGTCTCGAAGACCACGTCCACTTCTTTTCCCACTTCGGAAAAGCGATCATTGGTGATCGGGAAGAGATTGGCGGCGACTCTTTCCCGGTAATGCTCGTCGGCCAGCCCTTCCCGGATCAGCCCGTCGATGGCAATCCGGATCTTTTCCGCAGCCTCTGTCAAGGTGGACGGGTGACGGCTGGTCATATAGGTCTTGATTCCGTTTGCCGCCATGACCTGGGCCATGCTGAGTCCCATCGTTCCGGCGCCGACTACCATTACAGTAAAATCTTTATACGCTTTCATTGCTTCCTCCTGTAAGTAAGATAAAAAGTTATTTAACAAACACAATTCACAAACAACATACTAGCACAAAAAGCGGAAAGCGGTGTATAATAAAAAATAACGGTGTTAGAAGATATTTAACACAGTCCGAAGAATGCGGCGGGGCGGCCGCCGCGGGAAGACGGGAGAATACGAAGGAAAAGACGATGAATACACAGCAGCTTCAATGTTTTGTGGCGGTGGCGGACAAGCTAAGCTTTACCAGGGCAGCCCAGGAATTATATTTTTCGGTGCCTTCGGTGACCCATCATATCCGGCAGCTGGAGACGGAATTAAAGACGCAGCTTTTTATCCGGAATCAGAAAGTCGTAAAGCTCACGGAGGCGGGCTCGATTTTTTATCCCTATGCCAAGGAGATCCTCCGGCAGAGCGATCTGGCGGCGGAGAATCTGAATATACAGAGAAGGCATGGACGCATCAGCATCGGCTGCAATTCCAATGCGGAGCTGGTTTTACTTACGGACGTCCTGGGCAGATTCCGGGAAGTCTTTCCGCACATGGAGCCGCTCATTGAGATCGAAACCTACGACAGGCTGCTGCTGATGCTGGAAGCGGGGCAGATCGATTTTATGATGGCCAGCATCCATATGCAGAAAGGGACGGAATTCGCCTTTATGGAACTGACGAAAATGAAAACCTATGCCGTTGTAAGCGCCAGGCATCCGCTGGCCGGAAAAACGGAAATCCGCTTCGCCGAGCTGGAGAACGAGAGGCTGATTCTTCCCCACAGTAAGCTGATTCCCTTTAACAGTGATAATCCCATCCGGGATCTGGTCAACCTTCACCGGCTTCACCACCCGGACTTTTTCATCGAGGACGACCGGGTGTGCCTGAGCCTGGCGGGCGCCGGGTATGGGGCGGCCGTCCTCCCCGGCTATCGAATACCGGAATATTACCAAACGTTGGGGCTTACCTGCATCCCGATCCGCGAGAACGCGGACTTCCCCTACGGGATTTTATACAAAACCCTGCCGCCGGAAAAAGAGATGGCGGTGCTCATACAGGGAATGGAGAAAAAATTAAGAGGCCAGGGATGATCCGGCCGGAAAGGAAGGAAAGGAAAAATGGCAGAGTGGAAGGATGTAACCTCGTGTTTTTCAGAAAGCCAGAGATACTATAAACACACCTATCTGGAGATAGACGAGGTATACGATGAAGAGCTGGAGGTGAGCCTTTTCTCATCGGAGGAGGGACCCTATGAGATCTATTTCAGTTATGGGATCATGTATGGGATCGTCTATGCGGATGCGGACAAGGCGTATGAGGTGAGGGAGCAGATGAAAAAGGATCTGCAGGAGGCCTACGACCAGAGCAAGGAGCCCTCGTCGGAATATATTGACTGGTTCGCTAAGAAATACGATGTGCAGCTCCCCATGGACATTTATTTTGACTTTAACCTGGGAGATTTTCTCTGAAGCCTTCTGCCGCCTTCCGGCGCGAAATGCATTTTCCGGTTGCGTGCTCTGACTCCATCGTCTATACTAGGGAAAGTGACAGAGGATTTTGCGGCGGCCGGGGGGATCCGGCTGCCGCTTAGAGCAGACTGCGGAGGAAGGCAAAGGATGCAGGTGACGGATAAACGGCTCAGACCGCTTACGGAAGCGAAATATTTAAATGCGGATAATGTTGACCGGTATCGGAGCATTATGCGCATTTTTTATGAGAATTATGAGAAACTGCGCTACTGGCTCTACCAGGAGGAGGTCTATGCGCAGATGACGGCGGATCCCTATTTTGCCGATTACCGGATGGAGCGGTGTCAGCAGGACCTGAACATGCTGACGGAGTGGAAAAACCTGAATACGATGCAGGATACCCGCAGGGTTTCCTCCATCGAGGAGTTTAAAAACAAGAAATTCCGGTATCAGATGTCGGAGTACAGCGTGGAGATCGAGAGGCTGGTACTGCGGCTGGAAAACCTCTTCATCGAGGGGGCCTCCCTGGAGCCCACCCTCCTGGAGCGGATTCGGCTGAATGTGGAGCGCTTTGCCCGGATGGACGGGGAGGAGGCGGGCACGGTCTATACCTGGTGGAACGACCTGAACAACGATTTCATCCGCCTGAACCAGAATTACCAGGACTATATCCGGGATTTAAACAGCGTGAAGGCCGAGGAGATGATGCGGACGGCGCAGTTTCTGGTATTCAAGGACAAGCTGGTGGAGTACCTGCGCAATTTCGTAAAAGGCCTGCAGAAAAACGTAGGCGTCATCGAGGAAAACCTGCGCCTTCTGGATCCCGGCCTTCTGGAACGGGTGCTTGCCAAGGTGAACGATTATGAGATGAGCATTCCGCGGATGGATGTGGAGGTATCCAGGGAGCTGATCGAGGAGAATACCCGCGGGCGCTTTGACAGCATC
>CALWRE010000068.1 GCA_944383835.1 uncultured Lachnospiraceae bacterium | reverse complement strand
TGGACGAGTATCTGCTCAAATGATCCCCCATTTGAAATAATCTCTAATCTGAAACAATTCCCAATTTGAAACAAATCCTAAATTGAAATCTATAAAACCATATTTTACTTCAGTTTTGAAGCAGAATATGGTTATTTTTTTATCATATAGGGATAAAAATAAAATTTTTTGTATAATTTCCACAAAAATAATTTAAAAGTTTCGGTTTGAATGCAAATTGAATGTAGCAAATGTTGCCTCTAATATAAAGCCATACAGTGATTTCAAAAGGGATGGCCATCATGAGAAATCAATGGAAGGCATGCACAGGAAGGAAGTCTTATGAAGATTTTTTTAAGTGAATTCATTGACCCGAAAGCAGTCGAACTGCTGAAATCCAAAGCAGAGCTGGTGGATAACTGGGATCACCCGGAGGAACTGGACGCCATTATTTTGCGCAACATCGATGTGACAAGAGAAATGATGGAAAAGGCTGTGAATCTGAAGGTGATCGGAAAACACGGGGTTGGCTGCAATACCATCGATCTGAAGGCCGCAAAGGAACTGGGGATTACCGTTCTCAATACGCCGACGGCCAATACCAATTCCGTTGCGGAACTGATCGTAGGGCTGATGCTGACGGTTTCCAGGCATATCCATTACTGCGATGCGGTAACGAGGAAGGAAGGCTTTTCCCGAATTGCTCCGCCGGAGGTAAGCGGAAGGGAACTGACGGGAAAGACCTTAGGCCTGGTGGGAATGGGACATATCTCCCGCCGAGTGGGCGAAATTCTGAAAAATGGATTTTCCGTTCGCCTGGCAGGCTATGATCCCTACTGCACCCGCAGCCAGGCGGAGAGCTGGGGCATCGAAAAGTTTGAAGACCTGAACGATCTTTTAAGGGTCAGCGACCTGATCAATATCAGCGTCCCTCTGACCCCTGATACGAAAAACATGATATCAAAGGAAAACTTGGACTGCTGTAAAAAAGAAGCGATCCTGATCAATGCCGCCAGGGGCGGGATCGTCAACGAGGACGATCTGTATGAGGCACTTAAAAGCGGCAGGATTTACGGCGCAGCCTGCGACGCCTTTGTTTCCGAGCCGCCCAACGGTTCAAACAAACTGATGACCCTGGATAATTTCTGCGCCACTCCCCATATCGGCGCGGACACCGAGGAGGCCCTGGAGCGGATGGGGATGGAGGTTGCAGAGGAAGTCTTGAAGGTGCTGGAAGGCGGAGAACCGTCGCACAGGGTTGTATAACGAAGAGGAGGTGTTTGCACATGAATTTATTTGACAACACCCTCCGCGATGGGGGGAACGTGGTAGGACATGGCTTTTCGCTGGAATTGACTGCCAGCATGATTGAAGGCCTTTTAGACTGCGGTATCCTGGACATTGAAATGGGAAACTGCAAGGGACTGGGGGCCTATGGGCTTGCCGGAGCACAGCAGGCTCCGACCGACCAGGAGTATTTTGAAACACTGCAGCCATACTTAAAGAGAGGACGTATCGGCATGTTTATGCTGGCTAAATGCGCAGATTCCTCTAATATCAAAGAGGCGGAAAAAGCAGGCCTTAACTTTCTTCGTGTCGGTGCAAATGCCGGTGATGGCGCTGGTTCCGTAAAGGCGGTGGAGATGGTAAAGGAGGCAGGACTTGTCTGTCGGTATTCCCTGATGAAAGCTTATGTTTCTACGCCGCAGGAACTGGCAAAAGAAGCGCTCATGCTGCAGAAGGCCGGCGTGGATAAGATCACGATCATGGATTCCGCAGGAACGATGTTCCCCAAGGAGGCGGCCAAATACGTGACTGTTTTAAAAGAGGTTCTCTCCATCCCGGTTGGTTTCCATGGACATAGCAATCTAGGGCTTTCTCAGGCGAATGCCCTTGCGGCCGCGGAGGCAGGGGCGGATGAAATTGACTGCGGTCTTTTGGGAATGGCCCGAAGCGCTGGAAACTGTGCTACAGAATTGGCGGCAGCTACCCTGAAAAAGGAAGGGTATTTAAAGGACGTAGATTTATATCGCCTGCTGGATTATCTGGAGCAGAAACTGATCCCGGCGATGAAAAAATATGACTACCATGTGGCGGTAAATCCGGTGGAACTGATGCTGGGCCTTGCCGGCTGTCATTCCAATTATCTTGGAATGTTCCGCAGGGTGGCGGAAGAGGAAGGGGTTTCTCTCTTTAAACTGATCTATGAGGTGTCTGCCATAGATCGGAAGGAACCGTCGGAAACATTGGTGAGAGAGACAGCAGCAAAATTAAAATGAATTTTTTATAAGGAGGAATTACATTATGCAGTATCAATTCGAGAACAATCTCAGCATTCCAGTATTCAAAGTCCGTTATTTTGCATTTAACTGCCTGGAAATGAAGCTGCCTGGAGGAAAGACGCTCGTAATCGATCCCTGCCTTGAAAAAGAAGGGCGCTACTCCTGCGGTTATGACGAGCAGGATCTGGAAGGCTGCGATTATGTCTTTGTAAATCACACCCATGGAGATCATGTAAAAACCCTTGGGAAGGTGTATGATCGTTTCCAGCCCCTTGTCATGGCCCATGCGGCCGTTGCTTTCGAGTTGGCAAAGCTTTAAGATCTTCCCTTTATTCAGATGATCCCATATACGACCGGAGACGTTTTTGATTTTGGTGATTTTAAAATAGAGGTTCTCCACGCGCGTCATGCATTGAACAATTTGAAACGTCCATCCGGAAGAGAGGATTCCTTTAACAATGTCTTCGCCAAGCCGGGCGGCGGCCCTAAATATGATTCGGCGCAGGAAGAACTGCTTGGAAATATGGGAACCATGTTTAATTCCAACTTTTTGCTTACTTTAAGCAATAATTTTAGAATCGGCTTTTTTGCTGGAAATCCTGGTTTGACTGCTCCCGAGGATCGAAATCTTTGGAAAACCCTGCATCCGGATATGATCTTTGCGCATCGCGCCAAATTTACAACAGACTATGCCAATGCAATGGCAGATGTTTTGGAAATTACGGGCGCTCGCATCATGGCTCCGCTTCATATGGAAGATGCGTATTCCGGAAAATATGATCCGGCAGAATATGTGGCAAATGTGAATAAGGCTTGCGCGGACAGAGGCATTGGGGGAAGGATGGTGTTTCTGGAGAGGGCTGCCTGGTATGAGTTTTCAAGTGTAATTACAAAAATTTAACAGATAAAACGGGTTTGAAAAATGTATAAGGGGGATAAAATATGTCGACTGAACTGATTATTACACTTGTAATTTTTGTCCTGACAATGGCAGGCTTCGCGTGTAATAAGTTTTCTTTTGGAACCGTAGCGATTTTTACAGCTGTTGCGCTGCAGGCTACCGGGGTTTTAACGGGAGAAGAGACCTGGGCAGGACTGTCGAACAGTACCGTGATCATGATGGCAGGCATGTTTATCGTAGGAGCCGGCCTGGCAAAGACGAGTCTGCTTTCAAAAATCAGCCGAAGCATGATTAAGCCGGACAGTTCGGATCGGAAAATTATCATAGGTCTGGGAATCATGACATTCATTTTCGGTTTGTTTGTGAATGCGACAGCTACCGCGACATTCATGATGCCTATCGTTTATCAGGTATGTAAAGACTGCCGTAAAGAACCGGTGCGTCTGGTTCAGCCTGTCGCTGCGCTGGCTATGATATGGGCGGGGGTTATTCCGCTGGGAGGCAACGCAGGGGGCTATATCGGTTTTAATACCATGATCGAAAATATGGGAGGCACGGGAGAACTTCATTATTTCAGCACGATGCTTTCCCGACTTCTTCCAAGCATTGCGGCGTCGCTGGTAATTGTTTTCTTTTACGATAGATATACGGCCAAAAAACAGATTAACCCGGTTGAAATGGATGTGGAGAATATTGCAGCCAAAAAAACCTCTTCTTTAACGCCTGAAAAGGAAAAATTTGTGTTTATTGTATTTGCTCTGGTTGTAATCGGTACAGTAGTAGGAGCTTTAAGCGGACTGTATGAGATTTACATTCCCAGTCTTATCGGTGCTCTTTTGATGTCGGCCACGAAAGTATTGACACCAAGAGAAATACATACAAATTGCGGATTGACGACGATCTTCCTGTTTGCGGGCATGCTCCCTCTGTCAACCGCTCTCGGAAAAACGGGAGGGACGGAAATCCTTGGAAATGCAATTACAACAATACTGGGCGGCAATACAAATGTCTTTTTCGTCTGCGGCGTATATTTTATTTTAACTGCAATTCTCACGCAGTTTATGTCCAATTCGGCCGTAGGAAATATTTTCAAACCTCTTGCTATTGCCAGCGGGATCACGATCGGAATTAACCCTGGTATGCTGATGCTTGCGGTACAGGCAGGTTCCTCTCTGGCTTTGCTGACGCCTATGTCTTCAGCCTCTCAGGCAATCGGTTTTGAAAAGGGCGGTTACACAATGAAACAGTACTTTTTGGGAGGAATACTCCCCTGGATCACCTACACGATTGTTTTTTGCGCAACAACGCCGCTGATAATCGGATGATAAAACCAAAAAGAATGGGGCTGTCGGTCGACAGCCCCATATTCTGATACGTCAGGATAAATGCAGCGTTTGCGCATACTTGAATTGGATAATATCATGCGGCGCCGTTTCCGTGTATGCGTCCTCTCGGCGCATTGTTTCAACGATTTCATCCTCTTCGCAATGGATGGCGCTCAGATCGACAATGGATTCATAAGCCACCGGAACAGCCCCCATAGGCAAAGCCCGATATACCAGTCCCGATATAGCGTGCCCGCGACGCTTGTAGGAAAGGGCATCCGCATACCACAGCATTTTCATAAGCTTGACGCGGAACAGGTTCGTCACCCTGGAGGAGTTGGCATAGTAGCGGATCATATCGACAACCACGTCCAACGATAATACCTTGCCGCCTGTGACCTCCGGATTGTGGAGGAAACGGGCATATTTTGACAGGATAGCGCTTTTCAGATACAGATCGTGATTCTTCTCGAAAAGAACAGTTCCGGCCTCTGCGTACTTTGCATAAGACGCGGCGGAAAAGGATTCTTTTTCTGCTTGGAGCAGCTGCAGGAACCACTCGGGCTCCGAAGCCAACTTCCGGAGAATCGTGTCATGGGCTATGTCCTGTACCTGATGGCACTCGTAGCGTGTGATGGTTTTTCTTCCCCATCCCAGAAGAAGGCATAAATCGCTCTGGCTAATACCATATCTGGCGCGAATGGCTGCAATTTGGTGAGATGTAAGGAGCCTCATCTTCTTACGGTAGGCATTTTTCATGGCTATATCGTTTGAGGAAATCTGCTGCTCGTCGGCGTAAGTTTCATCTGCCCGGTCACAATAAAAATATTCTGCATTGTATGCAACGGATACGCCCTTAAACACATTGCTTTCAGCGGTCACGATCCTTTGCACCTCATGCTCTTCCATGCAGCAGAGGCATAGTTTCTTTATCAGGGCTATTTGGCATCTCGGTTTTCTGGTGGGATGACATTGCAAAACCCGTTCCCCTATGGTATATTATAGAAGACAAATGCGCCCGGAGGGGCGTTTACCATCAGGAGGGCAAACCATGAAAGGTATTATTCTTGCAGGCGGCAGCGGCACGCGCCTCTATCCTCTGACTAAGGTGACATCCAAGCAGCTGCTTCCCATCTATGATAAGCCGATGATCTACTATCCCCTCTCTGTGCTGATGAGCGCAGGCATCCGGGATATCCTGATTATTTCCACTCCCGCGGATACGCCGCGGTTCGAGGATCTTTTGGGGGACGGAAGTCCGTTTGGCGTCCGTCTTTCCTACGCGGTGCAGCCCAGCCCCGACGGTCTGGCCCAGGCCTTTATCATCGGAGCGGACTTCATTGGAGAGGATTCGGTGGCTATGGTCCTGGGGGACAATATTTTCCACGGCCATGGTCTGGGGGAGAAGCTGAAGGCGGCCGCCGCCAAGGAAAAGGGAGCCACGGTCTTTGGCTACTACGTGGATGACCCGGAGCGCTTTGGCATTGTGGAGTTTGACGCGCAGGGACGGGCGATTTCCATTGAGGAAAAGCCGCAGAAGCCTAAGTCCAACTACTGCGTCACCGGTCTTTATTTCTATGACAACCGGGTGGTGGAGTATGCGAAGAACTTGAAGCCGTCGGCCAGGGGAGAGCTGGAGATTACCGATCTGAACCGGATCTATCTGGAGAACGGAGAGCTGGAGGTGACCCTCCTGGGACAGGGCTATACCTGGCTGGATACCGGAACCCACGAATCCCTGGTGGACGCCACCAATTTTGTTAGGACCATAGAGACCCATCAGCACCGCAAGATCGCCTGCCTGGAGGAGATTGCCTATCTGAACGGCTGGATTTCCAGGGAGGAACTCTATAAGACCTACGAGGCGCTCAAGAAGAACCAGTACGGCGCTTATTTGAAGGACGTGCTGGACGGAAAATATATCGACAAATAGTAAACAATAATATGTATCGATAAATAATGAAAAAGCGCAGACCGCCTTCCGGCGGGGCGCGGCGGAGGTAAAAATGAAAATTTTGGTAACAGGCGGAGCCGGCTTTATCGGCGGAAATTTCGTCCAGTATATGGTGAATAAGTATCCCGACGATCTGATTGTCAATCTGGACCTTCTGACCTATGCGGGCAATCTGGAGACGTTAAAGCCGGTGGAGGACAAGCCCAATTACAAGTTTGTCCGCGGCGACATCGCTGACCGTCCCTTTGTCATGGATTTGTTTGAAAAGGAAAAATTTGATGTGGTGGTCAATTTTGCCGCGGAGTCCCATGTGGACCGTTCCATTACCGATCCCGGCATCTTTGTCCGCACCAATGTGCTGGGAACCACGGTGCTTTTGGATGCGGCCCGCACCTACGGGGTGAAGCGCTACCATCAGGTGTCCACCGATGAGGTTTACGGAGATTTGCCTCTGGACCGGCCGGATCTGTTCTTCACCGAGGAGACGCCGCTGCACACTTCCAGCCCCTATTCGTCCAGCAAGGCCAGCGCCGACTTGTTTGTCCTGGCCTATCACAGGACCTACGGACTGCCGGTGACGATTTCCCGCTGCTCCAATAACTATGGCCCTTATCATTTCCCGGAGAAGCTGATCCCTCTGATGATCAGCCGGGCGCTGGCCGATGAAAAGCTGCCAGTATACGGCAAGGGCGACAATGTCCGGGACTGGCTGCACGTCCATGACCACTGCGTCGCCATCGACCTGATCATCCGCAAGGGACGCGAAGGAGAGATCTACAATGTGGGCGGCCACAATGAGAGGACGAACCTGGAGGTGGTAAAGACCATCCTGAAGGCCCTGGACAAGCCGGAGAGCCTGATCGAGTTCGTGACCGACCGTCCTGGCCATGACCGCCGCTACGCCATCGACCCGACCAAGCTGGAGACAGAGCTGGGCTGGAAACCGGAGTACAATTTTGACACAGGCATCGCCCAGACCATCCAGTGGTATCTGGACAACCAGGACTGGTGGAAACACATCATCAGCGGGGAGTACAGCCAGTATTTTGAGAAGATGTACGGCGACAGACTGCATTAAATCAGGCTACATTGGGGCAGACTGTATTGCATTCTTCCCGCATATACTGTGATAGCGGGGCGGTTCCCTGGGACTGCCCGCAAACGAGACAAGGATAAGGAGACAATAAGACAATGGGTAAATATTTTGGAACAGACGGATTCCGCGGGGAGGCAAACCGCGTCCTGACGGTGGAGCATGCTTTTAAGGTGGGACGTTTCCTGGGCTGGTATTACGGCCAGGAGCACCGCTGCAAGGTGGTCATCGGCAAGGATACCCGCCGCAGCAGCTATATGTTCGAGTATGCTCTGGTGGCGGGGCTGACCGCATCGGGGGCGGACGCCTATCTTCTGCATGTCACGACGACGCCCAGCGTCGCCTATGTGGTGCGCACCGAGGATTTTGACTGCGGCATCATGATCAGCGCCAGCCACAACATTTTCTATGACAACGGCATCAAGGTGTTAAACGGCCAGGGGGAAAAGCTGACCGACGATGTGATCGAAAGGATTGAGTCCTATCTGGACGGGGAAATGGGAGAGATTCCGCTGGCGGTTCGGGATGATATCGGCTGCGCCTCCGACTATGCGATGGGACGCAACCGCTACATCGGTTATCTGATCAGCCTGGCGACCCGCTCCTTCAAAAATATGCGGGTGGGTCTGGACTGCGCCAACGGCAGCGCCTTTGCTATTGCGAAAAATGTTTTCGACGCCCTGGGGGCTAAGACCTTCGTTATCAATCACAGCCCCGACGGCACCAATATCAACCGCAACGCCGGTTCTACCCATATTGAGGTTTTGCAGCAGTTTGTCAAGGACAACAACCTGGATGTGGGCTTTGCCTTCGACGGAGACGCCGACCGCTGCATCGCCGTGGATGAAAACGGAAATGTGGTGGATGGAGACGGAATTATGTATATCTGCGCGGAATACATGAAAGAGAAGGGCATGCTGGAGACCAATACGGTGGTTACGACCATCATGTCCAACATGGGTCTGTACAAGGCCTTTGATCAGTTGGGAATCGATTACGTCAAGACGGCGGTGGGAGACCGCTATGTCTATGAAAACATGTCCCAGAACGGACATAGGCTCGGCGGAGAGCAGTCCGGCCACATTATTTTCAGCAAGTACGCCTCCACCGGCGACGGCATCCTGACCTCGTTAAAGGTCATGGAGGTAATGCTGGAGAAGAAGGAGACTCTGTCCCGGCTGGTAAAGCCGTTAAAGATTTATCCGCAGCTTTTGAAAAATGTAAAGGTGGTAAGCAAGCCGGAGGCCTTAAACGATCCGGATGTCCAGGCCGCTGTGGCAAAGGCCGAGGCCGAGCTGGGCGACGAAGGGCGCATTCTGGTGCGCCAGAGTGGCACCGAGCCGGTGCTGCGGGTCATGGTGGAGGCTTCCAGCGATGCGCTCTGCGCAAAATATGTCGGCCTGGTGGTTGACACCCTTGCCCGTAAGGGGCATGTAACTCTATAAGCTTTTCTGCCATACCCTATTTTGCGAAAGAACGTTGCCGCAAGGTAGGGTATGTGTGATACCAGGGAGAATCTGATATCATTGAACTCTGTATATACGCCGTAGGGATACTAGCGCCTGACGGCGGGAAAGGAGAGATATGAGCGACTGGAGAGAGAATATCCGCCATGTGAAACCCTATACGCCGGGGGAGCAGCCGACGGGAGAGAGCATCGTGAAGCTGAATACCAATGAGAATCCCTATCCTCCTGCGCCGGAGGTGGAGGAGGCCCTGCGGGAGGCGGCGCAGGAGAGCGGTCTTCTGCGCAAATATCCTGACCCGGAAGCAGGGGAGTTAGTGAGGGCGCTGGCCGCCTTCTACGGCCTGTCTCCCGACCAGGTTTTTGTGGGAGTCGGTTCCGACGACGTCCTGGCTCTGAGCTTTCTGACTTTTTTCCATTCGTTTAAGCCTTTGCTCTTTCCGGATATCACCTACTCTTTCTATGAGGTATGGGCACGCCTTTTTCACATACCCTTTGTGAAAATCCCACTGGATGCGGATTTTCGCCTGCGAAAGGAAGATTATTTCCAGGAAAACGGAGGAATTATCTTTCCCAATCCCAATGCCCCCACGGGAATCGAGGAATCCCTGGCGGACATTGAGGAGATCCTGCGGCGAAATCCCGGCTCGGTGGTGATTGTGGACGAGGCCTATGTGGATTTCGGCGCAAAAAGCGCGGTGGAGCTGACCCGCCGCTACGATAACCTGCTGGTGGTGCAGACCTTTTCCAAGTCCCGGTCTATGGCCGGGGTGCGCATCGGCTTTGCCCTGGGACAGCCGGAGCTGATTCGGGCTTTGAACGACGTGAAATATTCCTTCAATTCCTATACCATGAGCCGGCTGGCGATAAAGGCGGGGGCTGCGGCCCTGAAAAACCGGGCATACTTTGAACAGACGACCGGCAAAATTGCCGCGGACCGGGAGAAGGCGAAGGACAGGCTCCGGCAGCTGGGCTTTCAGTGCACCGATTCCCGGACCAATTTCCTTTTCGTAACCCATCCGGCCTGGGAGGCCGCAAAGCTTTACGAGGATTTGAAGAGGGAAAACATCTATGTGCGCTATTTCCGGCAGCCGCGCATTGACAATTATCTGCGCATCACAATCGGCACAGGGGAAGAGATGGAAAAGCTTTATCGGTTCCTGGCCGCATATAAGGGGTGAGCAATATGAAGACGGTTCGCAGACTGATTCGGATAGCTTTAAATATTTTGATCCCTCTTGTGACAATCGGGCTGATTCTCTGGCTGCTGCCGCGGCTTTTGAGCTTCTTCGCCCCCTTTGTGGTGGGAGGGATTATTGCCCTGATTGCCAATCCGATGGTCCGTTTCCTGGAGCGCAAGGTTCGGCTGCGGCGGAAATTCGGCACGGTGCTGATTATCGGAGGAGCCCTGGCCCTGGTGATCATCGGCGGCTACGCGATTATCAGCCGCCTGGTGCGGGAGCTGGCCGGCTTCCTTTCCGACCTGCCCTCGGTTCTGGAGTCCATGGGGGATCAGCTGCAGCTGGCCTTTGCCAGGCTGGACGAGCTGATACCAAGCCTTCCGGGGGATCTGGAGACGACTTTGAATAACCTGGGGGACAGCCTGGTGGAGGCGATTCAGGATATTGCCGGGAGCCTGGGCGCTCCCACGGTGGACGCCGTCGGCAGCCTGGCCATGAGCATCCCCTCTGTGGTGGTCGGCATCTTTTTTGCCATCCTGTCCTCCTACTTTTTCCTGGCGGAAAAAGACAAGATGGCGGCCTTGTACCGGCGGCTTATGCCGGCTAAGGTGCAGGAGTATCTGGGCCTGCTGCGGCGCAACACCGGCCGTCTGGTGGGAGGCTATTTCCTGGCCCAGTTTAAGATCATGGTTGTGGTGGCCGTGCTTTTGGTGGCCGGCCTTCTGATCTTGCAGGTGCCCTATGCGGTCATCTGGGCCGTGCTGATTGCCTTCCTGGATCTTCTGCCGGTATTTGGAACGGGCACAGTGCTGATTCCCTGGGCCCTGCTCGAAATAATCAGCGGGCGCATCTATATGGGAATCGGACTCCTGGCCTGCTGGCTGATCACTCAGGCGGTGCGCCAGATGATCCAGCCCAAGGTGGTGGGAGACAGCATGGGCGTCAATCCCCTGCTCACCCTCTTCCTTTTATACCTGGGCTTCCGCTTCAGCGGAATCGGGGGAATGATACTGGCGGTGCCGGTGGGCCTGATCGTGATTGAATTTTTCAAATACGGAGCCTTTGACGGGCTGATCGCGGCGGTAAAGGAGCTGGTGGAGCTGGTCGATGACTTCCGTCACGGCAAAGACTGACGTTGAAATAATTTTGAAATAATCTTGAAATTATCTTGGGAAAGAGGTAAGGACATGCATACGGAAATGACAGTAAGAGAGAAGCTTTCCGCCCTGCGCGGGAAAATGAAGGAGAATGGGATTGACGCCTGGCTGGTTCCCACCGACGACTTCCACGGGTCGGAATACGTGGGGGATTATTTTAAATGCCGGGCGTACCTGTCGGGCTTTACCGGCTCGGCCGGGACGCTGGTGGTCATGGAGGACATGGCTGGCCTGTGGACAGACGGAAGATATTTCCTGCAGGCGGAGGAGCAGTTGGCCGACAGCGGCGTCGACCTGTATAAGATGGGACAGGGAGGGGTTCCCACGGTGGAGGATTTCCTTGTGGATCGGCTGAAACCGGGGCAGTGCCTGGGCTTTGACGGACGGACTGTGGCGGCGAAGACGGCGGCAAAGCTTTCGGAGCGCCTGGGGGCTAAGCAGGTGAAGATCGATTTCACCCATGACCTGTCCGGGGAGGTCTGGCCGGACCGTCCGCCCCTGTCCGCCCGTCCGGCGATGCTTCTGGGCGAAGCGTATGCGGGAAAGAGCCGGGCAGAGAAGCTTGCCCAGGTGCGGGAGGCGATGCAGGAAAAGGGGGCGGATTCTTTTCTTCTGTCCTCCCTAGATGATATCGCCTGGCTTTTGAATATCCGCGGGGACGATGTGGAGTGCAATCCGGTGGTTCTGTCCTATCTGGTAGTGACGGAGGACCGGGTGCTGCTTTTTGCCAATGAAAAGGTTTTCGATGAAGGGTGCAGGGAGGCCCTGTCTGCCGACGGGGTGATGATCCTGCCTTACAACAACATTTATCTCTGGATTCGCCGCCTGAGCGCGGGACGCACGCTGATGCTGGACACAGACAAGGTCAATTACGCCCTGCGGGCGGGAATCCCCGCCGGCGTAAAGGTGGTGGACACGACCAATCCCACCCTCCTTGCCAAGGCGGTCAAAAATCCGGTGGAGATGGAGAATATCCGCAAAGCCCATCTGAAGGACGGGGTGGCGGTGACTCGCTTTATGTACTGGCTGAAAAAGAGGGCCGAGGCGGCAGCCGCGGCGGGGAGCCAGGTGATCACCGATGAAAACGGAACCCCGGTGACGGAGATTAGCGCCGCCGAGAAGCTTTCCTCCTTCCGCGAGGAGCAGGAGCATTACATGGGCCCCAGCTTTGACACCATCGCCGGATTCGGCCCGCACGGGGCCATCGTCCATTATGCGGCCACGCCGGAGACCGACAGCCGGCTGAAGCTGGATGATTTTCTGCTGGTGGATTCGGGCGGCCAGTATCTGGAGGGAACCACCGATATCACCCGCACCTTTGTCCTGGGCAATGTGGATGGGGAACACAAGAAATATTTCACCCTGGTGCTGAAAGGAAACCTGAATCTGGCCTCCGCCCGCTTCCTCCATGGCGTCCGCGGCATGAACCTGGATTATATCTGCCGCCGCCCGCTGTGGGATCTGGGACTCGACTACAATCACGGAACCGGCCATGGGGTGGGATACTTCCTCAACGTCCATGAGGCCCCCAATGGTTTCCGCTGGAAGGTTGTGCCGGAGCGCAATGACAGCTGCGTGCTGGAGGAAGGGATGGTGACTTCCGATGAGCCCGGCCTGTACCTGGCGGGAAAATTCGGCATCCGTCACGAGAACCTTCTGCTCTGCCGCAAGGGGGAGAAGACGGAGTATGGCCAGTTTATGTATTTTGAGACCCTGACCCTGGCGCCCTTTGACTTGGACGGGATAGAGCCTTCCTTATTGAATGAGGACGAGAAGAAGCTTCTGAACGATTACCACGTCAGGGTCAACGAGGCCATCGCCCCCTACCTGCCGGCGGCGGAGCGAGCCTGGCTGAAGGAGGCTACAAGGCCGGTGCAGTGAGGAACGGTGCAGCGAGAGGAGATGGGTCTGCAGTCGGAAGGATGGATGAAAATGACGATCAAACAGGTGAGTGAGAAATATAGTATTTCCCAGGATACGCTCCGTTATTATGAAAAGGTAGGGATGATTCCTCCGGTTACAAGGACGGCCGGAGGAATACGGGACTACCAGGAGAGAGACCTGGGTTGGGTGGAGCTGGCCCTCTGCCTGCGCAACGCCGGGATGTCGGTGGAGGCCATGGTGGAGTATGTCAGGCTGAGCCAGGAGGGCGATTCGACGAAAAAGGACAGGCTGGAACTGCTGAAAAAGCAGAAGGAAGCCATCGTCGAGAGAAGGGACAGAATCGACCGAGCTCTGGAGAGGCTGGACAGCAAGATTGCCCACTATGAAAAAGCCGTAGAGGGGCAGTGACGTCCTGTTCTACGGAGCGTAGAAGGATTCCATTTCCTGTGAGTTGTGCCGGTTATCTTTTTGGGCTAAACTGTTGTTGAAGAAAAAGGCGGAAACCATATCAGCCGGAAAAGGAGGAACAGGGTATGTCCAAAGAGATGAAAAACGGAACGGTAAACGCGGCAAAAACGGGTATCTATCTGGCTGCGCTTCGCCGTGAGGCAGGCTACACCCAGGTCGAGGCAGCGGAAATGCTGCATATATCCAATAAGGCCGTCAGCAAGTGGGAGTCGGGCAAGGGCCTGCCGGAGATAAGCATCCTGCCTGCCATTGCGGCCCTGTATGGGGTGACGGTGGATGAGATCCTGGCGGGAGGAAACCGGTCCGCCGGTGCGCCGGCGGGGGAAAGCGTGGACAAGAGCGGAGGCGGAAAAGAGTGGGATAAAGGCGCCGGCGGGTTTACCCGGATTGTCCTCATGGAATGGATTCTAACGGCGGCTTGTCTGGCCATCCTGGGAATGCTGTATCCGCGGGAGGATAGGCTGCTGGCGAAAATCATCGCCGTTGTCTGGCTGGCGGCGCTTCTTCTGTTAATCGTCTGGGGAACGGTTCGGCAATATTATAAAAGGAAAAAAAATGTCGGGAGGGAAATGCCTGCAAAGGAAAGCGCCCTGCTGTTCTGGAAACGGCTGATGGCCCTTTTTCTCCCCCTGGTATTAGGCGTCTGCCTCGCTGCGGCATATTTGACGTTTGAAAATTGGAGGATACCGGCGCCTCTGCCGGCTCCCTATATCGATAATGTTCCGGAGTCTGCGGAGCAGGTCACTCTGACGGCCGCGCTGGAAATCCTGCGCGGAGAGGAGAGCAGTGAAATGAATCCCATCGGATTGGAACGGGCGCTGCTCTGCCTGCCGCAGCTTTTGCTTGCCAGTCTATTGTGGGGGATTGTAAATCTGGGCGGCAGGCTGTGGCTGCTCCGGAAAGCGGACGGAAGATGGAGCGGCAGCCTGTTTGCAGCCATAGGCCTTATGACGTTATGCGCGGCCGTTTACGCCGGAGGCGGCAGCCTGCTTGGCAGCAGATATGAACAGGACAGGTCGGTGGAGACGGAGGTGTTCGCAGACCAGCAGGAGTGGGATCGGTTTTTGAGCGGCTATTTCCAGCTTTACAAAAGCTATAGCTACTATGCAGACCAGCGTGGAGAGGAGTGGCCGGCGATAACCGAAAACACAGCGGTGATTGACTGCCGGTATCTGGACGACAGGCTGGGAGACGCAGATCGGTATAACCAGTACCGCGGGGTGATTGGCCTGGAGGCGGAAAGCCGGACGGTTTGGAGGGCAGCTTCTATGACGAAGCGGATCGCGAACCATCTGGAATGGATCTCGGCTGCAGCCTGGGCCGCGGCCGGCGGACTTTTCATTTTCTGGGGCGGCTGGTGCGGCAGCCGGTACGGCGGCCGGCTGTTCCGGCGCAAGAGATGGAAAGAAGAAAAACAGGTTGGCGGAGGAATGTAGAATCGTTGGAGAAGGGGTGGTCTGATGAAAAAAAACGCTTGCAATCCGGCCCTGTCCATGGTATGATAATAGACCGTAACACACCAAATCTTTCCTTGCTCCTGCGTAATTGCGGGGGCCAGAGACCAAAAGGAGGTACGAGAAAGCATGAACAAGTATGAGTTGGCCGTAGTGCTCAGTGCTAAGCTCGAAGACGATGAGAGGGCAGCCGCCATCGAGAAGATCAAAGGTTACATCACCCGTTTTGGCGGCACGGTTACTAACATTGACGAATGGGGTAAGAAGAAACTCGCTTACGAAATTCAGAAAATGAAAGAAGCCTTTTACTACTTCATCCAATTCGAAGGAAATTCTGATACGCCCAATGAGCTGGAGAGTCATGTCCGGATCATGGAGCAGGTTGTCAGATATCTGTGCGTAAAGCAGGAAGCCTGATGCGCGCAAAGAAGGAGTAAGTATGAATAAAGTAATTCTGATGGGACGTTTGACGAGAGATCCAGAGGTAAGATACGGACAGGGCGGCAATCAGACCGCAGTAGCCAGATTCTCCCTTGCGGTTGACCGCCGTTTTAAGCGGGACGGACAGCCCGACGCAGACTTTTTTAACTGCACGGCCTTTGGCAAGCAGGCGGAGTTCGTGGAGCGCTATCTGCATAAGGGAATCAAGATGGTGGTTGTGGGCCGTATCCAGAATGATAATTATACCAACCGCGATGGCCAGATGGTTTACAGCGTCCAGGTGATCGCCGAGGAGTTGGAGTTTGCCGAGAGCAAGAATGCATCCGCAGGCGGAAGCAACGACAGCTTCGGCGGTGGTTTCGGCGGCGGCAGTAATTTCGGCGCGGCGTCCAGACCGGCCCCCGGCCCGGTGGGGGATGGCTTTATGAACATTCCCGACGGGGTGGAGGACGAGGATCTTCCGTTTAACTGATACCAGCAGAACGTAATCTGAGAGTTTGGAAGAAGGAGGTACAAATCATGGCTTTTAATAAAGAAGACAGAGAAGGGGCCCCTATGAAGAGAAGGGGCGGGATCCGCAGAAGAAAGAAAGTCTGCGTGTTCTGCGGCGAGAAGAGCGCCCCGATCGATTACAAGGATGTGGCGAGACTGAGAAAGTATGTCTCCGAGAGAGGCAAGATTCTTCCCAGAAGAATCACCGGCAACTGCGCCAGACATCAGAGAGCCCTGACTGTGGCTGTAAAGCGTGCCCGTCATATCGCCCTGATGCCCTACACGATGGAGTAATACTGCCTGGCAGCACCATCGGTAATCGATTTATAGTGTTGGAAGCTTATCCGGCTCCCCGTGCTTTGGCACGGGGAGTTTTCGTCTTTACGGAAGCTGGCCCTGTACAGCAAAAGAAGCAGAACGGCCGACAGGACAGATTCGCCGCATCAGGGTTGACGCATTCCTTTTTCTTGCGTATGATGATACCAGGATCGATGCGGATGGTACAAAGGCAAGATGAAAAGATGGGTGCATGAGGGTTTTGATTGCGGCGGATCAGCCGGAGAAAGCGAACTGGCTGAGAGAAGGGCTGCGGCGGGGCGGCTATAAAGCCGGCTGGGCGCAGGGAGGGGAAGAATCCCTGCTGGCCCTTTCTCACAGCAGCTATGAACTGATATTGCTGGATATTGCCTGCGAGGAAGAGCGTCTGGCTTTTCTGCGGGACTTGCGGCGCCGGGGGTCTATGCTCCCGGTGCTGTTTTTGACGGAAAACGGACGGATCGAGGAGAAGATAGCGGGGATTGACGGCGGGGCCGACGATTATTTGTCCCGCCCCTTTTGCTGGGAGGAGCTGTGCGGACAGGTTGATTACTTAATTCAATGCCGCAGGGATGAAAAGGCTATGTTTCTTTCCTATGGAGATGTGTTCCTGGATTCCCGCACCCAGGAATTATGCCGTGAGGATATCTCCGTGCGTCTGGGCTTTAAGGAATATGCGATGATGAAATGCCTGATCTGCCATGGAGGGCAGATTCTGCCAAAGAAGATGCTGTGGGAACGGGTATGGGGAGCCGCAGCGGAAAACCATTACAACAATGTGGAAGTATATATGTCCTTCCTTCGCAAGAAGCTGCGGCGGCTCAATGCCCAGGTGCGGATCCGGACGCTGCGCGGACGCGGTTACCGTCTGGAGCAGAAGGAAAAGCCGCCGCCGTTTTCTATGGTGCGGGAATGGAAGAACACCGTGGACAGATGAAAGCGCCCACGGTGTTTCTGTTTTATTCCACACTCTTTAAGGATTCCACCATGTCGATTTTCTTCAGGCTGAAATACATGATGAAATTGACGAAGATGGCAAAGAGGAAGGTGATCAGGATGCTGAGCAGGTAGCTCAGGGGCTGGATCGTGCGCCCGAACATGACCATGTCCACTTCCAGGGTCAGGATCATATAGCGGTGCAGGAAGAAGCCGAAGACTACCCCGAAGAGACAGCCGCAGATGGTCAGCAGGACGTTTTCGCGGTAAACGTATCCCGCCACCTCCAGGTTGTAAAAGCCCAGTACCTTCAGGGTGGCCAGCTCCCTGCGCCTCTCAGTGATATTGATATTGTTGAGATTGTACAGGACCACATAGGCCAGGAGGCCGGCCGCTATGATCAGCACCCAGACGACCAAATCCAGGGCGTGCATCATATCCTGCACCTGCTCGTTCAAATCGGAAATCAGGGTGACGCCGGTGACGCCGTCCATCCCTAAGAGGAGGCTGCTCAAGTCTGTGTCGGTGAGGCCGGCGGCCTTATCCAGATTTAAAAACAGGGTATTGTATTCCGGCGGCTCTCCGTACAGGGTCTCATATGTATCCGGCGTCATATACAGATAGTTGTACATGTAGTTTTCCGATATGGCGGAAATGACGGCGGTGTAGCGGCGGCTGTCCCCATCCTGGATGGTGATGGAATCGCCCACGGAAAGCTCCAGCATCGAGGCCAGCTTTTCGGTGATGATAACGCCGCTGTCGTCCAGCTCGTAATGTTCGCCGGTGATCCGGTCCTTCAAGATTACGAAGGCCTCCAGATTGTCGGTGGTCTGGGGGACAAAGAGGTTGACGGACTTGGTAACCCCGCCGGATTCCACGTCGATGGCCAGCTGGCGCACTTCCAGAGCCTCGGTGATGCCGTCGATGCCCTGGACGTCGTCGAGGAGATTTGTCCTTTCTTCCTCGTCGATGGTATCGTCAATGCTGGCATAGGCGTCGTATACCCAGATGTTCCGGTACTGGTTTGTGATGATGGTCTGGATGGAATCCCGCAGGCCGAAGCCGACCATCAAAAGGGCCATGCAGCCGCCGATGCCGAACACCGTCATAAAGAAACGCTTCTTATAGCGGAAGAGGTTGCGGACAGTGGCCTTGGAGGAAAAATTCAGGCGGTTCCAGAAAAAGGGAATCCTCTCCAGCAGGACCCGCTTGCCCTGCTTGGGAGCGGCCGGCCGCATCAGGGAGGCGGGGCTGGCGATGGTTTCCTTAAAGCAGGCGAAAAGAGTGGCTGCCGTGGTGCACAAAACGGCGATGACGGTGGACATCAGGCCGAATTCCAGGTTGGGAGGGGTCAGGCGGTAAGGCAGGTTTAAGTACAGCATGCCGTAGGCGCTTAAGATAACCTGGGGAAGAACGTATTCGCCGACGACCACGCCGACGAGGCTTCCCAAGAGGCTGGCGCTCAGGGCATAGAGAAGGTATTTTCCGGCGATGGCGAATTTGCCGTAGCCCAGGGCCTTCATCGTGCCGATCAGGGTGCGCTGCTCCTCCACCATCCGCGTCATCGTCGTCAGGCTGACCAGGGCGGCCACCAGGAAGAAGATAGCCGGGAAAACCTCGCCCACGGAGCCGATGCGGTCGGCGTTCTGGTCATATTCGGCATAGGCCTGGGTTCCGCCCCGGTCCAGCACGTACCACTGAGGATCCTCCAAAAGGCTCAGCTCATATTCGGCGTCGGCAATGTCCTCCTCCGCCTGGCGCAGTTCTTCCTCGCCGTCGGCGATCTCCTGCTCGGCCTCCGCCTTCTGCTCGTAATATTCCCTCCAGCCGTCTTCCAGATCCTGCTTGCTCTGCTCCAGCTCTGCCCGGCTTTCTTCCAGCTGCTCCTTGGCGGCGTTCAGTTCCTCATAGCCGCTGTCGATCTGTTGCTGGGCCACCTCCAGCTGGACGGAGGCGGAGATCAGTTCCCGGTTCCCTGCCTCCAGCTGGGCCTTGCCGTCCTCCAGCTGCTGCTCGTATTCGTCCAGCTGGGCCTTGGAGCTGGCCAGAGTGGCCTCGCCGTCGGCGATCTGCTGTTCCAGGGGGGCGATGGCGGCCTGCGCTTCCTCATAAGCGGTGACCGTGGCATAGGCGAGCATCAGGCTGGCAATATCCTCGGGAGTCATGGCATAGAGCTGGGTGTAGGTAGCCTCGCTGATCTGGCCGGCTGCATAGAGCCCGTCGATATAGACCTGCCAGGACAGGAGGCTGGTGGTATCGCTTAACAGCTGGTCGGCATATCCGCTCAGAAGCTCCCGTCCGTAGATGGTATCGCCTGCCTCGGCGCTGCCGATGGAATCCACGCGAGAGACGGCGCTCTGGTAATTGGCCTCATTATCGGTGATCTGCTGTTTGGCCGTCTCCAGCTGCTGCTTGGCATCCTCCAGCTGCTGGACGCCCAGCTGATAGGAAATTTTTCCGTCGGTCAGCTGCTTTTCGGCGTCGGCAATCTGCTGGGCATTGGCGTCGTATTCCGCCTTGCCGGCATTGTATTCCTCCCAGCCGGCGTCCACCTCTGCCTGGGAGTCGATTAAAAGCTGCTCATTGGTCCGGATCTGTGCTTCGGCGTCGATAAGCTGGGATTCCCCCTCGGCAATCTGATCCTCGCCGTCCAGAAGCTCGGCTTCGGCGTCGGCCAGCTCCTGCCTTGCGTCCTCCAGCTCCTGCCAGCCGTCGGCCACGTCCTGCCTGGACTGCTCCAGCTCCGCGTAAGGCTCGTCGGTCAGTTCGTGGTAGCGTATCTCGCAGCGTTCCTCGGAGATGTCTTCGATGGCGTCCTGCACGTCGTCGACCACGCTGTCATATTCGTCCGTCATAGCCATCAGGCTGTCGGCCTGGTCGGTGGTCACATAGATTTGGGTGTAGGTATCGGTTGTGAAGGCCTCCGGAATCAGGGCCACAAACCCGATCACGTCGCCGTTGCCGATGCTGGCAGAGCCTCTTTCCCAGGAGAGATACATCGGGGAGAGGCCAAAGCCAACGATG
>CALWRE010000067.1 GCA_944383835.1 uncultured Lachnospiraceae bacterium | reverse complement strand
GCTCCGCCTCCGTCATCTCCGTTCCCGTCACCTGCACCGTCCGGATCTCATTTTTCTCAAACACATTCCAGTACAAGACCTCCCCCGGCAAGAGAACGCCCTGGCAAACCCCGTCGACCAGGTGCAGACCAATGCAGCCGTCGGGAATCAAGACCCGGAGCACACGGCTTTTAAACGCCTCCTGCCCCATCAGAAGCTCCGCAGGCAGGCCCATGGTATCCACCTGCCCCGTCATCCGGGTCACCTTCAGCTCCTCGCCCAATCTGGGATACACACGGTGTTTCCCGGCGAAGCGAAGCCCCGTCAGCACGCCGTTTTTAAAGAAAAATCCACACTCCTGCGCTTTGATCACATACTTCATATCCATACCTCTCTATGCTGTTCTCTTCTTCTATTGAAACGTCCGTTTTGCCGGACGAAACTCTGTCGTGGAGGCGCGCCCGCCTTCCCGCTGCGCAAGGAGGGGGCAAAGCCTTGAGAAGGACAAGCCGCCGGGAGGACTCTTCCCCCGCAGGGAAAAGCTGTCCCGCCTTTTGTCTTTCTGTATCCGGCTGTGCGCTGCCTCTTATGCAGCTGCCGCTTTCCCCCTCTCCTGGCCCTGGGCCCGGAGAATGGGAAACGGCCCGGTTCCCTTAGGGCAGGGCCGCCGGCTGGGAAAAGCCTGGCGCGTATCTCCGTCTTCTTGGTGCAGGAATACGTTGCATTCTTTACGATTGCTTTTACCACTTAGCCACCTGTTTTCCACAGGGGAGGATTCGAACCTCCGAAAATCGTCAGCTTATTTTCCGTCCCCTTCGGAATACCCTCGGCCTACCGGGCCGCGGCACCGCCCAGGCCAGAGCCTGGAGCCCCAGGAAAGGGAGGAACCCATAACCGCCGAAAGTCTTTCGGCGTTACATCATCATTATATCCCCCCGCCCCCGCCGAATCATCTAAAAAAAGGTGCGACCTTAGATTCACAAAGCCGCCAAAAAATTTTATAATGATACCAGCGTCAAAAGGTCATGACACGAAAAAGGAGGCTCCCCATGTCCGATTTCCAGGAACTTATCAAAAACTTCGACCGGATCCGCGACTATGCGCGGCAGTTTTTCCTCTATGGCTTCAAGGTACGGGGAGAATTCGGCGAAAAGAGCGGGCGCACCTATGACAATGAGAGGCGTCGGATTGAAAACTATCTTGCGCCCTACATCCATTCCGACTATACGGCCAGGGGCAGGCAGGTTTCCATCCGCATGGACGCCGGCCGCATCCGCTCCAATCCCCTGTATGCGGCCTGGAAATCCAAAAGCTTTACCGACCGGGATCTGCTCCTGCATTTTTTCCTGTTAGATCTTCTGTCTCCGGATAAGGCCCTGTCCGTGCCGGAGCTCTGCGATCAGATGGCCCAGCGCTACGGCGAAATCATCGATCCGCAGGTCGTCCGCCTCAAATGCCGGGAATACGAGAATTTAGGCGTCCTGACCGCAGCCCGCGCAGGCAAAAAGCGGACTTACCGGCTGAGCCCCTCCCTTTCCCTGGAGCAGCCTCCTCTCTATTCCCGCCTCCTCGACGCGGTAAGATTCTTTTCCGAGGCCGCCCCCTTCGGCGTCGTCGGCAGCACCATCCTGGACCGGGAGTACGCCGGCAACGATCTGTTTTGCTGGAAACACGCTTTTCTTGTACATACCCTGGAGGACGAGGTTCTGCTGACCATCCTCGCCGCCATCCGCGAGGAGCGTTTTCTCTCTTTTGAAAACCACAGCAGCCGCTCCGGCAAGCATACGGAGATGACCGGACTGCCGCTGAAAATCTTTGTCAGCGTCCAGACCGGCCGCCGCTACCTCTGCCTGTATTTTCCGCCCAGGAAACGTTTTACCTGCCTGCGCCTGGACTGCATTTTTTCGCCGAAGGTGCTGGAGGTCTGCCCGGAATACGGCCGCTATCAGAAAGCCCTGGCCCGCAATCTTCCCCGCTGCTGGGGCGTCTCCTTCGGGGACCTGGGCCGGGCCGAAACCCTCCGCATGAAACTGTATATCGATGAGAAAACCGAGGGCTACATCCTGGGCCGCCTGCGCCGCGAAGGAAGGGGAGGCCAGGTGGAAAAGGTCGGCGAAAATGTTTTTCTGTATACCGGAACCTTTTTTGACGCCAACGAAATGCAGCCCTGGATCCGATCTTTTACCGGCCGCATCCTTGACCTGGAGTGCAGCAATCCGTCCGTCTCCGCCAAGGCCAAGGCCGACTGGGAGGCAATGTATCAGATGTATGCGAAGGAGGAAAACCATGGCCCTGTTTGAAGAAATCTACGGTTCCTATTTCCAGGCGGTGCGAAAAATCCTGGAGGAGGCCGCCCGCGCCCCTCTGACCGAAAGGGAAATGGAGAATCTGGTCCGTTCCCTCGCCTTCGAGGAAAGCGCGCGGGTTATCGTCCCCAAGCTTACGAAGGGAGCCTGGTCTTCCCTTCTGCGCCCCGCCTCCCAGGGCGCAAAGGCCTGGGGCAGCGCCCTGCAAAGCCGCCAGCTGAAATCCCCGCTGACCAGCCTGCAGAAATCCTGGCTCAAGACCCTGCTCGCCGACCGGCGTTTCCGCTTCTTTTTCACCGATGCGGAACTTGCGCAGCTGTCCGCCGAGCTGGCGGACGTCCCCGCCCTGTGCAGCCCCTCGGATTTTCACTGCTTCGACCGTTATCTGGACGGCGACGACTACGGGGATCCTCTGTACCGGGAAATATTTCAGACAGTCCTCCAGGCACTGAAGGAAAAACGCTCCCTGCTTATCGCCTACGAAAGCGGCAAGGGACGCTCCCTCACCTTGGAAGTCCTGCCCTGCCTTCTCCAGTATTCTCCCAAGGACGACAAATTCCGCCTGCTGTCCAGAGAATATGGACGCGGACGGCCGGGACGTTCCCTCACCCTCAACCTGGCCCGTATCCGGGCCTGCCATCTGTCCCGCCGCAGAGCCCCCGCCCGTTTTGACCGGGATTTCCCCTATGGCAGGCAGACAACCCGCCCTCCGGTGCGGATTCGGATCCAAAATGAAAGAAATGCCCTGGAGCGCTGCATGCTTCACTTCGCCCATTACGACAAGCAGACCGCCTATGAGGAGGAAACCGACACCTGGCTCTGCTCCATCTGGTACGACCCCGCCGACGAGACAGAGCTTCTGATCGAACTCCTCTTCTTCGGCCCGGTGATCCACGTCCTGGGGCCGAAAGACTTCCTGGCCAAAATAAAAGAGAGGATAATTCGCCAGCGAAAGCTATTGCAGGAGACCCAATAAGAGTGTATAATAACGGTAACCGGAGCTTTCCATGCTCCCGTCAACCAACGAAAAGGAGGCTTTGCCATGGCTGAAACCAATTCATCGACTGTGATCTGGAAGGACCGCAAGCATTTCATGTGGTTCCCCTTCTCCTTCACCAAATATTCTGTTCAGAATGACCGTCTCTACACCCAGACCGGCCTGTTCAGCACTTCCTTTGACGAGGTTCTGCTGTACCGGATCACGGATATTCGGCTGAGCCGCTCCTTCGGACAGAAAATCTTCGGCACCGGCACCATCGAGCTGTGCACCAAGGTAGACCACGACCGCCACATTTTCTTAGTCAATATCAAGAAACCTCTGGAGGTAAAAAACCTGCTCTCCGACATTGTGGAGGAGGCCCGCGATAAGAAAAACGTGGTCGGCAAGGAGTTCTACAGCGGACGGGGAGGACACGGCGG
>CALWRE010000066.1 GCA_944383835.1 uncultured Lachnospiraceae bacterium | reverse complement strand
CATGGTCTCCACCGCGGCCAGGCACTTGCCCGGCTGGAACGGGGTGTTCATCAGGGGCATCAGGTTGGTGTGGTCCAGAGGGCTGACGGCGGGAACCTGCATCACCTGCTTCCGGAGGACTCGGGGGTCCTGGGGCTTTTCCGCGTCGGCGGGGATGGCCCAGGACTTTCCGAACTTCTGCGCGCCGGGAATGCGCCCCGCAGTGCAGAACTGCTGGACCATCCGGGACGAGAGGCTCCATTTTCTCGCGGTCTCCTTTACAGTGAGATATTCCATGGCCGGACCTCCAATGTCGATTTCTTGCCTTCCATTATAGGCCTGCCGGCGCGCGGACGCAAGGGGCGAACGGAGCGGGTGCGATCCCGGGGGCGGATGTCCGGGGCTATTTGTCCGCAGCGGCGGAGATCGAATTTACGCGGAACCATCTGCGGAATCAGCCGCCTGCTGCGCCCGCTTGCGGATCTCGTTGATGTCAACCATTTCCCCTGTCCTCCTCATCAGAGGGAAGCGTATGCCACGCCGGCGGTTCCCTGTGACGCGTCAGCTGCTTTTTGATCCATTTTAAGATTGCCTCGATCAAATGGAACCACAGGTTGCCAAAAATACAGATCGCCACAAGAACCAGCAGGAGGGCTCCCATCTCTCCTAACGGCATATTCCCCTCACTTTGTCGCAAATTGATTCATGAAGAAGTCCGTGAATGCAGCCAGTTCCTCGTCCTGTGACACATAGACATACAGCTTTTCGTCATCCAGCCAGTCATAGGCATTGATGCCGATATACTCTTTGGCGTTCGGATAAATGACAAAAGCATCGGTAGGGTACTTGCTGCGGTAGGCTTTCAGAATTTCAGACCGGCGATACCAGGCGGGATCGCCGCATCCGGAAAGATCGGGAACCGTGGGAACGACCACGATCGTCTGATTAGCCTCGTTCCAGCCGACGATCAGATTCCCGATTTTCGTTTTGCTCCCATGAACGAACCCATAGTTGAAACGGCTCACATCCTCGGTGTATCCGAAAATCAGCCGGTACTGGTCCCCGTCCTCCACAACGTGGTTGAAAAGAGCCCGCATTTTCTTCGCGTTCGCCTGGCTTTTCTCCATATCAATCTCCGGCCCCTTGAACAGCTTGCTGAACAGTCCCATAATCGTTACCTCCTAAATGTCTCCATATTTTTTCATAAGCTGCACCGGGCAGTGCCCGCAGCATGACAAACTTTGGAATTGCGCCGTTTGGTCCATGCAGAGCGCCTCGTCCCAAGGCGGGGAGGCGGGCGAATGCTCTGACAGAACGTGTTTTGTCTCCGCCGGGCATCTGCGCTCAAACCGGTCAGGTCCTCCTCCCGCAGGGTCTCCTGTTCGTTTGTTTTCACCGAGGCCGCTCAAAATAAAGTCAATTCTTCAGATTTGTTTTTATTTTGCCTGAAAGAAAATCCGTCTGAATATAGCGGCAAAGCATGATATTCGGACGGAGTCTCAGTTCCTCCCCTCAGGGAGCTGGAGCGGCTTTCCACGTTTCCAGGATCTCCACGATCGCGTTCAGCTGGAAATCCACCGTTTCATCCGCGGCTTCCGGAACAAACAGGGGAAGCGTATTGGGGATCGCCCTGCGGACCACCATGGCGGCCAGGCTTAAATTGGTAAACAGATTGATTCGTGCGGTGTCCGCCCGAATTCCGAAGGTTTCTAGAATTTCCCCGAAAAGGCGGCGCTGTTTTTGGCGGAACACCTGATAGCTCTCCTTGGAAAGACGCCTGAAAATCAGCTGCTGCTCTTCAACCGTCAAAACGGCAATGCCGTTTTTCTCGCCATAGCAGCAGGCGTGAAGGAAGGTTTTTACAGCCTCGCGCCAGCTGAACGCGGAGTCCGCCATCAGCGTTTGCACATATTGAATGATTCTGGGCTGCTGCAGGTAAAGCGTTTCAACGATCAGATCCTCCTTCGTTGGGAAAAAAGAATAGAAGAACGTCCGCGAAATCCCAACCTTGGTATACACCTGCTCCACCGTCGTATGCTGAATGCCCTGCTTGGCCATCATCTCAAGCCCAGCTTCCACAAGCTGCTTTCGGATGCGCTCCCGGTCCTCATCCGAATAAGCTACCTTCGGCACGCTGTCCCCCCCTCCCCGCAAAATAAAAACAAATTTCAGGTTTTGACTTTATTATATCACGTTCCATTCGATCATGCAAGCATAAAACGCCCTGTATCCGCACAGCCGCTGATCTTTCCATGGCAAGCAGAGCGGACCCCTCGCGGAGGGGAACGCTCTGGAACCGCAAAATCAACTAGAATCCCATAAAATCCTATAAAATCATATATAATCCCTTAAAAACATATGGAATCATTGCGAATCCGCTCCTGCTGTGCTATACTGAATTGTCTTTTTATCCCGCTGAAAGGAGCCATATGACGATGGATCACGCAAACGAGAACTGGGTAAGCATCACAGAGGCCGCCGCGTATCTTGGTGTGGCAAAAGACAGCATCCGGAATTGGATCAAGAAAACGGATATCCCCGCCCACAGGGTCGGAAAGCTGTGGAAATTCAAAAAATCCGAGCTGGACGAGTGGGTAAAAAGCGGCAAGAGCGCAATGCATTAAGGAGAACGTGCGATGGAAAATTTTTACGAAACCGTGCTGACCGTGTTAAAGCAGGACGAAAGGTTTGTGGCCGAGGACGGCACCTTCCTGCGGAACGCCGTATATGAAGCCGCCATGAAAACGGATGGGAGGCTCATACGTCTCCTGCTCGCAAACGACGATGTGCGCGCCCGCTTCTTCCTCGATGTCGACGGCGTGCAGGTATTCGATAAAATCGGATTTGTGTGGGTGATCAACAACCGGCTGTTCCTGCCGGACAGCTATACGCGCTATAAGAACGCGATCGGCCTTGCTGACGAGACCGGGGGACTGTTGTCAGCCTCTGGTCAAGTGGAACTGGTTTTTCCGTACAAGGACTGCGTGCTCGAAGGCGGGCAGACGAAGGAAAACCAAAAGAGGCAGGAGATCTTCTATAACGAAACGCTGGCGCCGGACGAGGTTGACAGATTGCTCTGCCCGAAAGTTTTTTCGGGCGCCCGGCTGTTTTCATCTGAGGGCTCCCAGCCTATCGAGCAGTTTCATGACGGGGACAACCTGATCATCCGCGGAAATAACGTTCTGGCCCTCTCTTCCCTCTGCGGCAGATACTTGAATCGGATTCAGTTCATCTATATCGACCCCCCCTACAATACGGCAAACGACAGTTTCAAATATAACGACAGCTTCAAGCGGAGCACTTGGCTGTCGTTTATGAAAACCAGGATTCAATACGCGCGAAAGCTCCTGCGGGAAAGCGGCGTCATTGCCATTCAGATCAACTATAAAGAGTATTCATACCTGAAGGTCCTGTGCGATGAACTGCTGGGAGAAGATAACTACATCACGACCGTCACAATGAAAACCGCGACCACGGCAAGCTTTCGCGCCATCAACGACTGTCCCGTAAACGTATCGGAATTCATCTTGATCTATGCGAAAAACAAGGCGATGGCAAAAATCAATCCCGTTTATGTCGCATGTGATTATTCCGAGGATTATGACAGCTTCATCAAGTTCTTTGATCAGGACTGCAGCCATTGGGAAATCGTCTCTGTGGACAGCCTGATCTACGAGGCCGAGGGCGTCTCATCGTGGCAGCAATATAAGCGGCTCCATGGAGAACACTGGAAAGAGATCCGATATAAGAAAAAAGCCGCGTTCTGTATGGAAAACAGCGATAGAATCGTGAGTTTGAACACGATGCAAAAACCGTCTCAGGAAATCGTGCGCGTGATTGAGCAGTCAAAAAAGGAGCGCAACAGGGTCTTTCAGGTGGGCAGCACCTACATTTACAACGGGCGGACGCTCGCCTTCTTCTCCAAGAAGCTGCGGACCATAGACGGCCAGGTTACCCCGACGGAAATCCTCACGAATATTTGGACGGACATCTCCTTCCTTTCGCTCGGAAATGAGGGCGGCGTGGATCTGCCGAACGGCAAGAAGCCTGAAAAGCTTATTCAGCGGCTGTTCGACCTGTTCGCGGGTCATGGCGACATCGTGATGGATTATTATCTGGGCACCGGAACCACCTGTGCCGTCGCCCACAAAATGGGGCTGCACTACATCGGCATCGAGCAGCTTGATTATGGGCAGGACGATTCTCTCATCAGGCTTCAAAATGTGATTGCCGGCGAACAGGGCGGCATCTCCAAATCCGTGCGCTGGCAGGGCGGCGGATCGTTCGTATACTGTGAGCTTGCAAAGCTGAATCAAACGATTGTTGAAGAGATTGAAGAGGCCGCAGATGATGAAACCCTGTCGGACCTCTATCAGAGAATGCTTCAGTCCGGCTTCATCAGCTATCGGGTCAATCCGGAAACGGTCGACGCGGCGGCAGACGATTACGCGGCCCTTTCCCTGGAGGATAAAAAGCGGTTTCTGATGGAAATCCTGGACAAGAATCTGCTGTATGTGAATTACTGCGATATGGACGACACGGAATTCGGGATCTCCGCCGCGGACAAAGCGTTTACCAGGAGCTTCTACGGGAAGGGAGCGTCAGATGAAATTCTTATATGACAAAATAGAGGTCCTGCGCGAAAACGGCTATGCCGCAGAGCTCCCGGCCTATATTCCGGAGAACCTGAATCCCAATTTTGAGCTGCGTCCATATCAGAAGATGGCGTTTGAAAACTTCATCACGCACTTTGAGGGGCGGAACTGCCCGAAGCCGACCCAGGTCCTGTTCCACATGGCAACCGGCAGCGGAAAAACACTGATCATGGCCGGACTGATGCTGTATCTGTACCAGCAGGGATATCGTAATTTTCTGTTCTTTGTCAACCTTTCCAACGTTGTGGAGAAAACAAAGGAAAATTTTCTGAACACCGCCTCCTCCAAATACCTGTTCGCGGATGAAATCGTATTGAACGGAGAGCCGATACGCATCCACCCGGTAAAGAATTTTCAGTATGCGGAAAGAGATGCCATCAATATCTGCTTTGCCAGCACCCAGGGGCTGCATCAGGATCTGTGGCTGGAAAAGGAAAACGGGATGTCCTTTGACGATTTCTGCAATCAGCGCGTCGTCCTCATTTCGGATGAGGCGCACCATCTGAATGTGGATACGAAGAAGATGTCCGCTGAAGAGGCGTCCAGCTACCATTCCTGGGAGCAGACGGTCAAAACCATCTTCCGCAAAAACAGCGGCAATGTCCTGCTGGAATTCACGGCTACCTGTGACCTCGCAAATCCGGCCATCCGCGCCGCCTATGAGGACAAAATCATTTTTGATTACGCGCTTGCAAAATTCTACAAGGACCGCTATTCAAAGGACATTGTCACGCTGCGCTCGGATCTGTCCGTCATGGAACGCGCGCTGCAGGCACTCGTTCTCAGCCAGTATCGGCTGAAGGTGTTTCAGGATCACCGCCTCGCCATAAAGCCCGTGGTACTGTTCAAGGCCGCCAAGATCGCTGACAGCAAAGAATTCCAGGCGGCCTTCCTCAAAATGATCCGGCGGCTGACCGGAGCGCAGCTGCGCAGCCTGTCTGCCGCTGCCAGCAGCGAGGTGATGCACCGGGCGTTTGCCTATTTCGCAAGGAACGGCATTTCCTTCGATACGCTGGCGGCAGAGCTGCGGGATGATTTCTCCGACGAACACTGCATTTCCGTAAACGATGATAAAGACGCCACGCAAAAGCAGATCCTGCTGAACTCTCTTGAGGACGCGGACAACCCCTATCGCGCCATTTTTGAGGTAAAGAAGCTGGATGAGGGCTGGGATGTGCTGAACCTGTTTGATATTGTCCGTCTGTACGAAACCCGTCAGTCCGGCAGCAAGCGCATCTCCCCGGCTACCATAGCCGAAGCGCAGCTGATTGGACGCGGCGCCAGATACTGCCCGTTCCAGCTGGACGCTGAACAGCCGCGGTTTCAGCGAAAGTATGACGAGGACGCTGCAAATGAGCTCCGCATCTGTGAAACGCTGTACTACCACTGCCAAAACGACCACCGCTATGTGACAGAGCTTCGCTCCGCGCTCCGGGAGATCGGCCTTGATCCGGACCAAGTCGTGCCGTGCACTTATGTCCTGAAAGAGGACTTCAAATCGTCGGATATCTATACCTCCGGTCTGATATTCGTGAACGACCGGGTGGTCAAGGACCGCAAAGATATTTACGGCCTGCCGCCGGCCGTCAGGGAGACCATCTATTGTTTCCAGGCGGCGACCGGCGCCTCCGGCACAGATGTGGTCATGGCCGAGGGGTCCGATTCCAGCGACGCCGCAGTGGAATTGAAAACGGCGCATTTCACCATCGGGCAAATCGCCGCGATCAACTATGCCGTGGTAAACAAGGCGCTCATGAAATACCCGGTGTTCCGATTCAACACCTTGAAATCCTACTTTCCGAACGTGACGTCCACACGGCAGTTCATTACCGCCGATGAATACCTCGGCTCCATCCGAGTCGATATCCAAGGCAAGGATGAAGCGCCCTCGATGGAGACGCTGTATGCCGCCGTGTTCCATGTGCTGGGCAAAATTGCCGGCTCTGTCTCCAGCATAGAAGAGACATACGCCGGCACCAGGGAATTCCGCGCCCGGAACGTGCGGGATGTCTTTCATGACAAGATCGTCCATTACACCGATCCCCATGACGGCGGCGTCGGCGTCTCGCAGAATGACGCGTCCGTCGATTCCGCCTGGAGGCTGGATTTGTCCGCCGAGGACTGGTTCGCCTATACGGACAACTATGGCACCTCTGAGGAGAAAGCCTTCGTGGCCTACTTCCGCAGGTATGTGGATGACCTCAAGAAAATTTACAGCAAGGTATACCTCGTCAGGAACGAGCGTGAATTCCACATCTACTCCTTCGAGGAGGGGGAGCGCTTCGAACCGGACTATGTGCTGTTCCTGCAGCGGAACACGGCGGACGGATGGGAGCAGCTGCAGATTTTCATTGAGCCGAAGGGCACGCAGCTGCTGGAGACAGACGCGTGGAAGGAGCGCTTCCTGCTCCAGCTCAGGGATGAGGCGATCCCCGTTACCGTGCTGGCAGACGACAGCGACTATAAGATCTGGGGATTCCACTTTTTCAACCAGGAAACGCGCATGGCGGATTTCGATGCCGAGCTCGCATCGCTGATCAGCCGATAACCAAGCGCCCGCCGCGCCGGAGGCAAAGGACCCCGGCGGAGGCGGGGCCTGGAGGGAATCGGGAAAGGCCCCCGGCTTTCAGCCGGGGGCCTTTTGTGCTGAAATGCTCTTGATTTACATCAAAACGTTAAATCAGGGAGCAAAATTCGGCTGCGCGGTGT
>CALWRE010000065.1 GCA_944383835.1 uncultured Lachnospiraceae bacterium | reverse complement strand
CCTGTCAGGCGAATCCTGACGTTCCCGCAGGCCGCAAAGCATCCGGCAATTACCAGGACAATTACAGCCAGCCCGATTATCAAACCTTTTCTTTTCATTTGTCCATCACTTTCGTCTGTCTATTGTCCCTGCTGTTTTTGCAGGAGTTCCTTCAACACCTTGAGCACTCCGTCGCGGTCACAGCGGTCCGTGCCGAATCTGGCTGCCGCCTTTACCTCCGGCAGAGCGTTCTCCACGGCGTAGCTGTAATATGCCTGCTGCAGCATTTCCAGGTCGTTTCTCTGGTCGCCGAAAACCATGGTCTCCTCCGGCGTCACCGCAAGGCTGTCCTGAAGCTCACGGATTGCCCGGCCCTTATTGATATCCTTTCTCGTCACGTCCAGCCACATGGTCCCGGAGGTCACCGCCTTATACCGATCCTGCCATTCATCGATAAAGAACTGGAAGTCTGTCTCCGCCCGCTGTTTGCTGTGATAGAAGCTCAGGGAGACAATATGGTCGTTTACGGAGAGGAGATCCGTGGTAAGCTGGCATTTGACGCCGTAGCTGTCCATCACCCAGGAGCGGAAATACTCGTCTTTGGTTTCCAGATAGCTGCAATGAAGCCCGCTCAGCATAATCTCACAATTTGGAACCTGACGCATTTCCAGCACCATCCGGCATACATCCTCCTGGTCCACGTCCCAATGGTACAGCGTCCTGCTGCTGGTGGCAAGGATTGCCCCGCCCAGGGCGACGAAGAATATCTTATCCTCCACCGGTTTGAAAAGGCTGCTGATACTGGAGGTATGGCGCCCGCTGGCTATCGCGAACTGGATTCCTTTTTCCCGCAGCCTGCAGATCACATCAAAGATTTCCGGATTGATATCCCTGGTTCCATCGGGCACCAAGGTTCCGTCCACGTCCGAGCAGATCAGCTTGATCATTCTCCCAGCCTCCCTTTTATTTCCTGATAGAGCCGTCCCACCGGCAAGCCCATCACATTATAAAAGCTGCCGTCGATGCTCTCCACATAGGCGGCAAAAAGGCCCTGTATCCCATAAGCGCCGGCCTTGTCGAGCGGATCTCCCGTCGCCACATAGGCGCGAATCTCCTCCTCTGTCATGGGGTAGATCCGCACCAGGGTCCGGTCTGAGAAGGTAAATGTCTCCTCCTCTTTTCCTTTTTCCACAATCGTCACGCCGGTAAAGACCTCATGGGTGCGTCCCTGCAAAAGCTTCAGCATCTGCACGGCCTCCTGCGCATCATGGGGTTTACCCAGAATGCGTCCGTCCAGGGAAACCACCGTATCCGCACCGATGACGATAGACCCTGCCGGGGCCTTTCCGCTCACATCCAGAGCCTTCTGCCTGGACAGATCCTCCACGGTAAGGGCCGGATCTTCAAAGCGGATCTCTTCCTCCTTTGTGCTGGGAATCACGGTAAATTCCAGGCCGATCTGCGTAAGCAATTCCTTTCTGCGCGGCGAACCAGACGCCAATACAATCGATTTCATTTTTCTCCTCCTGTTATGCAACCTATTATGTAATGGATACGAAAATTCTCTAAAATGAGAGCGGCAGCCTCCTGCATCACGAAAAATCGCGGCGCAAACCATGCAGGCCTATGCCCGCACAGTGGAAACAGCCGGCTTTGACCGCCGCCTCCTGGCAGCGGACAAGGCCGGGAATATCCTTTTGCACCGCGATTTTGTCTGTCTGTTCTCTGTCTGTTATAGGAAAGTTTTCGTATCATATGTTTCCTTTAATCTTCCGGAAACAAACCTGCCCTGGCAAGCACGGGGCGGAGAGCCATATAGAGTATGACCGCCGCTATGGCAGAAACCACTGCGTTGGTTCCCGTGGTCACAAAATTCCAAGTCAGGGCCACCTGGGCCGCAGGCTGTCCGATAATAAACAATTTATATAGATAACCCAAGAGGGGATCCGCAATCACATTAAAGCCCAGGCTGCAGACCGAAGCGATCACCGCCAGCCGGAAAATCTTTTTCTTATCCTTCTGCTCGTTGATATGGCCGATCTGGTTGGCAATCCCCCCGGCAATCAGGCCGATGAGGAATTTCAGGATGAAGGTCTTTGGAGCGTAGATCACATACACCGGATCCAGAAGATCGCCGATCGTCATACCGATGGCCCCGCCCAGAGAACCGCAGACTGTCCCGGCAAGCAGAGCGCCCAGAACGCAGATCGTATTCCCCAGATGGAAGGAAGTCGCATCTCCGCCCGGCAGCATTACCTTAATCTGCAGAAAGGTAAAAGCAACATAGGAAAGGGCCGCCAGCAGTCCCGTCATCGCAATTTTAAATACCCTCTTATCTTTTCCTCTCATGATTTTCTCCTCGTTTCTTCCATTGAATAATGTTGCGTACGTCTATCATAAGAGGATAGTGGTTTGTTTTCAATATCCAGTTTTTATTTTTTTATCCAGTCCAATCCGCCATTCCATCCACGCGGTCAGTCCCGCGATTCCACCGCCAGAAGCAGGCCGCTGGCAAACGTAAGGATTCCCTCTCCCCCAGCAAGCTCATTGCTGACGCAGAGGCTGCACTCCCTGCCCAGAATCATATGATGGGCTGTCAGAGGGTACTTAAACCCCTTCAGGGTAATGTCCTCCACCTCAGCGGAAAGCGGGATAAAAGAAATGTAGGGATAGGGACATTCCTCTCTCCGGAAAACCATCGGGCTCTTCGCCAGCCGAATCCGGTTGTGGGCATCCAGCAGGCAGCAATCCAGGCCCTGATCCCTTCCTTCTACTAAAAGGTGGATATTCGACAGGACATGGTCCAGCCTGGTGCCGGTGACCCCCATCAAAATCACTTTCTTTGCCCCTGCCTCCCTGGCAATAAAAAAGGCCAGCTCCGTATCGCTTTGATTCTTCTCCGGCCTGTGCCTCTCGAACCGGATCCGCGGATCCGCCGAAAACGCAGCAAGGACAGCCGGAGCCACCGAATCAAAATCCCCCACCGCCGCATCCGGGGCAAGGCCTGCCGCCTGAAAAGCCTCCAAGCCTCTGTCCGCAGCAATCAGCAGGCCTCCCTGCCTTTTGACCGCCTCCGCCTGTTCCCGGAACTGGAGAATATCGATCTGGCCTCCCGCAGCAATCAACGCCGTCTTCATCTGCCCTGCTCCATAAGCGCTAAAAAGGAACGGACATTGGCCTTCAGATCCCCGGCAAAGACAGCAGAGCCGGCCACCAGCACGTTGGCCCCCGCCTGCAGAATCTCTTCGGTATTGGAAAGCTTCACGCCGCCGTCCACCTCGATGTCGATATCCAGTCCTCTCTGTGTGATAAGCCGGCGCAGGCTGCTGATCTTTTCCGTCACATAGGGGATATATTTCTGTCCGCCGAAACCGGGATTGACCGACATCAGCAAAACCATCTGCAGCTTCGGCAATACATATTCTAGGGCAGTCAGAGAGGTCGCCGGATTCAGGGCCACCCCCGCCTTTTTCCCGCAGTCGTGAATCTGACCGATCACCCGGTCCAGATGGGTACAGGCCTCCGCATGCACCGTGATGATATCCGCCCCGGCCTGGGCCACAGCCTCCACGATCCGCCCCGGCTCGTCCACCATTAAATGTACGTCAAAAACCTTATCCGTGTACGGACGGATGGAAGAAATCACCGGCATCCCAAAAGAGATGCTGGGCACAAAGCTGCCGTCCATCACGTCTATGTGCACATACTGGGCCCCGGCCTCGCCGATCTCTGCAAGCTGCCGTCCCAGAATGCCGAAATCCGCTGACAGGATTGAAGGCGCTAAAATATTCATGGCTTAATATCTCCTTTGCGTTTTCAATTCTTCATAGAGGGAACGATAACTCAGATATCTCTCCCGCGGAACCAGCCCCTTTTCCACTGCCTCCTTGACCGCGCAGTCCGGTTCTTCCATATGGACGCAGCCCAGGAAACGGCATTTTCCCTGAAAGGGCTCAAATTCCGGAAAATACATCCAGAGATCGGAAGCCTCCATCAGCGGCAGGTACACGCTGCTGAAGCCCGGCGTATCGATGAGAAAGGTCTCGTCCTCCACCAGGAATACCTCGGCATGGCGGGTGGTATGCCTCCCCCTTCCGATTTTTTCGCTGACGCTGCCGGTCTCCATCTGCGCCCCCGGCACCAGCAGGTTCAAAAGAGTGGACTTGCCCACCCCGGAAGGGCCGGCCAAGACCGTCGTCTTTCCACGCAGAAGCCGGCGCACCGCATCGATTCCTCTTCCCTCTTTGCTGCTGATGGACAGAAGGGGATAACCGGAGACGCGATAGCGCTCCAGTCTTTCTTCTTCCTCCTTCTCTCCGGTCAGATCAGACTTGCTGAAACAGATAATGCAGGGCACTCCTCTCTCCTCCATCATCACCAGGAAACGATCCAGCAGAGGGTAATTCGGCTCCGGCTCCTTAGATGCAAAAATAACCAATGTCTGATCCACGTTGGCCACCGCCGGGCGGATCAGCTCATTGGTTCTGGGCAGAATCTCACGGATATTGCCGGTCTGCTCCCCCTCGTCCAGCACGTCGAATACCACGTTGTCGCCCACTAACGGTTTGATATTTTGATTGCGAAAGATCCCTTTAGCCCGGCATTCGTAGGTTCTGCTATGTCCGTCATGGACATAGTAGAACCCTGCGATGCCTTTTATGATTTTTCCCTGCATCGTTACGGAGTAGTCCCTGCTGCTGTACTGGATGCCGGTGTTTCCGTTTCCTGAGACTCAGCTGGAGTTTCAGCCGGAGTGGGCTCCGGCCCCAAACTAACTACCACTGTTACCGTTGTTCCGGGAGCTACAGCTGTGCCTGCGGCCGGCGACTGGCTGATAATCGTACCTGCCGCACTGCTGTCATATCTTGTTGATACGGACGGAACTAAGCCGACATTCCGAATTGCGGCCTCAATTTCAGCCTGGCTGCCGCTTAAGGTCGGTACAGTCACCGTCGCCTCGGTCGTCGGCTCCGGTCCAAGGCTCAACGTCACAGTAATTGAAGTTCCCGGATCCACCATAGTATCTGCATCGATACTTTGTGACACAATATTCCCCACAGTTGTTATTGTCCCACTATATGCCTGATCATAATTGCTGCTCAGGCTCAGTCCTCTCTCCTCCAGAAGTCTCCTAGCATCCTCTATAGTTCTGTTTATCAGATTCGGCACGGCCACCTGATTGGAGCCGGTGCTGACCCAGATCGTCACGGTGGAGCCTTCCTCCATGGTGGTTCCCGAGCTGGGATCCTGGCGGATGACGTCGCCCTCGCGCACATCGTTGCTGCTCTCTCTCTCCACCTGCCCCACCAGCCCTAAGTTCTCCAGGATCGTGCGGGCCGTAGCCTCGCTGTTGCCCGTCACGGCAGGCACATCCACCGGCACGGATTCCGGCCCCAGGCTTACGGTCACGGTTACGGTCGTATCCTTGGCAACGCGCTCTGTGCCCTCATCCGGATCAACGGAAATAACATAGCCTTCCGCCACCTCATCGCTGTATTCCTCCGCACGGGTCGGCGTAAAGCCTGCTCCCAGCAGAGCTCTGCGCGCCGCCTCGTAAGTGGAGCCTACCAGACCCTCCGGAATGTCGCCGTAACCGGAGTTATCGCAGACCCGCAGCTTTACGCGGGTATTGCGGGCAACAGAGGTGCCGTTCTCATACTCTTGATAGGTCACCTGGTTATCCTCAAAGAGAGCATTGTCTTCATACTCTTCGATCTCATAGCCGAGGCCGGCCGCCGTCAGCTCGTCGATTGCGTCCGCCAGGTCAAGGCCCACCACCTGCGGCATAATGGTCATGGTCCCATCCTCTGTGGACTCCACCGTCGCAGTCTCCGTCTCGGAAGAACTCCCGCCGCCAAAGAGGCCGAAGGCCCGGCCTACAATAAAGACGGCCAGAATCACAATCAGCACGGCCACGCCGATGCTTACATAGGTGATAATCTTTTCAAACTTGGGATCGGTGTCCTCCCCCTCGTCCTCATCTTCCTCGTCGAGATCCTCATCCTCGTCCTCGTCGCCGTATCCGTCATCCTCCTCGTCGTCCTCATCCTCGTAGCCCATCAGATAAGCTTCTTCATCCTCATCCACCATGCGGGAAGAAGAACCTTTGGAGGAACGGCTGTCGGAATACGGGTCAGCCGAAGAGCTGCCGGCTCCCACTTCTTTTTTAATCTGCTCCACCTCTTCCGCGCTCATGATCCGGGTCGGATCGTCGCTGCTGACCAAAGGAGTCATTTTTACAAAATCCTCGTCCGGGGTCATCAAGGCCCGGCGCAGGTCGGCCATCAGGGCCGCCACGCTGGAATACCTGGCCTCCGGCTTTTTCTGCGTACATTTCAGTATGATCTTTTCCAGGCTCACCGGGATCATCGGCTCATACTTGCGGGGCGGCACCATTTCGCTCTGGATATGCATCAGGGCCACCTGAACCGTGGACTCTCCCTCGAAGGGCACCATTCCGGTCAGCATCTCGTACATCACAATACCCAGGGAATAAATATCGCTGCGCTCATCGCAGTATCCTCCCCTGGCCTGCTCGGGAGAAATGTAATGGACCGATCCCATGGCATTGGAGCTGATCGTCTGGGAGGACGCCGCCCTGGCAATGCCAAAGTCCGTGACCTTCACCTTGCCGTCCTTGGAAATAATGATATTCTGGGGCTTGATATCCCGATGGATGATCTTCTGCTCATGGGCCGCCTCTATGCCCTGGCAGACCTGCATGGCAATGCCGATAGACTCGCGGATCTCCAACTTTCCCTTTTTCTCAATATATTTTTTCAGGGTGATGCCTTCCACCAGCTCCATGACAATATAGTAGACGCCCTGATCGTTGCCCACGTCGTAGACATTGACAATATTGGGATGAATCAGGCGGGCGGCCGACTGGGCCTCCGTCCAGAACTTACTGACAAAATTCTTGTCCGTGCTGTACTCCTGCTTTAAAACCTTGATGGCCACCAGCCGGTTTAGCTTGTGATCTATGGCCTTGTAGACGTCGGACATTCCGCCGGATCCTATCTTTTCCAGAATCTCATAGCGGTCCGACAACAGCATTCCTATTCTGATCATACTTTTACCTCGTTTCCTATCTTTCTATCAAAATAACTGCAATGTTATCGCGGCCGCCGGACAGATTGGCAGCCTCCACTAAAGCGGCCGCCCTGTCCTCAAGCGGCAGCCCGCGGGATATTATAGAAAATATCTCCTCTTCCGTTATCATATTGGTGAGTCCGTCGGAGCAGAGCAGGACGCTTTCCCCCTCGGCCAATTCCACCTCAAAGAAATCGGCCTCCACCTCCTCACCTACCCCGATGGCACGGGTAATCACATTTTTCTTGGCCTGGTATTCGGCGCTGTCGCGGGTAAGCTTTCCCTGGGCCACCAGCTCTTCCACCAGCGAATGATCCCTCGTCACCTGATACAGCCCTCGGCCGACCACGTAGAGCCGACTGTCGCCGATGTTGGCGACCGTCATAACGTTTCCGTTTATCACCGCCGCCACCAGCGTCGTCCCCATGCCGTTTAACTCCGGATCTTCCTTGGAACGTTCCCAGATCACGCGGTTCATCTCCGCAATGCTGTCCTGGAGGATTACGCCAGGATCCTGGCTTTCTGTTTCCTCCGCCTGTTTCTTTAATATTTTTACAGCCGTTCTGGACGCATAGTCGCCGGCGTTATGGCCTCCCATTCCGTCGGCAACGGCAAACAGATTTGGCAGATTCCCCAATGGATTCTCGCTGCAGAAAACCACGTCCTGATTGGACTGACGCCTTCTGCCGACATCCGTGAGCGCACAAGCATGCATGGCTACCGCCTCCTTTCTTCCGAACCTTTTTCCATATAACTTCGGCGAAGCTGTCCGCAGGCTCCGTCTATGTCGCGCCCCATTTCTCTTCTTATAGTAGCATTTATTCCGTATTTTTCAAGCATATTTTTAAAAGCCAGGGTCTCCTCGCGGGGTCCCCGGACGAAATTTCTCTCCTTAATCGGGTTTACCGGGATCAGATTGACATGGCAGTTGCGCCTTCCCAGAAGGGCCGCCAAAGCCTTTGCCCCGTCCAGCGTATCGTTGACCCCGTGCACCAGGCTGTACTCGAAGCTAACTCTCCGCCCCGTCTTTTCAAAATAATTGTCGCAGGCCGCCAATACCTCTTTCAGCTTATAGCGCTTGGCGACCGGCATCAGCTTCATCCGGGTCTCATCATCCGCAGCGTGCAGGGAAAGGGCCAGGGTAATCGACAGGCCTTCGTCGGCCAGCCGGTACATCTGGGGCACCAGGCCGCAGGTAGATACGGTGATGGCCCTGCCGCTCAAATTCTGCCCGTCCGCATCGGTCAGCAGGCGAATGAAGCGAACCAGGGCGTCATAATTATCCAGAGGCTCTCCGGAACCCATGACCACGACGCTGTCCACCCTCTCGCCGGTGAGCCTTTGGATCTGATACACCTGGCCCAGCATCTCCGCCGCTGAAAGGCCTCTGACCAGCCCGTCCAGCGTCGAAGCACAAAAGGCGCAGCCCATCCGGCAGCCCACCTGAGAGGAAATGCAGACGCTGTTTCCATGATGGTACTGCATCCAGACGCTCTCAATCACATTCCCGTCCGAAAGCTCGAAGAGGAATTTCTTCGTCCCATCTATCTGGGAGGTGAGGACCTGCACCGCCTGGGGAGCGTCCAAAGAGAAACGTTCCGAAAGCTTTTCCCGCAGGGCCAGAGACAGGTTGGTCATTTCGCCAAAGCTTTCCGCCAGATCCCGGTGCAGCCAGCGGAAAACCTGTCCGGCGCGGAAGCTTTTCTCCCCCATATTAAGAAGCTCCTTCGTCAGCTCCTCCTTCGTCAGCGAGCGGATATCCATCAGCCCTCTCCTCCTGTTCTCTCAAATACGGCGGCAAAAAAGCCGTCGCTTTCATGTACGCCCGGCAATAGCTGCAGATAATCTCCGGTTTCGGGCGCCCCGGCCTCCAGCCATTCCTTCGCCCTTCGCAGGCGGAAGGGGAAATTCCCGGCGAACCACCGGGCATTCTCTTCGTTTTCCTCCGGGTTTATCGTGCAGGTACTGTAGATTAAAAATCCGCCCGGACGCACGTACCTGTGCACAACGGATAAAATCTCCCTCTGCAGCCCGGCAAGCTCCGCCAGGCCCTCCGGCCTTACATGGCAGCGTATATCCTTCTTGCGCCCCATGATCCCCAGGCCGGAGCAGGGCAGGTCGGCGATCACCACGTCCGCCTTTTCTTCATTGTCCGGGCAGAACTCCTTTGCATCCCATATCTGCGGGACAATGGCGGCAAGGCCGGTGCGCTCCCGGTTTTCCTCGATCTGCCGTACCTTTCCGGCGGAAAGATCCCGTGATACGACGACCGCCGGCCGGCCCAAAAGGGCTGCCGCGTCGGCCAGATAGACGCTTTTCCCTCCCGGCGCCGCGCACGTATCCAGGACCAAAAGCTCTCCCCCATGCATTGCCGCCGCCTCCTTTAAGGCTCGGGCCGCCAGGGACGAAGCCAGCTGCGAGCTGATATCCTGCACCTGGATCCAACCTTTCCGAAAGGCCCCCAGGCTGTCCGGCCGGCCTCCTCCTTCCAGGGTCAGGGCCTGGGAACTGTAAGGGTGGACTTTTGCGGAAACTCCCTGTTTTTCCAGGCTCTCGATAATCTCCTGCTTTTCTGCTTTCGACCGGTTCATATGCACGCACAGAGGCCTCTCGGCTAACATCGCCCCAAGCATCTTTTCCGTCACAGGCCGGCCGTACAGAGCCAGCCACTTTTCCACAATCCACACAGGCATGGAGTAACGGACCGACATACCCTCCGGCGTATCCGCCGGGGGGTATGTCCGCCCGTCTTTTCCCGCTGCTATGGCCCGCATTACGCCGTTGACAAAGCCGGAAAGGCCTGCGAGCCCTCTCTTTTTTGCCAGCCGCACCGCCTCATCGCAGGCGGCCCGGTCCGGCACGGCGTCCATATAAAGGAGCTGATAGACTCCCGTCCGCAGAATTCCGCGGATCGCCGGCTTCATCTTTTGCACCGGCGTCCGGGAAAACTGATCGATCACATAGTCCAGTTCCAGGGAGCGCTCCGTCGTCCCCTCCGTCAGCCGGGTAAAAAAAGCCCTCTCGCTGCCGCTCCAGGAGGGATGAAGGGAAAGCTCGCGGGCTATGACTTTATGGCCCAGGCTCCCCTCCTCCAGGATGGCCTGAACCGCCCGCAGAGCCGCCGCCCGGACGGTTTCTTTATCAGTTGTCACGTCTTCTTCCTCCAAACAGGAGTACCAGACGCAGAAGCTGCAGAATAGACATCAGAGCGCTTGCCACATAAGTCAGGGCAGCCGCCGTCAGAACCTTGCGGGTCATCCCCACCTCTTCATCATAGAGAATGCCGTTGTCCCCCAAAAGGCGGAGGGCACGGCGGGAGGCGTTAAACTCCACCGGCAGGGTCACCAGCTGGAAGAGCACCACGGCGCAGAACAGGAGAATTCCCACCTCCACCAGTACCTGGCCGAAAATCAGGCCGGCCACGATCAGCAGGATGGAAAACTGGGAACCAAAGTTCGCCACCGGAACCAGGGCCGTGCGCAGAGACAGCGGGGCGTAGCCCTCCGCATGCTGCATCGCATGGCCGCACTCATGGGCCGCCACACCGATGGCCGCCACGGACATGGAGCCGTAGGTGCTGTCGGACAGGCGAAGAATCTTATTTTTTGGGTCATAGTGGTCAGTCAGATTTCCGCTGACCCTCTGAATGGATACGTCATAGATTCCCTGGGCCTGCAGAAGCCTCCTGGCCGCCTCGGCCCCGGTCATCCCGGTGCGGCTTCTGACCTGATTGTATTTGCGGAAGGTGGACTGCACCTTGGCGGAGGCCAAAAGGCTGATTACCACGCCGATGATGATCAAAATATAATATGGATCATAATAATAGAAAAAGGGCATATGCAACTCCTCCTTATTTCCTTAAATTCATTCCCTTAAATGTAATGTATTCCCTTGCGCGTATTTTTCTGCACTATTCCCCTGCAAGCACATCCCCGGCCTGCATATGGGCTCCGCGCAGGAAGGAAGCGGCGTCCATCCGCTTTTTGCCCTCCAGCTGCAGCTCGGCAATCTGCAGAATCCCGTCTCCGGTCTTTACGTCTATCGTCGCTCCCAGCCGCACCACCGTACCGGGCGCCGCCGTCTCTTCATCCTTTTCGGCTGCCCGCACCGAGGCTTTCCACAGCTTGATGGTCTTCCCATTCCAGTGGGTGTAGGCCGAAGGCCAGGGATCGAGGCCCCGAATCAGCCGCTCGATCGGAACGGCCCCGTCTTTCCAATCCACATTGCCCATGGCCTTGTCAAGCATCGAGGCATAGCAGGTTTCCCCGGTCTGGGGCGTACGCACCGCAGTTCCCCTTTCCAGATCCGCAAGCACCGATAAAAGCAGGGGGCCGCCCAGCTGCATCAGCTTATCATGCAGGCTCCCGCCGGTCTCGTCGGGGGCGATGGGGATTACCTGCCTTGCCAGCATATCGCCGGTATCCAGCCCGGCGTCCATCTGCATGATGGTGACGCCGGTCTCCTTTTCCCCGTCGAGGATCACCCTCTGAATTGGGGCCGCTCCCCGGTAGCGGGGAAGCAGGGACGCATGGACATTGACGCAGCCAAAGCGGGGAATGTCCAAAAAGCTCTGGGGCAGGATCTGGCCGAAGGCAACGACCACCGCCGCGTCGGGAGCCAGCTCCCGAACGGTCTGCAGAAACTCCTCCTCCCGCACCTTTCTGGGCTGATACACCGGAAGGGACAGAGCCAGGGCCCTCTCCTTTACCGGGGGGAAGGATACGGCCTTGCCCCTTCCTTTGGGCTTATCCGGCTGGGTCACCACGCCTACGATCTGATGGCCGGCGTCGTACAGGCACTGCAGTGTGGGCACCGAAAACGCCGGCGTCCCCATAAAGAGTATTCTCATTGTCCTTCTTCCTCCGCATCGTTGTCTACCAGCTCGCCTTCCACATGTTCCGTATAGAGATGGCCGTCCAAGTGCTCGCATTCATGGCAGATGGCGCGGGCCAGAAGCTCCGTCCCGGTCAGGGTAAATTCCTTCATCTCCCGGTCGAAGGCCTGTACCTTGACTTCGTTGGGCCGGGTCACCTGGCCGGATTTTCCCGGCAGGCTCAGGCACCCTTCCATGCCGGTCTGGCTGCCGGCCTCGGCGACGATCTTCGGGTTAATCAGGACAAGGGGACCCTCGCCGATATCGATCACGACGATCCGCTTTAACACTCCCACCTGGGGAGCGGCCAGGCCCACGCCGTCATTGGCATACATCGTCTCAAACATATCGTCTATCAGCTGTGAAAGCCGCGGCGTCATCTCCTTTACTTCCTTACTCACCTTCGTAAGGATCGGATCTCCCATCAGTCTTATGGTCCTCAGGCTCATTTTCTTTTCCTCCCTTTTCCTTTATCTGCTGATATCGTACTGGACGGACACGCCGGCCTTTTCTTCCCGCCAGGCGGTCAGGCTCTCCAGTCCATCCTTTATTGTAACCAAAACCCTGCGGTCTACATGCCGGATATAAAGGGTTTTTCGGTAAATATCGTTTATTTTGGAAACCGCTGCGTCGCAGGGGCCGATGAGCTCCGGCTCCTTCGCCGCCATTCCCGTATTGTCTTTAAAGCGCTCCGGCGCTCCGCTTTCCTTCCATCTTTCAATATAGCGCTCCACCAGATTCCCGCAGGCCCTGGCGGCCCGTTCCGCCGCCTGTTCGTCCTTCGACGAGAGCAGAACCGTCATCATCGCGTACACCGGCGGGTAATGGAGCATCTGGCGGTAGGCCAGTTCCTCCCCATAAAAGCTGTCGTAATCCTGGGCTGCCGCCAGCCGTATGCTGTAGTGCTCCGGACTGTAGGTCTGGATTACCACCTGGCCTGGCAGCCTGTCCCGGCCGGCCCGGCCGGCGGCCTGGGTCAGCAGCTGAAAGGTTTTCTCCGCCGCATCATAGGAAGGACTGCGCAGAGACAGATCCGCTGCCAGTATGCCCACCAGAGTCACCTGGGGGAAATCATGTCCCTTAACGATCATCTGGGTGCCAATTAAAATATCCGCCTTCCGGTCCGCGAAGGCGGAAAGAATGGCCTCATGGCCTCCCTTCCGCGCCGTGGTGTCGGCGTCCATCCGGAGAATCCGTGCCTGGGGAAACTGCTCGGCCACCATAGCCTCCACCTTCTGCGTCCCGATGCCAAAGCCGGCGATATAGCGGGAGCCGCAGGAAGGGCAGACCCGGGGCAGACCCGTCTCAAAGCCGCAGTAATGGCAGACCAGCCTTCCTCCCCGGTGCAGGGTCAGGGACACGTCGCAGTGAGGGCACTTCAGCGCTTCCCCGCAGGAACGGCAGGAGACAAAGCCGGAAAAACCCCGGCGGTTTAAAAACAAGATGCTCTGCTCGCCCCGGTTCAGCCGCTCCTCCAGAAGGTTTGCAAGACGCAGGCTGATGATGGATTTATTTCCTTTTACAAGCTCCTCCCTGAGATCCACAATCTCCACCGAAGGAAGGCTGGCCTCCTTTACCGCCCGCCTGGACAGAGTCAGAAGCTTATACCGGCCGTCCTGGCAGCGGTAAAAGGAATCCAGGGACGGTGTCGCCGAGCCGAGGACTACGCTGGCCCCCGTCATCGAGGCCCGCTTCTCGGCCACGCCCACCGCATGGTAGCGGGGGGAAAGCTCGCTCTTATAGGAACTTTCCTGTTCTTCGTCTATAATAATAAGGCCCAAATGTGTAAACGGTGTGAACAGGGCCGATCTGGGCCCCACCATAATCTGAATTTCGCCTTTTTTGGCCCTTACAAACTGATCATAACGCTCTCCCTCCGACATGCGGGAGTGCAGTATGGATACCTTATCGCCGAACCGGCGATAAAAACGCATGACGGTCTGGTACGTCAGGGCAATTTCCGGAATCAGCACAATGACCTGGCGGCCGGTCCGGAGCATATGGTCGATCAGCTCCATATATACCTCCGTCTTGCCGCTGCCGGTGACGCCGTAGAGCAGATAGGCGCCGTGGATCCCTTCCGCGTCATCGCGAAGAATCGTCTCCGCAGCCCGGCGCTGCTCCTCGTTTAATTCGACCGCTTTTCCCTCGCTTGCCTTTATGCGGACGGGATTGCGGTATGCCGTCTCCTCCTCCACCTCTATGATCCCCTTCTCCCGCAGGGAGCGGATCGTCGAAGCGCCGATATGCAGGCGGCCAGTCGCCGTCTCATAGGGGAGACGCCCATCGGCGAGCAGCGCCTCCAGCAGCCGCAGCTGGGCCGCGTTCCGCGCAGGGCTCAGCTTTTTCGCAAAGCTTTGTGCCTCTGCCTCATCGATTTGCAAGCGAATATGGCGATAGCGGACCGGGGCCACCGTCCGCTTCACCGGCATCACAGTCTTCAGAGCCTGGAGCATCGAGGAACCATATTCCTCCTTCATCCACCAGGCCAGCTGGATCAGGTGGCTCTCCACCGCAACCCCTCTGGGACTTAAGCCCAGAATATCCTTCACCTGGGCCGCATCGCAGGCGCAGGTATCTGTTATCTCCACTACAAAGGCGGTGATGCGGCGGTTCCCTTTGCCAAACGGCGCCTCCACCTGGGAGCCCACCTCCACCTGCCCTTCCAGTTCGTCTGGAATCCGGTAGGTAAAAATCCGGTCCAGCTTTCCACCGGAAATATCCACTACCACTCCGGCATATCTCATAGGCTTACCGCCTCTTCTTCCATTGTTCCGTGATTTCAAAAAGCTTCATTCCGTTGGAACCCTTGAGAAGGATCAAATCTCCCTCCTCCCGGTGTTCATCCAGCCACTGCCCCGCCTCCAGCCGGTCGTCAAAGGCCGTCCAGGAAAGGGCGGGCTTCACCGCCAGGGCTCCGGCGGCAATCTCCCGGGCCAGCTCGCCCACCGTCACCAGGACGGAGACGTCCGTCTGCCCCAGGTATTCGCCTACCTGGCGATGGTATGTGCAGGTTTCCGGCCCCAGCTCCCACATATCGGCCAGCACAGCCACCTTGCGCCCCGCAGTCTCCATTCTCTGCAGGGTATCGATGGCGGCCCGCATGGAGTCCGGGCTGGCATTGTAGGAATCGTCGATCACCGTAACCCCCATAAAAGGAAATTCCAGGATTTCCTGGCGATGAGCCACCCCTGCGAACGCGCCCAGGGCCTGGGCGGCGGCAGCCAGATCCACGCCCAGCTGATCCGCCGCGGCCAGAGCCGCCAGGGCATTGCGCACATGATGCAGGCCGATGAGCCGCAGCTCCACCGGGATCCGGCCTTTTTCGCAGTCCAGGGTAAAAGCCGTTCCATCCTTTTCCGTCCGAATATCCACGGCCCGGTAATCGTTTCCCTCTTCCAGACCATAATAAAACGTCCGCAGGCTGGCAGCGCGCTGGGCCAGTTCCTCCACAAGCGGCGCTCCCGGATGGGTCTGCGGATGCAGATAGGGATCGTCCCCGTTTAAGATCAGGCGGCCGTCCTCCCCCATCCCATCGGTGATATGCAGCTTCTCCCGCAGGATATTGGCCTGGGATCCCAGCTGCTCAATATGGGAAATCCCAATGTTCGTCATCACAGCCACATTGGGTCTTGCAATGGCGGCAATCCTAGCCATCTCCCCCGGCTCGCTCATTCCCATCTCGATCACCGCCGCCTCATACCCGTCGGTGATGCGGCTGAGCATGATCGGCACTCCCACCTGGCTGTTGGCGTTTCCTTCCGTCTGGAAGGTATTAAGCCCCGCCGACAGGGCAGCCGCGATCATGGAGCGGGTGCTGGTCTTCCCTACGCTGCCGGTGACGCCGACGATCGGAATCGAAAGCCGCTCCCGGCAGTATCCGCCCAGGGCCTGCAGGGCAGCCTTCGTATCTTTTACCGCAATCCACACGGCCCCATGCGCGCCGGAGGTTCCCGGCTTCTCGCTGGTAAAAACGGCGGCGGCTCCCGCCTCCACGGCCGCCGGGATAAAGCGGTGCCCGTCCGCATGCGCACCGATGATCGGCACATACAGGTCGCCCGGCTTTACCTTCCGGGAATCAATGCAAATATCCAAAACCCTCGTCTGCGGATCCCCCCGCAGAATCTCTCCGCCCACGGCGCAGGCGATTTGTCCGGCTGTCATCTTCTCCATTGTTTTAAGCCTCCCGCGTTTTTACTGCATATATCCGTATTGGACCAGGGCTTTTTGCAGTTCCTCCCGATCCAGGAAGTGGGTGCGCACGCCGCAGATTTCCTGATAATCCTCATGGCCCTTGCCGATCACGGCGATAATATCCCCTTCCTCGGCATGCTCGATGCTGTAGCAGATTGCCTCCCGCCGATCCGGTATCTCCACAAACTTTCCGTCGGTCTTATCCATGCCGACGCGGATATCCGCTATGATATCCTCCACCTTCTCCCAGCGGGAATTGTCGGCCGTGATAATACACAGATCCGCCATCCGCCCGCCGATCTCTCCCATCTCATAGCGGCGCAGCTTCGACCGGTTGCCGCCGCAGCCAAAGACGCAGACCAGGCGTTTCGGATGATAGGCCCGCAGGGTGGACAAAAGGCTCTCCATGCTCACCGCATTGTGGGCATAATCCACCAGGGCCGCCAGCTTCTCCGACGCATAGACGATTTCCATCCGTCCGTCCACCGTCACGGTCTTTAAGGCCTCCTGCACCGCTTTTTCCCCCGTCCCGATGGTCAGGCACAGGGCCGCGGCCGCCATGGCGTTATATACATTGAAAAGTCCCGGAATGTTGACCTCCACCGGGAAATTCGCCCGGCCGGACAGGTGAAAGGCGATTCCCATAAAACCGTGCCGGGTCAGATAATCCACCCGGTCCGTGCAGTAATCCGCCTCTTCGCTCATGCCAAAGGTAACCAGCTCGCAGGATGCGTCCTTTACAATCTCCGCGAAATGCTCGTCGTCCCGGTTGACTACGCCCAGGCGGCATCTTTGCAGAAGCTGGCTCTTATAAAAGAGATATTCTTCAAAGCTCTCATGCTCCCCCGGCCCGATATGATCCGGAGAAATATTGGTAAAAATACCGTAGTCAAAGGTGAAGCCGTCCACCCGGTGCATCTTGAGCCCCTGGGAAGATACTTCCATCACTGCGTACCGGCAGCCCACCTCTGCCATCCGGCCAAAATATTTTTGGATATCGTAGGATTCCGGCGTGGTGTTTACCGTTTCCACATGTTCGTCGCCCATAAAAGCGCCCAGGGTGCCGATAAGTCCCACCTTCTCTCCCGCCGCCTCCAGGATGCGCTTCACCATCACCGCCGTGGTGGTCTTTCCTTTTGTGCCGGTAATCCCGATGGTGACGAGTTTTTCGGCCGGATGGCCAAACCAGGCGGCGGAGAGCTCGGCCAGGGCCAGACGGCTGTCCTCCACCAGGATGACCGTTACCTCCTTGTCTGCGATTTCCTCCTGGGGCATATGCTCCGCCACGATAACGCCCGCCCCGGCCTCTATCACCTGGGGAATATAGTCGTGGCCGTCTAAGCGCAGTCCGGTAAGCGCCACAAAGGCGCAGCCGGGGCAGGCCTTACGCGAATCAAAGACCAGCTCCGTCACCTCACGGTCCAGTTCCCCCTGCACTTTTTTGTACGGAATCCTCTCCAAAAGATTTTCCAAACGCATTGCGGTCCCTCCTTGCTTTTTTCGCCTTAAGTCTACAGGCCCAGGCTTTGCAGTAACTGTTCGTATTGATTCATATCCATCAGAATTTCCCTGGCCTTGGTGCCGGCCTCGGCGCTTACTACCCCTGCGTCCGCCAGCTGATCCATGATCCGGGCGGCCCGGTTGAAGCCGATCTTGAACATCCGCTGCAGCATTCCGATGGACGCCTTTTGTTTCTCAATGATGAAGCGGCCTGCCTCCGCAAAGTATTCATCCCTGCCGGACTCGCCGCCCGGCGCATGGCCGGTTTCGTTTCCAGCCGCCGCTAGGCGCGCCTCCACGGCGCTGTCGTAGGCCTGGCTCTGATTGTGCTCCGTGACAAAATCCACGACGGCAGCCACCTCGGAATCGGAGACAAAGGCTCCCTGGATTCGTACCGGCTTCTGATAGCCGGAAGGATAAAAGAGCATATCGCCGCTGCCCAAAAGCTTCTCCGCCCCGTTCATATCGATGATCGTCCGGGAATCCACGCCGGAGGACACGGAAAAGGCAATCCGCGAGGGCACATTGGCCTTGATCAGGCCGGTGATTACGTTGACCGAAGGGCGCTGGGTCGCCAGCACCAGATGGATGCCGGCGGCTCTCGCCATCTGCGCCAGGCGGCAGATCGCATCCTCCACATCGCCGGGGCAAACCATCATCAGGTCGGAAAGCTCGTCAACGATAATGACGATCTGGGGCAGGGTCTCCGCCTCCTCCCCGTTTTCCTTCGCCTCTTCCCTGACCTTCGCATTATATCCTTTCAGGTCACGCACATTCCAGTCGGCAAACTTGCGGTAGCGGTCCGTCATCTCGGCCACCGCCCAGTTCAGAGCCCCGGCCGCCTTCTTCGGATCCGTCACCACCGGGATCAGCAGATGGGGAATTCCATTGTAGACGCTCAATTCCACCACCTTGGGATCCACCATGATCAGCCGCACCTCTTCCGGCTTTGCCTTATATAATACGCTCATAATCAGCGTGTTGATGCAGACAGATTTACCGGAACCGGTGGCCCCGGCAATGAGCAGATGGGGCATCTTCGCCAGATCCGTCACAATAATCTCTCCGGAGATATCCTGGCCCACGGCAAAGGCCAGCTTGGACGGATGCCGGCGGAAGGCCTCGGACTCCAGCACATCCCGCAGATAGACCGTTGCCTTTGCCTTATTGGGCACCTCGATCCCTACCGACGCCTTGCCGGGAATCGGGGCCTCGATCCGGATATCCGCCGCGGCCAGGTTCAGCTTGATGTCGTCGGACAGCCCCACGATCTTGCTGACCCGCACGCCCTGCTCCGGCTGAAGCTCATACCGGGTCACCGTAGGGCCGCAGCTGATGTTGGTCACGGTCACGCCCACACCGAAATTGTGCAGGGTTGTCTCCAGCTTTCGGGCTGTCTCCCGCAGCTCCTTATCCGAGCTTCGCCGCTGGTTGCGGTCCCCTGCCTTCAGAAGTTTATAAGGCGGACGGACATAGGGTTTTGGCGGCTGTTTCTTCTGAACCACCGCGGACGGCGAGGCGGCAGGCAACGAGGCTGTCTGCCCGGTCTGACTGACCTGGCCTGTCTGACTGACCTGACCTGTCCGACCAATCTGACCTGCTGCGGCGTTTTCCCTTCTCTTTCGCGTCAGCGGATCGTCGTCGGGATCGATATCCACTTCCATCACCTTGCCCGACGCTGTCACCACGCGGCGGATATCGGCCTGCAGCGGTTCTGTCTCCTGCCTGGTTTCTGTCCCTCCAGTCCTTCTGCTGATCTCATGCAGATGCAGGGGCGAAGCATTCGTATCCATATCCGCATCTATATCCGCATCTATAGCCGCATCGCTTTCCTCTTTCTGCCGGGGGGCTGCCTCTTCCCAATCCGCCTTCTCTCCCCAGCCAACAAAACCGCTCTGGCTGGAAAATATATTTTCATGCAGAGAATCCAATGCCTCCAATTCCGCCAGCGTCCTGGTATCCTTCTTTGCCCGCAGCGTATCCCCCGATATGGGAATAATCGGAGACTCCTGTTCCTCTTCCCCGTACGCTTCTTCCTCCTCTTCATCCGGCCCCTGCGTTTTCTCCTGGGAATAGCCAAGGCCGGTAATGCGAACCGGCTCCGTTTTTTCCTCCGCCGCAGACTTTGAAGATGCATCCACCCGAATCACAGGTTCTACTTCTTCTGCTTCTTCCTCTTCGTCCGCCTCGTCGTCCCCCAGCTTTGTATCAAAGGCTACGCCGGATACTTTCTTTTCCAGACGATATTTCCGCCTTTCTTCTGCCCTGGCCGCATGAATCTCCCGCCGTCTGGCTGCATCCTCCCTGGCGGAATCGTACACCCGGCGGCTGCCTTTCTCAATAGGCTTTAAAACGGATTTTTCCGTGATAAATACGATTCCAATGGTAACCAATACGATTGCCACTACATAGGCGCCGATTTTCCCGATATAAGGGCAGAGCAGCTTCAAAAAGATTCCGCCTACGGCGCCTCCGCCTAACTCCTCCACGGAATTCTGGTAATACTGTCCCACGGTTACCGCCGGATCAAAATCGCCGGTCGTCACCAGCGCGATCAATCCGCCCAGAACCACAAAAAGACCGGCGGATACCGCCAGCTTCGCCATTGCCTTGGAATTGTCTCGATTGGAATAATAAAAAAGCACGGCAGCAAACAGATAAATAGGAAACACATAGCCCAAAAGCCCAAATACACCAACCAAAACCTGATGTACAGACTCCCCGACAGCTCCGCACACTCCTGCGTTGCTCAAAAACAGCAGAAGGCAGACAGCAAAAAAGGCCAGAATCGCAATTTCCTTTCCCACAAAGCTGTCTTCGGCAGATTTGCCGGACGTTTTTTTTCGGGTCGTCCCCCGGTTTCCTGCCCCTCCTGTATTCTTTCTTCCTGTATTCTTCTGTGCTGTTCTCCTCTGCGTTGTCCTTGCAGAGGCTTTTCCCGACGTTCTCTTCTGACTCGCCGCAGCCACTATAACTCCTCCTGTCTATCCTCTCATCCGCACCGACCGCTCGCCGCCGGCGGACATATATGGAAATATTATATCATCAAACCGAGCAAAAGAAAAGGGCGAAGAAATGATACAAAAAATGCAAAACCTATTCCAAAACATGGTTGTATCTTTCCCCGCCGTCTGCTACAATAATGGCAGCAAACAATGGAAACCAGCGGCAAAGGCGCTGCCGAGATGAAAGCATGTATATCCGCTTTCTCCGCAGCGTCTTTTTTGTTTTTGCAAAAGGTCACAGGAGGTCAGTAATGGGAGCATTTGATAAGGTTAAAAGCGGCCTGCCCGAGATGGATGAACTGTTGGATTGGATCCGTCTGGGCGACAATGTCGTATGGAATGTGAAAGATTTGGAAGAATTTCGTTTCTTTGCCCTGCCTTTTGTCGAACAGGCCATACGGGACAGACGCAATGTCATTTATATGCATTTTACCGGCCATGAACAGCTGCTCGCCCCCAGGGAAGGGCTTAAAATCTGCGAATTCAACCCGGATAAAGGGTTTGAGGCCTTTACCGTAGATATCTACAACCGAATTACAAGAGAGGGAAAAGAAGCTTTCTATGTCTTTGACTGTCTCTCTTCCCTGCAGTCGGTCTGGTATACCGATCTGATGATGGGGAACTTTTTTTGCGTCGCCTGCCCCTATCTGTTCCGGCTGGATACGGTCGCCTATTTCCCGATTATCCGAGGCAGGCATTCCTACGACGCCATTGCCCGAATCCGGGACACCACCCAGCTCTTCCTGGACGTCTACGGCGGCAGCCAAATCTACCTGCAGCCCTTAAAGGTGTGGAATCGCTATTCGCCCAGAATGTTTATGCCCCATGCCTGCAGCCGGGAGGATGGGAAATTTCGTCCTCTCACCGACGGCGTAGCCCTGAGCCGGTACTACCAGCTCAGAGGTGCGGAAGACCAGTCCGGCCAGGATCAGAATTACGACAGCTATGACCGTTTTTTTGCGGCGGCCAAGCTTGCCTATCAGCATGGAATCTTTGACGGCGAAACGGAGCAGCAGATCATAGAGAGCACGATGACAAGAGATCCCCGTCTGCAGAAAATGATCCGCGGGTATTTTTCGCCCGAGGATTATTTCCAGCTGCGAAGCCGGATGATTGGCAGCGGATCCATCGGCGGAAAAGCCTGCGGCATGCTCCTGGCCCGGAAGATCGCTGGCTCCCGCATTCCGGAATATCCGCAGTACCATGAGCCCCACGACTCCTACTATATCGGCTCCGACGTTTTCTACACTTATATTGTCGCCAATAACTGCTGGGAAACGCATATTGCCCAGCGCACCGACGAAGGGTATTTTGACCGGGCTGCGGCGCTCAAAGAAGCCCTCCTCCACGGCGTCTTTCCGCCCAATATAGAGGAGAAATTCCGCTCCCTCCTGGAATACTACGGCCAGAGCCCCGTCATCGTGCGCTCATCCAGTTTTCTGGAAGACGGCTTTGGCAACGCTTTCGCCGGAAAATATGAATCCGTCTTCTGCGTCAACTGCGGCTCTCCCGAGGAACGGCTGAAAGCCTTTGAGGACGCCGTGCGCACCGTCTACGCCAGCACCATGGATCTCTCTGCCCTTGAATACCGGAAAATCCAGGGGCTCGCCCATCACGATGAACAGATGGCTGTCCTGGTGCAGCGGGTTTCCGGCTCCTACCATGAAAATTATTTCTTCCCATCGGCGGCTGGCGTGGGCTACAGCCGCAGTTTTTACCGCCTGGGAAAGGATATGGATCCTGCCGCCGGTTTGCTGCGAATCGTAGCAGGGCTGGGGACAAGGGCGGTAGACCGCACAGAAAATGATTATCCACGGCTGGTAAATCTGGATCGCCCGGCCGTCTCCCTATACGCCAATACCGCAGACCGCCACCGTTTTTCCCAGCGCCATATGGACGTGCTGGACATCGAGCAGAATTCCCTCGTCACCCTTCCCGTAGACCAAATTGCCCCCGCCCTTCCCCGCTGGCTGAAAAAAGCCGTCATGGAACGCGACTGGGAAGCCGAGGATACGCTAAAAAACATGGGCAGATGGCGGGAAGTCTGGTTCATCACCTGTCAGAAGCTTCTGGAAAATAAGGCCTTCACCGCCTTTATGCAAAAGATACTGAAAACCCTCGAGGAGGCTTATCAAAATCCGGTCGATATTGAATATACCGTCAACCTGGACGAAAGAGGCGATTTTGTCTTAAATCTGGTTCAATGCCGTCCTTTAAGCGCAGGTACGGAAGGAAAGTCCATTTCGATTCCCAAACTCCCCCGCGAACGGATTTTCTTCCATCTGCAGGATTCTTCGATGGGAAGTTCCGTAAAAATTCCTATTTCCGCCGTCGTCCAGATCGATCCGGTCGCCTATTATAACTGCCCTCACATTTCCAAATCCGAAGCCGCCCAGGCTGTCGGACGGATCAATCGTTATTACCGGGAAAAAGGAATGCATCTGCTGCTTTCCGCCCCCGGACGGCTGGGAACCTCGTCGCCTGAGCTGGGTGTTCCGGTCAGCTTTGCCGATATTTCCGGTTTTCAGGTGATCTGTGAAGTTTCCGACAGCCGCGCCGGCTATATGCCGGAACTCAGTTACGGGAGCCATATGTTTCAGGATCTGGTGGAGGCCCATATCTCCTACAACGCCATATGGAACGACCGGCGGACCCTTTCTTATAACGAAAACCTTTTTCAAGCCTCCGAAAATCTTTTCCCCTCCATCTGCCCCGATATGGAGGAGCTTTTCCCCATGTTCCGCGTCTGTGAAACACCGGGATTATACTACTGGAGCGATGCCTTGTCCGTGGAAACTCTATGCGGCTATCCGGATTCCGGCTTTGCCGGCCATACATGAGCGATAGTATATATGGGTAATGGAATATAGGAAGCGCAGAAAAGGCAGGATTTAACATCCTGCCTCTTCCTTAATGGAAAATATTTTTCCTTTTCTTTTATTATCTGGCTGACTTTTTACGGATTACCGCCGTCGCACCCAAACCAAGGGCACAGACCAGAATAAGGGCAACCCACAAAGCAGGATTGCTTTCGTCGCCTGTATCCGTCTGGGAAGACGAAGCCGGAGTGCTGCTCTGCTGCTGGCCGCCGCTCTGCTGACCGCCGCCTTGCTGGCCTCCATCTTGCTGGCCTCCGCCTTGCTGTTCCTCTCCTGTAGCAGGGATAACCGCAGTTTCCTTATAGCCGCAAACCGTACAGATTCTTTCCTGGCTGCCGGCCACATCAGCTGTAGCAGCCTTGGTCACAGTCCACTCGCCAAAGGTATGGGCTGCTTCATCAACCCGTCCGCAAGTCGGGCACTCATGCCAATGCACATTGGGGTCATGGCTCCAAGCCGCATCATGGACATGGGCAGGAATTATTTCCGTCTGAATTACCTCGCCGCAAATCGTACAAGTATAGGTTTTTACACCGTCCGTTGTATCGGTAACCGGCGTAGTTATTACCCCACCGTCGCTGACATGGGTATGAACCGAATATGTACCATCTGCATTCTGGTTCGGATGGAAATTATCTGCACAGAAAGCTTCATCTACAGCCGCCGAGAACGTGCCGCCCGATACCAAAATCTCAGCAGAATCTGAGTTCGGGGCTGCCATTTGAATACCGCTTCGATAGCTTCCCTTGGCTAAACTGCCGGTCACTGTACCTCCCGTAATCGTAATAGTCGGAATATCGGCACTCCCATCATAATTTACTGCCCACACGTTGCCGTTTACCACTGCATCCGCTGAAATATCCGTTGTGCTGGCATGGCCTGCATAAGACCAGGTAATCACCGGCCCATTGAGGGTTCCGCCGCTTATATCGGCATCAGACCAGTTCTGGACAGCCTGCTCACCGGAAGAAATCACGCCGCCGCTTATAGTCAGGTTTCCGTAATCATCGTTCTTTACGGCGATAAACCCGTCCTGCTCAAGCGTACCGCCCGTGATGATCAGACTTGCCCGGTCATCCGCGTTAGAGCCAAGATTACGAATCAGAGAAGAATAATATCCTTTATTACGGACAGCCGCTGTACCCGTAATTGTCATATCGCCCTGGTTATCTACTACATAATAGCTGTTTCCCCCATTATTAGAAGGGCTGGTGCTTGCCTCCGCACTGCGGGTAAAGAGGCCTCCCTCCAACACAGCCGTACCGTAATTGACCAGCGCGGCCCTAGCATGGGTTACATTGTCTACCGTTCCGCTTCCAGTGACCGTAAGACTGCCTCTATTGGTGATCGTATGAGCTGCTTCTTTTGTAGGATCATTGGTCAAGGTAACTCCCTCCGGCAGGTTCAGCGTGATATCCGCGCCTGCAGGAATTTCAATGTTCTCCTGCGTATTTTGCAGCAAGGTAACCGTTCCCCCTCCATTGGCCGCAGCCGCATCAATAGCGGCCTGCAGGGTAGTAAATCCGCTGCCGTTTGCCTCAGCAACCGCCGTACTTTGATCTACTACAATTGAGAATGATCCATCTGTATTTTGGCTTGTAGTATTTCCTGCAACTACATATTCAATTACATCCGACGAAAATAGGCCCGCAGAAATCGCAATTTGATTTTCCGTATATATGCTGTTACTATCAAGCACTTCTACTGCCGATTTTGTACCAGATACAGAAGCGTTTCCCGAAATCTTTATAGCTGCGTTGCTTGTATCATAGTAACCTGCATCCAGGTCCAATACCACTCCGCTTGTCGGTACAACCACACGGGAATCTCCCACTTTTCCGGTTGTGGTTATATCCCCTTCTGCTATGATTGTACCACCCGTCATGTCTAATTCACCGCCGCGCATCAGAATTCCGCAGCCGTTATCCGAATAGATTGTCCCGCCGCTTATATTCAATGTTCCATCCTGCGGATGATATATACCACAGGATACATATCCGCCAGTTGTAATATGCCCGATCAGAGTCCCACCGGAAATATTTATTTCCGTTCCGCCTAAACGATTGCCTTCTGTATTAGAACCATTTCCAGCGATTACCGCATTATCCCGTGCTTCGGCTACACCATTTTCAAAATAAATCTTTGCCCCTCTGCCTTGTGCCGTTACGGCAAACTCCTGAGCAATAATATATCCGCCTTCTACCGTAACCGTAGACGCTACTTCCGCTGCTCCTGTGCTGTCTCCAAGAGCCATTAGTCCCAAATAAGAGGACTCCACAATACCATTCTTTAAAATAACCTGACCACCGCCTGCCGCCAACACCTGAGCTGAAACTTTCAATTTTCCAGCCGAGTATGTAACTTGATAATCATCTCCTACAACAGGGTCACTCACTGCAGTGCTGTCGTCGATGGTCAATGTGGCTCCTGTATTTGCCGTAATAGCAGTAATGTCTGCCGTATGTCCGTTTAAATCTAAAACAAGATCCTTTCCTGCGAATTCAATCCGCGCACTGTTCTCTCCATCTGTATTATTCAGCAGCGTCACCGTCTGACCATCCTGCGCAGCCGCCACAGCCGCCTCCAGGGTCGGATAGGCCACATCTCCCACCTTAGCCACATAGCTGGTATTCTGCAGTTTCTGCGCACCGCCAGAGGTCGTAACCCACTCATAGCCATCCGGAGCCGCGACGCCCGTATAACCTGCGGGAACATTTAGGCTGGCCTTAGCAGCAAATTCTGCTTCGTCTGCCGTACCTGCCATGCCGTATTCTATTTTTCCTGTAACCTGAACACTGCTGTCCTCGATGGTCACACTGACTCCATCCTTATATGCATCGGACATCCCGTAATATACATTGAATGCTACGTTTCCATCCGTTGCATTGATTACAGTATTATTTTTCAATACGGTGTCACCGTAATTATTGGATAATACGTAGAGAGTGTTGGTGGCCCCTGTCAACTGCACATTATCCAGCGTCAGGTTGCTGTAATTTTGGATTAAAATCCCAACCGGATAAGCTTGGGCAGACTGCGCCGTGATAGCACCGTTCTTAATTGTGATGGTGCTTCCCTTCAAAAGCTGGAATCCCAAAGTCTCTGTCCCGGTTGACCCTACTGTCTGGCCATTCACCGTATACGTATATCCTCCCAAATCCAGCGTAAAACTGCTGTTTTCCGGGACTTTTATTCCATTTCCAGAAGCATCCTGCAGCAGCACAATCGTCTCGCCGCTCTGTACTGCCGCCACAGCCGCCTCCAGGGTCGGATATGTCTGCGCCCCGATCTGTGCGACGTCTCCAGCATTAGCCGGAGCAGCTCCTGTCAGCAGGTTTATCCCCTGCTGCCCCTCGTTCCCATCTTCTCCTGCATTATTTGTAACACAGGCCCCATCATGCCCATCCGATAAGGTGCATCCTTCCGTCAATGTGCAGACTGTCTGAGTCTCTCCTCCTTCTGTTGGCTCTTCCGCCATTGCCATGCCGGAGAATAAAGTCAGCGCCATAACTCCGGCAAGCAGGAGAGATAACCATTTGCTTTTTCTTTTTTCTTTCATTGGTTGTCATCTCACCTTTCTTATATTCGATTTATCGCACGACAGCGTAAATCTCTCCCCTTATCTCCTTGCCCGTCTCTAGGGTTTTGTACAGATGATGAAAACTGCAGATTTTTTTACAACAGAATAATCCTTCTGTGGTAAACAAATAGGAGACGGCTTTTGTGAATCTCTTACAATTATACGAAGTATATCACAGGTCAGGTCTTTTTTCAAGCAAGAGAAAGAAAAAACTGGTAAAACAATTTTTGTGAATTTTATTTTTTTATACACTAACTTAGCCTGAGACAAACTATTTGCCGCAGGTTTTTTCATGTGCATTCAAAGAGCAAAAAATCTCGGCCAATTGTTTCACATCATTAAACCTGCCCTTATTTATGCCGCCTAACAACGGTGAAAACATATGTTTACCACAGAAGGATTATTCTGTGGTTTTTTTGTGGAAACTACAGCTCACTAATATAGGCAAGGGCACAAAAGGGATAGCGTATGACGGGGGCAGCCCGTCAGATTTTCCATTCGATTTCTACCTTTTCGTTTGTCGCCCGGATAACGGTTATCAATGCGTCCACCACCTGCCGCTTGTCCTCGAAGCCGATATTCTCCCAGTCATCCAGATAGCCGGAAATGCTTTCTATCCTTTCGGCTGGCACAGCGTCCGCAGACAGCTTCGCAATCTCATTGGAAATGTCCTGCCGCCTTGCGTCCAGTTCCTCAATCCGGCTGTTTGCGTAGGAGAGCAAGACCGGGGTTGCGCCCGTCAGCGTGTCAAGCAGCTTTTCAATCTCGCTTTCCACCTGCGCCAGTTCCAGCCGCTTTGCCGCCAGCTTCGGGGAGATTTTCGCCGCTTTTTTCCGGCCTGTCAGCGTCTTAAAATCTTTCAGCTTCTTTACCATAGCCCCATAGACCACCGCTTCCAGTTCGTGCAGCTTTACACAGCCGCAGCCGGGACAGGCCCCGCTGTCCGCATGGACGGTGCAGCGCATATAAAGAATACCGTTAGAGTGCGCCGACATGAGCGCATAGCCGCATTTTCCGCATTTGATTTTCCCCGCCATCCATGTATTCCTGGCTTTCCTTGCAGGCTGGTAAGTATGGCTGGCAAGCAGCTTTTTTCTGCATTTCAGCCACAGTTCAGACGGGATAAACCCCTCGCTGGGCGCAAGCACCAGCGTCTGCCCTTGCAGGTGCTTATGCTTGTCCTCCGTGTTGCCCTTGCCCTGATAGTAATAGCAGCCGTTTGTCCCCGCAAAGTCGGCGGCGTCATTGTAAATATCCGTCCCCTGGCTCTTGAAAAACTCGTATATATCAAGGTCAGCCATAACATAAATCGGGTTGCGGAGAATGACGCTCAAAGTCGCCCTTGACAGCGGCCTGCCGTGATAAGTGCGCATACCGTCCGCTGTCAGCTTTCTTGTGATGTCGTGCAGCGATACCTGCGGGTCAGCGTACATCTCATACATCTGCCGGACAAAGGCCGCTTCGGTTGGCTCGATTACCAGCTTCTTTGTGCGTACCCCGTCCATTACATACGGCTCTGTCCGAAAGCCGTAGGGCGTTTTACCGCCCATTTTGAAACCACGCTGGCAGCGGGAGTGCCATGCGTCCTGCACCCGCTTCTGTATCGTTTCCCGTTCCAGCTGGGCGAACACGATACAGATGTTCAGCATAGCACGCCCCATCGGAGTGGAGGTATCAAACTTTTCCGTAGAG
>CALWRE010000064.1 GCA_944383835.1 uncultured Lachnospiraceae bacterium | reverse complement strand
GCCGCCACTACTGCCATAGTGACGGCGGCCCGTTAGGGCTAGTAAATCACCATCGGGGGTAGGCCGTGTGTTCTGGCTTTCCCTTTCTGTTTATAATATAGCATATCTGCCGATGCACTTCAAGTATGTTCAAATAAAATTTATATTTTACATTTCAGGGAATACATTATTTTTCTGCAAAAATAAGAGATTATTAAAGTTTTTTCTCCTGTTTTATGGTATGATAAAGATAAGATGTCTGGAAGTAATACTGCAGAAGGGAGAAGGATGGATGAAAAAGACAGAGTTCGGAATTTTATCAAAGGATCAGAGACATACGCTTCACACAATCTGCTGGGAGCCTGACGGCGAGGCAAAGGCGGCTCTGCAGATCGCTCATGGAATGGTCGAATTTATTGACCGCTATGATGATTTTGCCCGTTATCTCTGCGGGAGGGGCTTTGCTGTGATCGGCCACGACCATCTGGGCCATGGGCTGACGGCTGGAAGAGACGAGGATCTGGGGTATTTTGCCCGTGCAGGCGGAGAGCAGATTGTCATCGAAGACATGCATCAGGTGACGGAGGAGATGAAGAAGAGATTTCCAGCGGCGCCGCATTTTATATTGGGGCACAGCATGGGATCCTTCTTCCTGCGCAAATACCTGACCTACTACGGCGGAGAAGTGGACGGGGCTGTCATTATGGGAACGGGGGATTTTTCTCTGGCCCTGGCGGAGGGCGGCAAGGCTATGGCCTGGGCGCTGATGAAGACAAAGGGACGGCGCTATCGCAGCCAGAAGCTTTCGGATATGGTGTTTAAGGGGTATCTGTCCCGGATCGAAAATCCCCGGACGCCGATGGACTGGCTGACCAAGGACGAGGCGATTGTGGACGCCTACTGCAAGAACAAATACAACACCTTCCTCTTTACCGTTTCGGCCTTTTATGATTTCTTTTCGATTATTGAGTACGATACAAGGATGAAAAATTTCGACCGCATTCCCAAGACCTTGCCTCTTCTCATTGTCTCGGGCCGGGAGGATCCGGTGGGCAGCTGGGGCAAAGGGCCGGAAAGCCTCTGCGCCAGGTACAGGAAAAGGGGGATGACGGACGTCGCCTTGAAGCTCTATGACGGCGACCGCCATGAGATACTCAATGAGACGGACCGGGATACGGTATATGCGGATTTGGCAGAGTGGATGGAAAGCCATATCGGAGGCTGAGATTTTTAAGTAATGAAGATTTGTCTAAGATTTGTCCATAGACGGGCAGATCCATCCGGGCAGATAATGATAGGGGAGCGCCAGAAAATTTTGACGCTCCCCTCATTTTACAATGCTTGTTAGATTGCTTATCAGAACCGCATATAAGGAGATCCTCCGCAGAACATTCCCCCGCCTCCGCAGCAGAGATTGCAGAACAAGTTGATCAGACAGAGCTTCAGACAGAGATTGTCCGCGCCTGCGATGGGGGAGCCGTAAGGGCGGCTCATATCGCGATACCAGCTGCCGCCGCTCTCCAGCTGCCGCACCAGCATCTGGTACTCTGCATTTCCAGGCTCCATCGAGGCGGCCCGCTTCGCATGGTCAAGGGCGGCCACGTTATTTCCCAGGCCGGAGTTGGCCACGGCGCTGTAGTAATACCACTGGGCAGTGCGGTCGCGTATGCTGTTCAGTACGTTGAGGGCCTCGCGGTAATGGCCGCTGCGGATATAATTGGCTGCCGCGGCCATATGGGAACTGTATTCATCCCCTCCTGTCTGCTGGCCTGAACCGCCGTATCCTCCGTATCCGCCATAGCCTCCATACCCGCCGTAGCCCTGGCTGCCGTAAGCGGAGCCTCCGCCTTCCCGCTCCTTCATAATCTGCTGGTAGGCCTGCTGGATTTCCTTGAATTTTTCCTCGGCAGCGGCCTTATTGGGATTATTCTGATTGGCGTCAGGGTGATACCGGCGGCTCAGGGCGCGGTACGCCTTTTTAATTTCTTCGTTTGAGGCATCCCGGGACACACCCAGAACCTTATAGGGATCATACATTGGTTTTCTTGTCCTTTCTCTTTTGGTTGGTCAGTTCATAACGGCACCAGACGCCGGAATAGAGGATGTTGCGCAAAATGGATGCATATTCGACCAGGGGGAGGCGTTCAAAGGATTTGCAGGCCTCGGCCAGCATCATCGTCAGGATCTGCAGGCATTTCTCTTCAAAGTCCTCATCCTCCCAAATCGGCAGAAGAGGGTTGAAATTGCCGGATTTTTTATCCTCCTCCAGATCTTCATAGGCGTCCATCAAATAGATGAACTTGCCCAGATAAAAGCCCATATGACGGAGCTCCTCCTCCCACTCGTCACGGCGGCAGGCGAAAATCTCGGCCATAATCTGCCCAAAACAGCCGGAGACCTGATCGATATCTCCGGTATGGTTTTCTTCATATGTGTGCAGCTGCACCAGCCATTTTTCAATGACGGCCGCTTTTTCCGGATAAGCGGCGCTTACCTTGCGGAATTTCGGGTGAAGGAAGATGGAACCGGCCTTTTTGGTGACTTTCTTATCGTCTTTCCAATCGTCCAGGCATTGATAATAGGACAGAAGCAGGTTCATATCGGCGGCATAGCCGGTGAAATGACTGATTCGTGTGGGGTGTTTCTCGATGGGATGGGCGATGCACCGCTCGATGGTGGGCTCAGCCTCATCCTGATAAAGGTCCGTCAGCAAAAGCACCAGGAAAGTCAGGTCGTAGGTCAGCGTCATCTGCCCGGTCCGGCCGTAGCGCTCCCGCAGCGTGCGGCAAAGCCCGCAGTAATAGCTGCGGTACAGTTCAAACTCCTTAAATTTTAGTTCCTGCTTGTTTACGATAATATACCCAAACATACTCGGTCCTCTTTCTATTGTACTGCTTTTCAGTTTATACGATGTTTCTGAATAGGCGGTGAAAGAAAACTAAAAAAAATATGAATTATATCGTTTTGCCCCTTGCTTTCCGGCCAAAAAACAGGTATACTGACAATAATGACACTTTTCAGTTACTGCACAGGCTCATTGCACATATGACTGCACCTATTTATGGATCCTATTTTCTGTCCATATCCATTCAGACCTTATCATCATACCAGCACGAAGGTTTGATTTCAATATTCTTTTTGCAATTTTAACAGGGAAATTCCCTTCTGAGCGGCTGCAGCCGCCCCCATCCCCATGCAAGAACCTTTAATGAAAACATAAAAAGCATCGTTTTGCATTTAAAGAAAGGAGGCGTTTTTGGTGTACGCAAAAGTAAACAGCGCAGCCCTGGCCGGAATGGACAGCTTTCCGGTGCAGGTGGAGGCCGACGTGAGCGACGGGCTGCCCCATATGGAGATGGTGGGGGCTTTGTCCACCGAAGCGAAGGAGGCGAAGGAACGGGTGCGGACAGCCCTGAAAAATTCGGGGGTGCGTATCCCGCCAAAGAAAATTACAATCAGCCTTTCCCCGGCGGACCGCCGCAAGGATGGCAGCGGCTTTGACCTGGCGATGGCGGCGGGGATAACGGCGGCCATGGGGCTGATTCCTCCAGCCGCTTTGAAAGACTGCATGATTATAGGGGAGGTCTGTCTGGACGGCCGGGTCAGGGGAGTCAGAGGAGTGCTGGCCGTGGCGGACTGCGCCAGAAGAGTGGGGATGAAGCGGCTCTTCGTTCCCCGCGGCAATGTACAGGAGGGCTCTGTGCTGGGAAACCTGGAAGTGATTGGGGTGGAGACCGTGGCCGGCCTCCTATCCATGCTCCGCGGAGAAAGTCCCTGCCGGCCTGCCGCCGCTCCTGCCTGGCCGCCGGGACAGGCGGATTATCGGGAGGATTTCTCCCAGGTCGGAGGACAGCAGGCGGTAAAGCGGGCGGCGGAGGTAGCCTGCGCCGGCATGCACAATATGCTGATGGTCGGCAGCGCAGGGGCGGGAAAATCCATGATTGCAAGGAGGATACCGACGATTCTGCCGGGTCTTACCAGGCAGGAGAGCATCGAGATATCCACGATCTACAGCATAGGAGGCTATCTGGCCGACGGAGGCGAATTGATGCACAGCCGGCCCTTCCGCAGTCCCCATCATACGGTAACGGCTGCGGGGATGGCGGGAGGGGGGAGGATTCCCCGGCCGGGAGAGATCTCCCTGGCCCATGGAGGGGTCCTTTTCCTGGATGAGCTGCCGGAGTTTCGTGCAAATGTCCTGGAAACCCTGCGCCAGCCGATGGAGGAAAGAAGGCTGACCATCGTGCGGGCAGGGGCCGCCTATGAATTCCCGGCGGACTTTATGCTGGTGGCGGCGATGAATCCCTGCCGCTGCGGCTATTATCCGGACCGGAGTCTGTGCCGGTGTACGCAAAAGGAGGTGGAGGCTTATCTGGGACGGCTCAGCCGGCCCCTGCTTGACCGGATCGATATCTGCACCGAGGTGGATAAGGCCTCCTATGACCAGCTCCGGGGAGAGGGGGAGAGCTCGGCAGCGATCCGTTCCAGGGTGGAGCAGGCGGTGGAACGGCAGGGCGCACGGTTTGCCGGCACCGGGATTCGCTTTAATTCCCGCATCCCGGCCGGGGAATTGTACCGGTACTGCAGGCTGAGCCTGGAGGCGGAGAATCTTTTAAAGAAGGTTTACGAAAAAAGGACGGTGACGGCCAGGGGGCTGCACAGCCTGATACGGGTATCCAGGACCATCGCCGATTTAGACGGCAGCGAAAGGATAGAGAAAAGCCATGTGGGCGAGGCGGTTTTCTACCGCGGCCCCAGGGAGATCTTTCGGGGAGGGGAAGAAAATGGCGGATGAGAGGAAAATCACGGATGGACGGATCATGGCAGATGAGAGGAAAATCACGGAGGAAAGGGAGGCGGCCTGGTGGCTGGGGGCGGCTCCTGGTTTCGGCGCGGTGCGGCTGGTGCAGCTGTCCCAGCTTTTTGATTCGGCCCGGAGCGTCCTGGCGGCGGCGCGGGAGAAGGGGGACGGCCGGATTTTCTGGCGGGAAAGGATACGGGCCCGGTGGAGAAAGGGGGAGACTCTGCGGGTGACGGAGAGCGATTGGCAGAGGCTCAAAGATTATGCGAAGGAATGGGAAAAATCCGCCTGGGATTATCATAGATGGGCGCAAAAAGGCATAAAGTTTATCACCGTTTGGGATGATATCTATCCCCGACGGCTCTGTCCCTATCCCAACCGTCCCTTTTCCCTCTATATAAAAGGGAACCTGCCCGCAGAAAAAGCAAAGGCCGCGGCGCTCATCGGGGCCAGGGCCTGCAGCCCCTACGGCAGGAGCTATGCCAGGAGGACGGCGCGGGAGCTGGCGGAGAGAGGGGTGCAGATCATCAGCGGCCTGGCGGCGGGGATTGACAGCGAGGGCCATATCGGAGCCCTGGAGTCGAGGAAGGAAGGCTCAACCTTTGCAGTGCTGGGCTGCGGGCCTGACCAGTGCTATCCCAAGGAGCACGGCCTGCTGGCGGAGCGCATTGTGGAGGCGGGAGGGGGACTGTTGTCGGAGTTTGCCCCAGGCACCCCGCCCTTTTCCAGCAACTTCCCGATGCGCAACCGGATTATCAGCGGGCTGTCGGACTGTATTCTGGTGATGGAGGCGCGAAGACAGAGCGGCTCCTTAATCACGGTAAACCGGGCTCTGGATCAGGGGAAGGATGTGTTTGCCCTGCCGGGCCGGGTAAGCGATCCCTTAAGCGAGGGCTGCAACCGCCTGATTCAGAGCGGGGCCGCCCCTCTCCTTGGCAGCCGGGACGTTCTGGAGCTTCTTTTCCCTGGGGCTGAGGAAAACGAAAAAAACGCAGAATTTGTAAAAAAGCCTCTTGCATCTGACAGAAATTTGGTGTATAGTTGTCTGGATTGTCAGGGCAAATCGGTGCAGGAGCTTATGGAGCTGACCGGGTTGCCCCTTTCGGCCGTTCGGGAAGAGCTTCTCGCCCTTCTGCTGGACGGGCGGGCTGCGGAGACGGCCAAGGGCTGTTATGCGGCTGTGGATTAAAGTGGATTTTCAAGGAGAAAGCAATGGCAAAGAATCTTGTGATCGTGGAATCGCCGGCAAAGGTTAAGACGATTAAAAAATTCCTGGGGCCGGGTTATGAGGTGGTAGCCTCGGGGGGACATGTGCGCGACCTGCCCAAAAGCCAGATGGGAATAGACGTTGAACATGATTTTGAACCGAAATATATTACAATCCGAGGCAAAGGAGACACCCTCGCCATGCTTCGCCGGGAGGTGAAGAAGGCGGATAAGATATACCTGGCAACCGACCCGGACCGGGAGGGAGAGGCAATTTCCTGGCATCTTCTGGCTGCCCTGAAGCTGACGGATGCAAAGGATAAGAAGATATACCGGATCAGCTTCAATGAGATTACCAAATCGGCGGTGAAGGCTTCCTTAAAGGAGCCCAGGGAGATCGATATGAACCTGGTCAACGCCCAGCAGGCCAGAAGGGTTCTGGACCGCCTGGTGGGGTATGAGATAAGCCCGGTGCTCTGGGCCAAGGTCAAGCGGGGCTTGAGCGCCGGCCGGGTGCAGTCGGCCGCCCTGCGCATCGTCTGCGACCGGGAGGAGGAGATTGCCGCCTTTATCCCGGAGGAATACTGGACTCTGGAGGCGGAGTTTTCGGTGGAGGGATACCGTTCCCCGCTGATTGCCCGTTTCTACGGCAACGGAAAGAAGATGGAGATCGGCAGCAAGGAGCAGTTGGATAAGATCTGCGCCGACCTTGCCCAGGCCTCCTATCAGGTGGCAGAGGTGAAAAAGGGGGAGAGGACGAAAAAGGCCCCTCTGCCTTTTACCACCAGCACCATGCAGCAGGATGCGGCCAATGTGCTGAATTTTGCCACCCAGAAGACCATGCGGATCGCCCAGCAGCTCTATGAGGGCGTGGATATAAAGGGACGCGGTACCATCGGCCTGATTACTTACCTGCGTACCGATTCCGTCCGCATCTCCGATGAGGCCCTCGCTTCGTCCCGGACCTATATCGAAAACAATTACGGCCCGGAATATGCGTCGAAGGACGCGCCGGCGGGGAAGAAGGACGGCCGGGTGCAGGACGCCCACGAGGCCATAAGGCCCACGGATATTTCCCTGACGCCTGCGATGATACGGGACTCCGTCAGCCGCGACCAGTTCCGCCTGTATCAGCTGATCTGGCAGCGCTTTACGGCCAGCCGGATGACGCCGGCGGTCTTTGAGACCACTTCGGTAAAGATCCAGGCGGGCGATTATACCTTCCAGGCCTCGTCCTCCCGCCGCCGTTTCGACGGCTATCAGTCGGTGTACGACGCCGGCGAGGAAAAGAAAGAAAATAATGTGGCCGCAGCCGGCCTGCAGGCCGGGATGGCGTTAAAGCAGCCGAAGCTGGACGGCAGCCAGCATTTTACCCAGCCTGCCCCCCACTACACGGAGGCCAGCCTGGTACGGGCCCTGGAGGAGGACGGCATCGGCCGTCCCAGCACCTACGCGCCCACAATCACCACCCTGCTTGCCAGACATTATCTGATCAAAGAGGAAAAGAGCCTCTATGTGACCGAACTAGGCGAGGTGGTCAACAATATCATGAAGCAGTCCTTCGGCGTTATCGTCGACGAGGCCTTTACTGCCAATATGGAATCCCTGCTGGCTGGGGTCGAGGAAGGTAAGGTGGATTGGAAAACCATCGTGCGCAACTTTTATCCCGATCTGGACGAGGCGGTGCAGAAGGCAAAGGAAGAACTGCAGGAGGTGAAGATCGCCGACGAGGTATCCGACGTCCCCTGCGACCAGTGCGGGCGGATGATGGTGATCAAATACGGCCCCCACGGCAAATTCCTGGCCTGCCCCGGTTTCCCGGAATGCCGCAATACGAAGCATTTTCTGGAGAAAATCGGCGTGCCATGCCCTAAGTGCGGAAAGGACATCCTTGTCAGGCGGACCAAGAAGGGACGCCGCTATTACGGCTGCGAAGGAAATGGGACGGACTGTGATTTTATGTCCTGGCAGAAGCCGTCGGCGACCCGCTGCCCGAAATGCGGGGGATATATGGTGGAAAAAGGAAACAAGCTGATCTGTGCTGACCCTGCCTGCAAGACGATTATTGAAAATTCACAAAAGAACTGACTGCATCATTTTCCAGCCCTTTTAGGCAGGAACAAGCGTATTTCCATTCTTTTTTTCGATTCGTTCCAAAAATATATAGAAAATTAGCAAAAAAACATAAAAAAGCCCTTGTATTTCTCGGCGGCGCATGATAAAATCGAAACAACAAGGTGGCAAGGGTCGATAAGGAGAGAAGGCCATGAGCGTACAATTATTGGACAAAACCCGGAAAATCAACAAGCTGCTTCACAATAACAATTCAAACAAGGTGAATTTTAATGACATCTGCGAGGTTCTCAGCGATATCATGAGTTCCAATGTCATGGTGATCAGCAAGAAAGGAAAGGTTCTGGGCCTGGGATATTATGAGGGCATAGAGCCGATCGGCGAATATCTGGTAAATAAGGTGGGAGAGTTTATCACCCCGATTTTCAATGACCGGATATTGGGAATCTTATCCACGAAGGAAAACATCAATCTCGAGAACATGGGTTTTGAACAGCCGGATATCAGTCGCTATAAAGCCATGATCACACCTATTGATATTTCCGGCGAGCGTTTGGGCACGATGCTGTTCTACCAGGACAGCCGGGAGTACGATATCGATGATATTATCCTCTGCGAGTACGGCACCACCGTGGTGGGTCTGGAGATGCTTCGCAGCGTCAGCGAGGAATACGCGGAAGAGAACCGCAAGCTGGGCATTGTCCGTTCGGCGCTCAGCACCCTTTCCTACTCGGAGCTGGAGGCGGCCCAGTATATTTTCGACGAGCTGAATGGAAACGAGGGGATCCTGGTGGCCAGCAAGATCGCAGACCGCGTGGGCATTACCCGTTCCGTTATCGTGAATGCCCTGCGCAAGTTCGAGAGCGCCGGCGTGATCGAGTCCCGTTCCTCCGGCATGAAGGGCACCTATATCAAGATTGTGAACGATATGCTGTTGGGCGAGCTGGCAGCGATGAAGAAAGAAAAGAAGGGCTGACGCCTGCACTCTTACAGACGGCAGAATTTCGGGACCCTCCCCGGAGTCGGACAGACTTTCGGAGAAGGTCCTTTTCATTCTGGCTGGGCGGGATGCGAAGGCAGATAGGAGGAAGACAGATGGGTTTGATGGCATGGGGCGCAGCGGCGGCGGGTGGACTGCTGCTTTGCTCGGAATATGAAAAGAGCCGGCCGAGAGTCCGCCGCTACGAGATCTCGCACCGAAAGATTCCGGAAGCCTTCGATAGGGTCCGTCTGGTGATGCTGGCGGATCTCCACAACAAAAGCTTTGGGAAGGACAATCAGCTTCTCTATGAGCAGATCTGTGCCCTTCGTCCGCATTATATCCTGACGGCGGGGGATATGGTTCTCAAGACCCGGCCGCAGGATACGGAGAATACGGCCCGCTTCATAGGGAGGCTTACCGCCCTGTGCCCGGTTTACTGCGGCAACGGCAATCACGAGCTGGAGCTTTGGCGGGCGAGGGCCGGGAGACGGACAGCCTACGACTGGTATGCGGACAGCCTGAAAGAAAAGGGCGTGAGAGTCCTGGCCGACGAGACGGCTGTCCTTTCGCGGGACGGTGAGTCCATCGATGTGAGCGGTCTGGACCTGGGCCTGGCTTATTACGGGAAGGGCCTTCACGTCCCGATGCGCCCCGGCTATATCGAAAGGCATCTGGGAAAACCGGAGCCGGGCCGCTTCCATATCCTTCTGGGGCATTATCCCAATTATTTCCCCGAATACGCCGCCTGGGGGGCCGATCTGGTTCTGGCCGGGCATATGCACGGGGGGACGGTCCGTCTGCCTGCGCTGGGAGGCTTAATGTCGCCGAACTATGAATTTTTCCCCACCTACGACAGGGGGCTGTACCGCCTGGGGCAGGCGCGGATGGTGGTCAGTGGAGGGCTGGGCACCCATTCCATAAACGTTCGCATCGGGGGGAACTACCCGGAGATTTCGCTGATCTGTCTGCGAAGGAAAGGAAAGGCCGTACAGGAGAGCTATGGAAATCAAGGTTAAGCTTGAGGCCTTTGAGGGGCCTCTGGCTCTGCTTCTGCATTTAATCGAAAAAAATAAGGTAAATATTTACGATATTCCCATTGTGGAGATCACGGCCCAGTATATGGAGTATGTACAGGCCATGGAGGAGGATCTGGACAGCCTCAGCGACTTCCTGGTGATGGCGGCGACCCTCCTAGACATCAAGTGCCGGATGCTCCTGCCCAAGGAGACGACGCCGGAGGGCGAGGAGGAGGATCCGCGCAGCGAGCTGGTGGAGCGTCTGCTGGAATATAAGATGTACAAATTTGCTTCGATGAGCCTGAAAAACCGCCAGGTGGAGGCCTCCCGCTCCTTTTACAAGCCGCCGACGATCCCGCCGGAGGTGGCCGCCTTCGAGGAACCGGTGGATACGGAGGCTCTGCTGTCCGGCCTCACCTTATCGCGGCTGAAGCAGGTCTTCGACTTTGTCATGAAGCGCCGGGAGGATAAGATCGATCCGGTGCGCAGCCGCTTTGGCCAGATCAAAAAAGAGCCGATCAAGGTGGAGGACAAGATTATGGCGGTGATGGAGTACGGGAGGAAGAGGCGTACCTTCAATTTCCGCGAGCTTCTGGAGAGCCAGCCCGGCCGGATGGAGATTGTGGTCACCTTCCTGGCCGTTCTGGAGCTTTTGAAGCTGGGCCGCCTTGCCGTGACCCAGGAACAGCTGTTTGACGAGATTCATTTGGAACTGATAGATGATTCCCCTCTGGTCTTGTCGGAGGATGAAATCGCCTATGATACGGAGATGTCGGAAGAGGAAGAGGAGTAAAGGATGGAGATTCGCAGGGCCAAGGCCATATTGGAGGCGATTTTGTTTGCCATGGGGACGGCCGTGCCGCTTGCCTCCCTGGCCGCAGCGCTTGAACAGGACGCGCAGACGACGGAGAAGCTTCTGCACAGCCTGATGGACGATTATGAACAGGAAAACCGGGGAATCCGCCTGATCGAGCTGGACGGGAGCTTTCAGATGTGCAGCAATCCGGATTATTATGAATATTTGATCCGGATTGCCAACCAGCCGAAGAAATACGCTCTGACCGACGTGCTTTTGGAAACTCTCTCCATCATCGCCTACAAACAGCCGATCACAAAGGCGGAGATCGATAAGATCCGCGGCGTCAGTTCGGAGCACGCGGTGAACCGTCTGGTGGATTTCGGGCTGATCGAGGAGGTGGGCCGGCTCAACGCTCCCGGCCGTCCGATCCTGTTTGGCACCACGGAGGCCTTTCTTCGCCATTTCGGCATCGGTTCTCTGGAGGATCTGCCGGCCATCGCCCCGGAGCAGATGGAGGAATTCAAGCAGGAGGCGGAGGAGGAGGTCCAGCTGCAGCTGGATATCTGAGAGAGCAAGATATCTAAGAGAGCAAAGAAGAGATCGGAGCCGGATATCAGGGGACGGATATCGCGGGCCGGATATCCGGCAAAAAGACTCTTGCCAGAGGGCAGGAGAAGTGCTATAGTGTATAGGAATCAAAGCAGAGTAGGACTGCACGCGCTAAGTGCCTGGGAGACGGGGAGTTGTTCCTGGGACGAAAGCAGACGGAAGCGTTTGCTGTGGTGTGTACTCCGCATCCCGCTGCTTGCCTGTTTGCATGGATGAACCAACTCCCGGGATCCGTCCGCCTATGTGCGGCCGATGCCGGGAGTGCTTTTTCTTCCTCCACCGATGGGCACGCAGACATCGCAAGGAGGACAGAATATGGATCAAAAAGAGAGAAAAAAAGCGGGCTCCGACTGGTGGAGTGCGCGGAAACTGACGGTTATGGGCGTGCTGGTGGCTTTGCACATCGTGGCAAACCGCCTGCTGGGGATTGACCTGGGGCCTTCCCTCCGGCTTACCATCAGCAGTTCCTTCGTTATGCTGGCCGGCTTCTGGTTCGGCCCGGTGAGCGGAGGACTGGTCGGAGGGGTGGCCGATCTGCTGGGCTGCGTGCTGGACGGCTACGCCCCCTTCCTGTTGCTGACCGTCTCCCCGGTTTTGATGGGAGTGCTGGCCGGGCTTTTGGCCCCGGTGCTTCGCCGGTCGAAAAATATCTTTGTCTTTGGGTTCGTGGTGGCCGTCATCACGTTCTTTACGACCTTTTTGTACAGCTCGTGGAGCTTTTCGGTGCTCTACGGGTCTTCTTTCTGGGTCTACGCCTCCGCCAGAGGCATGCAGGCCATATTCTCCATGGTGCTCAATACGCTGGTGGTCTACAGCCTGTATCTAAGCCCGGTGACGGAGATCGTCGGCGGGGCCGTCATGCACCGCGGGAAACAGGAGGGCGGACTGCTTTTTAAGAGATCACAGGGAAGGGAAGACCGGAAACAATGACGTATGAAGAAGCTCTCACCTATATTCACAGCGTAATCTGGAGGGGGAAGAGGATCGGGCTTGGCCGGATCACGGAGCTTCTGCGCCGGATGGGCAATCCGGAGAAAAAGCTTCGCTTCGTCCATGTGGCCGGAACCAACGGCAAGGGTTCCACCTGCGAGATGACGGCCTCCGTCCTGCAGGCGGCAGGGTACCGCACCGGCCTGTTTACTTCCCCGTTCATCCATTTTTTTAATGAAAGAATACAGATCAATGGAATGCCGATTCCCGATGCGGATCTGATCGCCCTCACCGGGGAGATTCGGGAGATTGCCTCCGGGATGGAGGACAAGCCCACGGAATTTGAGCTGATCTGCGCCCTGGGAATGGCTTATTTTTATCGCAGCCGCTGCGATATCGTAGTCCTAGAGGTAGGACTGGGCGGGGAGATGGATTCCACCAATATCATCGATACGCCGGAGGCGGCGGTGATCTGCGCCCTGGGCTTCGACCATATGAAGGAGCTGGGCTCCACGATGGAGGAGATCGCCCGCGCAAAGGCCGGGATCATCAAGAAAAACAGCCGGGTGGTTTTCTATGGGGAAAACGATACGGCCCAAGCCGTTATCGAGAAAAAGGTAAGGGAAACGGAGAGTACCCTGGTCATCCCGGACTATCGTAAGCTGCGGGAGGGGGAGCGGAGCCTCGCGGGGCAGACCTTCTCCTACGGCAGATACGAAAACCTGCATATCCGGCTTCTGGGTACCTATCAGCTGCGCAATGCGGCCGTGGTGATCGAGACGATAGAGATACTGCGAAGCCGCGGCTTTGTTATCCGCGACGAGGCCCTGCGGGAGGGCCTGGCTAATGCCCGCTGGCCGGGGCGGTTTGAATTGGTGCGGGAAAAGCCTGCCGTCATCGTGGACGGCTCCCACAACCCCCAGGGCATGCGAGCGACGGTGAACAGTCTGCGGGAGTATTTTCCGAAAGGCGGCGTCGTTTTCCTGGTAGGGGTGCTGGCGGACAAGGACGCCGTCGGGATGATGCGGGAGCTGACGGGATATGAGAGAGGAGACGAGGCCGAGGGGGCCGGGGGGGCGCAGGCTCCGGCACAGGAGAGCGCAATACAAGAGAGCGCAGCCCAGGAGAGCACAACTCAGGAGAGCGGGGAAAAGGCGCGGGAGCTGGCCTCCTGCTATATTACGGTGACCCCGCCCAGCATGCGGGCCATGGAGGCCGCCGACCTGGCTGAACTTCTGCGGCCGATGACTGACCGGCCGGTAACGGCGGCGGCAAGCCTTAAAGAGGGCTGCGCCATGGCCCTGTCGGCCGCAGGGGCCGACGGGGCGGTCTGCGCGATGGGGTCTCTCTATATGGTGGATGAGCTGGAGCGGCTGCTGGGCTGACAGGCAGGTTTTAGAGGGAACTGGACTGCCCCAGGGATTTTGCCAAAAGAGAAGAAGCGCAGTCCGCAACTTCTTCCGGCGTCTGGCGCAGTCCATCCTCAATCCAGCATTGGATGATGCCCATATAGCCATATGTTACATAGTGGCTTGCCTAGCGGTTTTGTATGTCAGATGTGCCGGAGGACTGCTCCCGCAGCACGTTTTCCGCTTTCCCTTGCGTCCAATGCCATGAACATCGCCTCCTTTGGCAAATCTGCAAAAATCGCGGACGATAAGCGACAAAACGGCGTTTATTGTTGCGAATTGTCCCCTGCCTGAAAAATCGTTGGTTGCCCCTCCCCCTTCGTACTGTTATGATAGCATGCAGGGAGGCTTTGGCAGCAGCCTGATTACTTGTAAGATTGGGGACTTCCGTACAGTTTTGGTTGCTTCGCCGGAAACAGTCCGGCAGCACTCAGATTTTATAACGAGAGATCAAACCTTGCCGGTTCCTTTTGTGATCAATGAACCGAGGTGCATATTCCGCCAGATATTTGAGGAATATCTGCGGCTGAAAGCTATTCATCTGGGGCACACCATTGAACTTTGGAGCATTCCAACTATCAAGAATCTTGTGGCAAGCGGCGTCGGCATCACGTATCTTCCGTTATTTACCGTGCAAGAAGAACTAAAGATAGGAACTTTAGAAGAAATTAGAACGGATATAGAGGATCCGACTATCACTGCTGTGTGCGGCTATCATAAAAACAAATGGGTCAGTCCGCTAATGCAGCTTTTCATTGACCTATGCAAAGAACATGCGAATAGGGAAATGTTTTGAAAGCCTGTGAAGCAGAGATCGCCGGCCGCGGGACATACTTCCATAGGTTGTACTGCATGCGTTCTATTCCATTGTGATGATATTACAGAGAAAATATCTGCAATCTGCTATATTACAGATATCAACAGAGACATGGAGGAGTCAGCATGAAGAAAATTATTTCCTTTTTGATGGCAGCGTTGTTTTTAGGCGGCTGCACAACGCCGCAAGAAAATTCTTATCGTCAGGTCAGCGCCGAAGAGGCCATTGCTTTGATGGAAGAAGAAAGCGATTATATCATTTTAGATGTGCGAACGGAAGCAGAATATAACGAAACGCATATTCCAAACGCGGTCAACATTCCGAACGAATCCATTGGCACAGAGGAAATCCCGGAACTGCCGGATAAAGAGCAATTGATCCTGGTGTATTGCCGCAGCGGCAACCGGAGCAAGCAGGCCTCGGAAAAGCTTGCGGCCCTGGGCTATACCAATATTGTGGAATTCGGCGGCATCAACAGCTGGCCGGGCGAAACGGTCACGGGCAGCCCGTCTCAAAATTGAGCGGATAAAACGGGAGGATCCTATTATGTGCAAAATAAAAAAGAAACGGAAGGCCTTTGTTCAGCAGCCAGACTGTGTCGCTTGCGGATGCTGCGTGAAGCATTCTATTTGCATGGCTTGGGCTGCTCTGCTTCTTCTTGCCCCTGCTTATTTCCCTGATAAAAGGGACAAAAGGATACTGCAACCGATACTGCGGCCGAGGGCAGCTGTTCGGTTTGCTGGGCGGCCGTTTTGGCCTTTCCCGTAAAAAAGATATTCCCCGCTGGATGAAGAGCAAGGGATTCCGGTATGGATTTTTAGTCCGCTGTTATTCCACAACGGACGCTCGTTCCACTCTTTCTACAAAGGAAAGATTGACAAAGATACATTTCTTCTATATACTAAAAATGTAGTAATTAGAAGAATATCTTTGCGAGGGATCGGGAATGAGAAAAATCGGTTTATTGGGCTTGCTGCTCGTTTTTCTTTTGGCCGGAGCCTGCATCAGAACGCCGCAAGAGCAGGAACTTTCCCCTGTACGGGAAGAAAACGAGACGGACGCTGCCGAGACAGAAGCGCTTAGCGGTATGGAAACAAATTCCGCTATGGAACGGAATGAAATGCTGCAGCGCTGGAATGTAACCGGCGATATTTTGAGAAAAATCCTGCTTCGGGAATATAATAATTCCAATTATCTATATGAAGAGCAGACGGAAAACCATGATTTTACAGGAGAAACGTCAAAACTTACGCCCCTTGACTTTTTTAATCCGTACGGAGAATATTATATAGAGGCGTATGAGGTATTGAGTGACCTGCCCGATGAAGAGGAATTGTCCGTTAATCCATATGCACGCTGTCTGCACGAAGGAGAGCTTTTTGTCCGCTATGGCCCCATTCAGCAGATGGAGGAAGGAGTGGAAGGCGTCTATACGGTCGTTCAGTATAATGGGATGGGATATCCCTATCTGACCTCCGTTACATTGCCGGGAACGGTGGAGGAAGCAGGAGATGCGCTCCGGCTGATCTACCGGGATTCCTTTTGGGTTGAGCCAGACCAGTGGCACAGCTATCCGTATTTTCCCGAAAAAGAAGAGATTACTTCCCTGGTAAAGGATGAAATGATGGAGAGGCTTTCGGAAAGGCTGGCGGACGGAGAGACTGCGGAGGCATATATCCTTGACTTCGAAGTATATGCAGGCTATATCCTTGTGCAGGCAGTGTCCTTTGTGGATGAGGTATTGTATGTGGATTTATTTACCGCCGATAAACAGGAAGATGCGGTTGTGATCCGGGACTTTCAGCGCGGCGATGGGCAGGTTGTGCTGACGAAAGAAGAACAGCGGCAAAACGGTATTACGCAAAGTATGGCGGGGGAACGCGCCATAGAGCAGTTTACTTATCCGGAGGTTTATACGCTTTCGGGACTGTTCGCTATGGAAACCTGGGCCGATGAAATACAGGAAATATATATTTTGGCGGCTGGACCGGATGATGAGCTGCACAGACCCCAGGAGGTTTACCGGGTAAAGGAAGAATACCTGGCGGATTGCCTGCGGGCGATAGAAGAGATACCGGCCACAACATCCATTGAGGCGGAAAATGGAGAGTGGACTTACAGAATTTTATTGTGCGATCATTTAGAAGAAGATGAAATGCAGACAAGCCATGATATCAATTTATTTGCGTCGGGCGAGGTACTCTTGGATTACCAGGAAAGCTATTTGTTATATCCGGCCTCCGTGGATTATATACAACCCCTTCTGGACAAATGCGAGGAAGTGGAGCTTTTTTCCGTTGAAGAATTGCTGATGAGGCGGGTGGATCCCTATGGGGACGAGGGGTTTCAGATTGAGTACATGGATACGGAAGGCTTTAAAGAAAGGCCCTATGTGATCACAGAAACAGGTACGGAAGAGCTTCGCGGCACAGCGTGCCGTTATGAATTTATGTGGATTTATGACGGATATTCTTTTGGAAAAAATGGAACATGTTATCACTATTATTGGAGCAAAAAATATTATCGCCTGGATACGGGAGAACTGTTTGATGTATATGACGGAATCGATACCTGGAATTTTATAACAGGCCAATATGAAGTGTATTCAGGTGTATAAAGCGCCATTGCATGCGTAGGCTTCTGCGCTTTTGGCTCGCTGCGCAGGAAAATAAGACGGAGGAGATAGGATGCAGAAATTGACGGCAAAAGAAGTACAGATCATGAAATGCTTATGGGACGCCGATGAAAAAATCGCGTCTTCCGAGATAACAAGGCGGACAAATGAAAAATACGGATACGATTGGAAACTTACAACGGTTTCGACCTTTTTGAATCGTTTGGTGAACAAAGGATTCCTGAAGCTTGAAAGAAATGGGAAGGTATACACGTACGATATCCTGATTTCCGAGGAGGAGTATCTTCAGTATGAGATGGCGTGCATGGCTGATTTCTGGGCCGGAGGAAGATCGGGCAAATTGATTGCGGCCCTGGGACGCAGCAAAAAAATATCCAGTCAGGATAGAAAGGAGATCGAAGCGCTGTTAGATGAATTGGATGAGTGATCTCCTTTATGGTCTGTTTGGAACGTCCGTCTGCGGAACCGCTGTTTCTGCGGTCGTCCTTATCTTTTCCCATTTCATTTTATCAAAGCGAAACAGGTGGGGAGAGATTATCTGGGCCTTGAAAGTGGCGGCGCTTTCCTATCTGTGTCCCCTGGTCGTCTTCCTTCTGCTTTATGAGGATATGGCGGCTTTAATGGATTCGTCCGGAGCCGTAAGCCTTATGACGGCAGCGGCCAATGAAAGGGTAAGGCTCTTTTTTACGCTTATCATAGCGGTCTGGATCCTTGGAACCGTTAAGGGGATTATCTCGTATATAAACGTAAAGAGGATCATTGCCCGCGGAATGTTGTTTAAGCAGGATGCGGATGAAGCGGTTCAGGAGATTTGCGCCAAAATATGCAGGCGGTTAAAGTATAATGGAAAATATAACGTATATAGCTGGCGTTTATACGACATTCCCATTGTCGTCGAAAGCAATATCATTTTGCTGCCGGAAAGAAAAATGAGCGAAAAGGAACGGGAAATCTGTTTGGCGCATGAACTGAACCATATTAAGAGAAAGGATCTCCTGTGGCGTTACCTGCTC
>CALWRE010000063.1 GCA_944383835.1 uncultured Lachnospiraceae bacterium | reverse complement strand
ATAATGTCCATGAGCATTGGCTCCTTTCGGGGATGTTGGTTTGGCGATTGACATTATACCAGAAAAGGGAGGTCAATGCTCTTTTTATTGCGGATTTCCCTTAAAATCAAGGTTTCTAAAGGATTTAACACTAAAAAAAGTAGGTAGTATTTGACACTACCAAAAGGAGAGGGAGGGAGAGTTTATGGAATGGAAGAGCAGCAAAAACAGGCCGGCTGACGGCAGAGAGCCTGCCGGCGATGAGCAAATCATAGAACTGTACTGGCAAAGGGACGAGGACGCCATCCAGGAGACGGACATCCGCTACGGCCGCTATCTCCTTGCCATCGCCTGCCATATTCTCCCGAACCGGGAGGATGGGAGGGAAACAGTAAACGACACCTATCTGAAGGCCTGGCATTCGATGCCGCCCCATCGGCCGGCCCGTCTGTCCTGCTTTCTCGCCAAGATTACCAGAGACCTGTCCATCGACCGGTTCCGCCGCCAAAACGCGGCCAAACGGCAGGGCTCCCAGTATACCCTCTCCCTGGAGGAGCTGGCGGAATGCGTGGAGGGAGGGGAAAACCCGCAGGAACAGATCGAGCTTGCCGCCCTGGCGGAGGCAATCGGCACTTATCTTCGCTCCTGCCCGAAGCAGACCCGCGATATCTTTATCTGCCGCTACTATTTCCTGGATCCGGTGCGGGAGATCGCAGACTTCTTCGGCGTCTCCCAGTCCATGGTCAAAAGCGCCCTGCACCGGACGCGAATCGGCCTGCGCTCACACCTTGAAAAGGAGGGATTTGCCTTATGAAACCGGAAACCTTAAGCGACGCCATTGGTATGCTGGACGAGGAACTGACTTCTGCCGCCGATGAAATGCGGAGCAAGAAATCAAACGGCAAAAAAAAGCACAGGGGAAAACGTCCTCTGTGGATCGCCGGGACGGCCGCGGCCGTCTGTATCTGTTTATTTATCACCTGGCTCCTGCTGCCGGGTTCGCCGTCTCAGGCCTCCGTTATCGCCGAGGCAGCTTATCCGGAAATGGCCCCCTACCCCGATGAGTCGGACTATATCTCCCTCACCGGCGATTTTGACAACGAGGGCTTTTCCCAGGTGTACGACGCCTGGAGAGAGAGCCGCCAGGCCCAGCTCGATCAGCCGGAGGGCTACCAGGACGGGCTGGAATCCTTCTTCCCCGCCGCCTCTGCAGCCCTTCTGTCCGGGGCGGAGGGGGAAAACCGGGTCTATTCTCCGCTGAACCTCTATATGGCCCTCTCGATGCTGGCCGAGCTCACCGACGGCCAGAGCCGGGAACAGATCCTGGACGTCCTGGGCGCAGCGGATATCGAAGCTCTGCGGGAGAAAGCCTCGGCCCTGTGGAATGCCAGTTACTGCGACGACGGGGCCGTCGCCAGCATCCTGGCCAACTCCCTGTGGCTGGATGAGAACGTGATCTTTCGCCAGGAAACGATGGATCGTCTGGCCTCCGTCTATTATGCCTCCGCCTACCGGGGCGAGATGGGCTCGGCCGCCTTCGACCGGCAGCTGCAGGACTGGCTGAACGAGCAGACCGGAGGCCTCCTGGCAGAACAGGCCCAGAATATCACGATGCCGGAGGAAACCATCCTGGCCCTGGCCAGCACCATCTATTTCCGGGCCAGATGGGACAGGGAGTTTTCGGAAAGCAATACAAAAGAGGGCGTTTTCCATTCGCCCTCCGGGGATATTTCCTGTGATTTCATGCACCAGAGCGGCACAAGAAACTATTACTGGAGCGACCAGTTCGCCGCCGTGGCCCTTCGCCTGGAAGAGAGCGGCTCCATGTGGCTCTTCCTCCCGGACGAAGGCGTGGAGGCGGAGGCTCTGCTGACCGATGAAAATGTGACCTGCCTCCTCTTTGAGCGGGAAAGCTGGACCGACAGCCGCTATCTAATCGTCAACCTGGCAATGCCCAAATTCGACGTCTCCTCCGACCTGCGCCTGCCAGAAAGCCTGCAGGCCATGGGGATCACCGATGTTTTTGACCCTCATGCCGCCGACTTCTCCCCGATGACCTACGAAGCGGATGAGATCTATCTGTCCCAGGCCGATCACGCCGCCCGGGTGGCGGTGGACGAGGAAGGCGTCACCGCCGCGGCCTACACGGTAATAGCAACGGCCGGGGCGGGAGCCCCGCCGGAGGAAGAGGTGGACTTTGTCCTCGACCGTCCTTTCCTCTTTGTCATCACCGGCTACGACGGCTCTCCCCTCTTTGCCGGCATCGTCAATCAGCCGGTGAGTTAACCGATCCGCCCATCGGCCGGATCCGCCGACGGATGGACCGGCAATCCGCTCCGGCGAATCAGCCGACGGGCTGGTGGATCGCCCGGCCCAGGACGTCGACGCAGGCCTCTGCGAAGGCCTCCGAATAGCTGGGGTGGGGATGGATCACATGTTCCGCGACCGCATCCACCGTGGCCCCGACAGCCATCAGGGCGGCCGCCTCGGCGATCATCTCCGAGGCGTCTCCCCCGACCATATGGACGCCCAGAAGCTCTCCGTCCTTCCCGGCAATGACCTTCACAAAGCCCTGCCTCTCCCCGGCGGCCACGCTCCTGCCGTTGGCCGCCAGGGCCACGCGCCCCACCCGGAGCCCCTCCGGGTACGCGGCCCTGGCCTGCTCCTCGGTAAGCCCTACGCCGGCAGCCTCGGGATGGGTGTAAATGCAGCTAGGGACAAAGCGCAGGTCACAGGCCTTATCCTCTCCGGTCACGGCATTTTCCGCCGCCGTCTCTCCCATCCGGGATGCCGCATGGGCCAGCATAATCTTCCCGGTGATATCGCCGCAGGCATATATTCCCGGCACGCTGGTACGCATGGCATCGTCCGCGATCACCTTTCCCTTTTCCGTAAGAATCTCCCCTGCCATATCGCCCAGGCAGGACAGATCGGCCGCCCGGCCGGCGGCAAGAAGCACACGGTCGCAGGGGACTTCGCCCTGGTCGGTGACCACCGCCGTCTCCCCGTCCCGGCTCTCGATCCCCTCTACCCGGCGGCCGCACAGCACCTTGACGCCGCTTTTTTTCAGGCTCTTCTCCAGTTCGGCTGAGATGTCCGCATCCATATTGGCTAAAATCCGCTCGCACAGCTCCACCACCGTCACCTTGCAGCCAAAGGAAGCGAAGGCCAAGGCCAGCTCGCAGCCTACCACCCCGCCGCCGATGACGGCGAGACGGCCGGGGAGCTCCTTTAAATCCAGGATCTCATCGCTGGTCATCACCGCGGGACCGTCGGCTCCGGGAATCGGCAGCTGCATCACGCGGGAGCCCCCGCAGAGCATCACCTTGGCCGCCGTATAGACGCTATCCCCGCACGCCACCCTCTTTTCGCCCGACGGCAGGACGGAAAGCAGGCGGGCGTCTCCCTTTACCACTTCCACCAGATTTCCCTTTAAGAGGCCGGACACGCCGGCTGTCAGGGTCTTTACCACCCGATCCTTATAGGAAACTACCTTGGGCATGTCCACCTGGACATGAGAATCGACAATAATTCCCCTGGCCGCCGCCCCCTTGATATGACGGATATACTCGGCTGTTTTCAGATAGGTCTTCGTAGGAATGCAGCCCCGATTCAAACAGGTGCCTCCCACTGTGTCCCGCTCAAAAAGGACCACCCTCGCCCCCAGCTGGGCGGCTCGAATCGCCGCCACGTAGCCGGCCGGGCCGCCGCCGATGACGGCTATGTCATATTCCGCACTGGAGCGCGGCTGACCGCCCCCGGCGTCCTTCATCCATTCCTTCTCCATTTGTATTCCTCCCCATATTTTTGCGGGTCCCAAGGCCAAAAATCCTCCTGCTGGCAGGCTTGCGCCGGATTTAGGCCTTTTGACCCTGGTATCACAAAATCTCCCGCACCGCCGCCTCAATCCGCTCCGGCGTCGGGAAGGTTTCCCTCTCCAGGTTCGCATTGAAGGGCACCGGGCAATACAGGCCGCCGACCCGCTTTACCGGAGCCTTCAGCTGGTAAAAGGCCTCGCTGTCCATAATCACGCTGACGATCTCCCCGCCGAAACCGGCGAATTCTACCGCTTCATGAACCACCACGGCCCGGTGCGTTTTCTGTACCGAAGCCATAATGGCAGGCCTGTCCAGAGGGCTTAAGGAGCGCAGATCCAGCACCTCAGCCTCAATTCCCTCCCCGGCCAGCTTATCTGCAGCGGCCAGGCAGGCGGGAACCATCCTGCCGTAGGTGATCAGGGTCACATCCCTTCCCTCCCGCTTTTTATCCGCCTTTCCCAGAGGGAGCAGGTACTCCTCCTCCGGAACCGGCCCTTTCTGATTGTACAGCTTTTTCTGCTCCAAAAAGATCACCGGGTTATCATCGCGGATCGCTGTCTTTAACAGTCCCTTGGCATCATAGGGCGTGGAGGGAACCACTACCTTGAGCCCGGGAACATGGCAGTACATCTGCTCCAGGGACTGGGAGTGCTGGGCCGCCGCCCCTGTACCTCCGCCGGCAGCCCCGCGAATCACCAGCGGTACGCTGACTTTTCCGGCAAACATAAAATGCATCTTGGCCGCCTGATTGATAATCTGATCGTAACAGACCGCCATAAAATCCGAGAACATCAGATCAATAATCGGGCGCATCCCTGTAATGGCGGCTCCCACGCCGGCCCCCACAAAGGCAGCCTCCGAAATCGGCGTCTCACGGACGCGCTCCGGCCCGAATTCCTCCAGCATTCCGGCGGATACGCCGAAACCTCCGCCGTAGACGCCGACATCCTCCCCCATCAGAAATACATTTTCATCGCGGCGCATTTCCTCGCACATCGCCTCCCGCACCGCTTCACGATAGGTAATTTCCCGCATTATGCCTGTCCCCCCTTCGCTCCCGCGGCAAAGCCATCGCCGTAAACGCCGGCGTATTCTCCCGCATATACATCTTTTTCCAGGGAATCCGCAGAGGGTTCCGGGCATGCAGAAGCATAGTCCACAGCGTCTGCTACCGCCTGGACCGCCTCCTCATGCATCTTATCGATCTCTTCTTCGGAAAAAATATGATTTTCGGTAAGAAAACAACGAAAACGAGCGATCGGGTTTCTCTCCTGCCAATACTGAATCTCCTCCTTGGAGCGGTAAAGATTCTTATCACTCTTGGAATGGCCCGACGTCCGGTACGTGTGCTCCACCACCAATACCGGCCCCTTCTCCCGGATCACATAATCCCTGGCCTTCTTCACCGTCTCGTAGACCGCCAGCACGTCGTTGCCGTCACACTCCCAGGCCGGAAAGCCAAAGGCCGCAGCCCTCTGGGTCAGGTCCGTATTGCGCACCGCCCGCTCCAGAGGGGTGGAAAGCCCATAGGTGTTATTGGTCAAAATAAACAGCACCGGCAGATCCCAGGCCGCCGCCAGGTTCATCGACTCCAGGACCGCCCCCTCATTGGAAGCCCCGTCCCCCAGGTAAGCCGCGCAGACCCGATCCGGTATCTTCTTCATCTTTATGGTCAGCGCCGCCCCGCAGGCGATGGGTCCATTCGCTCCCACAATGCCGTTGGCCCCCAGCAGTCCCTTATCAAAATCACAGATATGCATGGAACCGCCCTTGCCATGGCTGCTTCCTTCCATCCGCCCCAGCATCTCCGCCATCATCGCACGGACGTCGGCTCCCTTTCCCAGGGCATGTCCATGCCCCCGATGCGTCGCCAGCATATAATCATCCTTCTTAAGCGCAGCTCCCGTACCCACCCCTGTGGCCTCTTCGCCTATGCACAGATGCATCGTACCGTGAATCCGTCCCTCGCCAAAAAGTTCCAATACCTTTTCCTCAAATTGGTTGACCGTCATCATCCGCACCATCAGCTCTCTCAGAAATCCCCTATCTGAAAGCAGGCTTCTGCCGCTGATCCTTGCCATTGCCGCAGCCTCCTTTTTCACATTGACTTAAAGTTATCACTTGTAAACATGGTTTAAAATTGTAAACCCATACTTCTACTAGAATAACTCTTTTCTTCCCTCCTGTCAACTGCCGCCTTGCCAAAACCCTATTCCCGTATTATAATGGTTTGCAAATGTAAGCCTGTTTAACAAAGGAGAGACGTCAATGCCGATTCAACAGGATCAGCGCTATTACCTGAAGCTGAAGGCTCTGTATTACTTATATGAAAAGAATTATACCCAGACCGATATCGCCAAGCTCCTTGGCGTCTCCCGCGTCACCCTGGGGAAGCTCCTGGACGAGGCCAAGCGGGAGGGGATGGTCAAAATCGAGATCGTCGACGTCCGCGGCGCCATGAGGCTGCTCAAAATGGAGGAGCAGATCCGCCGCCGCTTCGGCCTGGAATATATCAAGCTGGTGGACTGCCAGAATCTCGAAGGCGAGGGGATCCTGCGCCGCATCGCCTCAGAGGGAGCCGTCTATTTTCAAAATCTGCTGCGAAGCGGGATGAAGATCGGCTTCACCTGGGGACGAACCCTGTATCAGATGGTGGAAATGCTGCCGGAAAATCATTCCATACGAGATCTGACCGTGTATACCCTGTTGGGCGGCTCCGCGAGCAACGCTGCCTTTCAGCCTAATATTATAGCACAGATGGTCGTACAAAAATATAGTGGTTCCACTCATATTATCACAGCTCCCTTCATGTGTCAAAGTGAAAAACTATGCCAGGCCATAAAAAAAGAACCCCAGATCGCCGATATTCTCGAAGCCGTCGCCGATCTGGACCTGACCATGGTGGGCATCGGCGAGGAACCGGTGCGGGGAACCGAGGTTTTAAGCGACTATCCCTTCGACGGCCCCATCATCGAAGAACTGGTCGACGCCGGGGCGGTAGGCGATATCTGCGGCAATTTTTTTGATATCTACGGCAGGCCCTGCCGCACCTCCTTAAACAACCGCATTGTCTCCATTAACATCAGCGACCTTTCCCACCATAAAAAGGTCGTCGGCGTCGGCGGCGGCCCAGCCAAGGTCCGCTCTCTCCTGGGCGCCTTAAACGGTCGCTATCTGGACGCCTTGGTCACCGATTATCAGACGGCGGAAAAAATGCTGGCCCTGGCCGATGAAATGGAAAAAACAAAAAGGGAAGAAAAGAAATAGAAAAAGCGCAGCTTTTTCATTCCGCAAAGGATGCAAAAGCTGCGCCTTCTTTTTGACCTCTATGATACCAGATTGCGGCGCGCAGCTAGTCCTTTAGGGCTCCGCACTGCGTGCTCCCGCAATCTGCATCATAAAATACTTTTTACTTGTATTTTACTCGTAGGAATATCCCAGCGCCTCGGCGATCTCTCTGCCGCACAGGTAGCCGGATACCAGGCCCCAGCCGTTGTTGGCGCCGCCGTAGGTTACGTAAGGCTTCTTCTCGGTGAAGAGCACGCCCATGGCGTCGGTACCCACGCAGTACAGGCCGTTAATCACGGTCTCGCCGTCCTCCTGCAGTACCTGGAAATGCTCGTTGATATCCAGGCCGCCGCAGCTGCCGTAGCAGTAGGAAGCCATGATGATGGCGTAGTAAGGGCCTTCCGCAACGGGATCCA
>CALWRE010000062.1 GCA_944383835.1 uncultured Lachnospiraceae bacterium | reverse complement strand
CGCGGACCGCAAACTGGGGATTCTCCCCATACACGCAGTCGCTGCTCACGGTATCGCAGACGCTGGTCTCCTCTATCGGCAGTTTTTCCGCCCAGCCGTCCGCCGCCGTATAGAAGCCGTGGTCGTCGGTCATGCACTGGCTTCGGCTGTCCTGGGCCGTAAAATACACCTGCGTCCGGCCGGTGGCCGGATTGATATCCACGTCAAAATTGCTGATCCGATAGACCCCCTCTTCCACCAGGCAGACCGGCCGAGAGGCGCCGCAGGGCAGGAAATAAATCCCCGGTTCCCTGTTTCTCCCTCTGTAGGTACGGGCCGTGTAATAGAGGCCGTCCGGCCGGCAGAGCACGCTGTCCGCCGTAGTTTCCGGGGCAGTCAGGCGGCGCACCGAACCGGCGTCGGCTGCCTCTCTCTCCCCTCTGAGAACCGTCACGGCGCACAGAGAAAACCGCCTGCCGCTGGTAAACCCGCGTCCATTATCCCACAGAGGAATCTCGTCGATCATTTCAAAGCCGTCGTCATACTGGTTTAAGAAGGACAGGTCCTCGGGATATTCCTCCCGCCCCAGCCGCTCGGCACGGCGGAAAACATACCGTCCCTCTCCCCAGGGCCAGATCTCCCCGGTCAAAGCAGGCAGGACAAAGGCGTCCCGCACCTGGCCATCATGTACGTCCACGCGCCGGCATACCGTGCTCCCCTCCCTCTGGCAGGCAGGATAAAACAGCGTTTTCGCATCCTCCCAGAAAAAAGTTCCCAGGAAATCGCCGTCCTCCAGAAGCTTCCGGCTGCTCCCCTCCTCCAAATCCAAAACCCAAAGCTGCTTTTTATAATCATTGTCCTCTAAATCGGGCTGCTTTACCAGAAAAGCCGCCGTTTTCTCATCCGGCGACAGTGAAAGCCCCGAAACGGATACATAGTTCAAAAAATCCTTAATTCCTGTCATGTCTTCGTCCCCCTTCCTTATACACCGATGGCTGCCGGATCTCTCCAGACAGCCATTCTTCCTGTTCCTACCGCTTCGAGCAGCGAACCTGCTTCAGATAATTGTAAATGGTAAAATTCGTGACGCCAAGGCGCTCCGCCACATATTCCACGGAACCCTTCACATCAAAAATCCCCTTGTCCTCCAGGCTCTGGACTACCGCCAGCTTATCGTCCTTCTGCATATAGGACGCCGGCTTGCGGGCCATCTCCAGCTCGCTCTTTACCATGGCCTCCATCACTTCATTGATGTCATGGGCGAAAAGCTCCTCCGTTTCCTCCCCTTCCACCACCGGCTGCCCAAAGGCTGTCAGCTCCTGGGCCAGCTTGGAAGCTACAATAAAGTCCGTCAAATCCTGGTTGATGCAGATGCTCCCGATAATGTGCCCTTCATCGTCTCGAATGAACATGGTGGAGGATCGTAAGATCCTGCCGTCCGGCAATACGCTGCGGTAATTGATGCAATTCGGCGCGTTGTCGCCGTGCTGCTTTAATATCTGCAGCAGATAATTTGTCACCGGCCCTCCTATCTTCCGATTGGTCACGTTGCCGCTGATGGCCACAATGGAGCTCTCCACATGACTCAAATCATGGAGGATCACCTCATAGCGGCTGCCCAGCATCTGCGCCAGGCCCTCAACCATCTGGCGGGCCACCAGAAGATACGGATGAAGCTCTCTCTTTGCCGTCTTTTCCTGCAACATATCCTCCTGCAGAAGACTCTCCTGCAATACAGTCTCTACCATCGTCCACCTACCCCTGTCAAACCAGATTTTTCTCCTCAATCAGCATATGAATCCCTTTTTCCAGGCGGTTCAAGCCCTCCTCCAGAATCTCATGGCTGGTGGCAAAGCAGATGCGTATGTAGCCCTCCGAGCCGGGCCCAAAGAACTTCTCCCCGCCGGATACCAGCGCCAGCTTCACCTTTTCCTGCATGTAATCCGTAAATTCCACGCTCTTCATGCCAAAGGCGCGGACGTCCACATACAGCAGATAGGTGGCGTGAGGGCGGTAAGCCTTGATCAGAGGCATCTGATTGAGCCGGTCCACCGCATAATCCCGGTTTTTCTTCAGATGGACTAAGAATTCATCCACCCAGTAATAGCATTTGTCCATGCAGGCCATGCCGGCAATCTGAGAAATCGAGGCCACTCCGCCCGCCGTGCTCATCACATCGGAATTCTCCACAATCCCCTCGAAAAGCTCCGGGTTGGTGGTATAGACGCAGCCCACCCGCAGCCCGGCAATGCCGAAGCTCTTGGAAAAGCCGAAGACGGACATAACCCGCTTGCATCTTTCATTTCCCAGGGAGTAGATGCTTAAGTACTTCTCCTCCGGGAATACGATATCGGACCAGATCTCATCGTTCATAATATAGAGATCGTATTTTTCACACAGGGCCATAATGTGTTCCAGATCCTCCGGGCGGTACAAAACCCCGTAAGGATTATGCGGGTTGCACAGACCGATCATCTTGGTCCTGGGGGTGATATAGCTCTCCAGCTCCGACAGATCTATATGGCCGTCCTTTAACACAGCCGGAAACAGCACCACCTTACCTCCCGCCGCCAGGCAGGATTCCCGGAACAAAAAATCCACCGGATCGAAGACAATCATCTCGTCCCCCGGGCGCAGCCCCGTCTCCGCAATAATATACATCCCTCTGGCCGCGCTGTCGATGGGCAGGATCAGCTCCGGGTCGATATCCTCTCCCTTTCTGGCTTTCAGGCCCCTGGAAATGCTCTCGGCAAACTCCGGATAGCCCAGCTTAGGGGTGTAGGAAAAGCAGCCGTCCTTCACATAATCCATCATCGCCTCCTGAATCTCAGGGGCGGCCGGATAGTCCGGATCCGCCGCCGTCAGCGGGATTGCTCCTTCCGGCACCTCAGCCCAGCGGTAATTAAAGGCCCTCTTCTTTAAAACGTCCAGTTTTATATTAGAACCGTCAAATAATGATGCCATGGTTTATTCCTCTTCCCTGTACGCAATTGCTTCGATCTCACACAGCACGCCCTTGGGCAGAGCCTTTACCGCGACACAGGAACGGGCCGGGCTGCTGACAAAATATTTCTCATAGACGCTGTTGAATACAGGGAAATCAGCCATATCCGCCAGGAAGCAGGTAGTCTTTGCCACCTTCTCATAGGAAGAACCGCCTGCGGCCAGGACAGCGCCGACGTTTTTGCAGGACTGCTCCGCCTGGGTCTCAATGGTATCCCCGGCAACTTCTCCCGTAGCCGGATCCACAGGGATCTGCCCCGAAGCAAATACTAAATTTCCCAGCACCATTCCCTGAGAGTAGGGGCCAATCGCTGCGGGCGCCTGATTTGTTGAAATCTTCTGCATGTTTCGTACCTCCAATATCCTTAATATTTATTCATTACCATTTTTTATATTATTTTACCAAATCTGCCCTTATAAGGCAATTCATTTTATGTCAATCCATCTCCAGATGGCAGGCCACCTGGGTGCCGTCGGCCATGGTTCGCAGGCAGGGTTTTTCCTTCTTGCAGATGTCCATGCAGTAGCTGCAGCGGGGATGGAAGGGGCAGCCCGAAGGCGGATTCACCGGGCTGGGAATATCGCCGGTGAGCAGAATTCTCTTGCTGTGATCCTCGCTCTTAATATTAGGGATGGCCGACAAAAGGGCCTTCGTATAGGGATGACGGCGCTTTTCATAGATGGCCTTCTTCGTCCCCATCTCCACAATGTTGCCCAGGTACATCACCATGACGCGGTCGCAGAAATGCTTGATAATCCGCAGGTCATGGGAGATGAACATATAGGTCAGGTTGAACTCCTTCTTGATATCCTGCATCAGGTTGATGACCTGTGCCTGGATGGAAACGTCCAGGGCGCTGACCGGCTCGTCGCAGACCACGAATTCCGGATTTAGGGCGATGGCCCTGGCGATGCCGACCCTCTGGCGCTGTCCGCCGGAGAACTCATGGGGATAGCGGTAAATATGCTCCGGCCGCAGGCCCACGCAGTCGATCAGGCGGGTGACATTGGCATAGATTTCATCGCGGCCCATCTCCGGATGATGAATCTGGTAAGGCTCGGCCAGAATCTGAAACACCGTTTTTCTGGGGTCCAGGGAGGCGTAAGGATCCTGGAAGATGATCTGCATCTCCCCCCGCATGGCTCGCATCGCCTTCCTCTTCAGATGGGTCAGCTCCTGCCCCTTAAAGCTCACCGTCCCCTCGGTGGGTTCGATGAGGTTTAACACCAAGCGTCCCGTGGTGGACTTGCCGCAGCCGGACTCTCCCACCACGCCCAGGGTCTCCCCCTTGAAAATCTGGAAGGTGATGTCGTCCACCGCTTTCACCGGTTTTTCTTTGTTGCTGGTGGGGAAATATTTTTTCAGATTTTGTACATCGATCATTACTTCGCTCATTGCTCGCACCTCCTGCATCTGACCTGACGGCCGCCTTCCAGCTCTTTCAGAGGGATTCTCTCCTTCTCGCATTCCGGGCAGGCGAACTGGCAGCGCGGGGCAAAACGGCAGCCGGAAGGCATATCGTAAAGGCTGGGTACCAGCCCTTCCAGCGTCCGCAGCCGGTCTACTTCCTCGTTGACATCAGGAATCGAATTCATCAGGCCGATGGTATAGGGATGCTTGGGCGCGTCGAAAAGCTCGCGGGTCGTCGCCTTCTCCACGATCTCCCCGGCATACATAACCGCCACCTCATCAGCCATCTCGGCGATAACGCCCAGGTCGTGGGTGATGATAATGATGGACATCCCCAGCTTTTCCTTCAGCTCCTTTAAAAGCTCCAGAATCTGCGCCTGGATCGTCACGTCCAGGGCCGTCGTCGGCTCATCGGCGATCAGCAGCTCCGGATCCCCGGCCAGGGCCATGGCAATCATGACTCTCTGGCGCATGCCGCCGGAAAGCTGATGAGGATATTCGTCCACTCTCTTGCCCGCCTCGGGAATGCCTACCATCTCCAGAAGCTCGATGGCCCTGGCCCTGGCCGCCTTCTTATCCAACCCCTTGTGCAGCATCAGGGATTCCTCGATCTGGTAGCCGATGGTAAACACAGGGTTTAAGGAAGTCATAGGCTCCTGGAAAATCATTGAAATTTTGTTGCCGCGCAGCTTTCGCATTTCCTTCTCCGGCAGCTTCAGGATATCCTGGCCGTCGAAAAGGATGCTGCCTCCCTCATACTTGCCGGTGGTAAGATCCACCAGGCGCATGATGGAAAGGCTGGTCACGCTTTTGCCGCAGCCGGACTCGCCGACGATGCCCAGGACCTTTCCCTTGTCAACGGAAAAGGTAACTCCATCCACCGCCTTGCCGCAGCCGGCATCTGTATAGAAATAAGTCTTTAAGTCTTTTACTTCCAGTAAACTCATAGGGTCCTCCTCTCTCAGCCGATGTGGATCTCATGAGGCGTATGGGAAAGGTTCTCCACTCCATCCTCGGTCACCAATACATCGTCCTCGGTGCGCACGCCGCAGTCGCCGGGGAAATACAGGCCGGGCTCCACCGTAAAGATCATGCCGGGCTTCAGAACCGTCTCGTTGCCGATGACAATCCGCGGGCATTCATGAATCTGAAGGCCGATGCCGTGGCCCAGCCCCCGCAGGGCATAATCGTCCAGCCCCTCTCTGAGATAGACGGCCCGGTGAGCGTCCTCTACGTCCCTTGCCAGGACGCCAGGGCGGACAGCCGCGATGGCTTTGTCCTGGGATTCCTGTACCAGGCTGAAGATCCGCATATGCTCCTTTGATACATTGCCAAACAGCAGGGTTCGGGTCATATCCGAGCAGTAGCCGTCCTTCATTACGCCAAAGTCCACGACCACCATGTCTCCGTCCTCGATCTTCTTCTCGGTGGGGAAGGCGTGAGCCAGGGCTCCTCTAGCGCCGGAGCCTACGATGGTGCCAAAGCTCATGGCCTCCGCTCCTTCCTTGGAAACCAGATAATGCAGCTCATCCGCCACATCCTTCTCCGTCATGCCGATTTTCAGCCGGGGAATCAGCTTGTCAAAGCCAGCCTCGGCGCAGCGGATGGCATCGCGGATATGGCCGATTTCCTCTTCGTCCTTGACCATCCTCTGCTCCAGGAAATACTCCTGCTCGAACACCAGGCGGATATTCCCCAGCTTTTCCTTCAGCGGGATAAACTCCTCCAGGGTCATGCAGGACTCCATCACCATGGCCGTGATGCCCATGGAATGCACCACCTCAGCCACCAGGCTCAGGCGGTTGGCCGCATGCTCATGAATCTCGCAGTCCACGGTCTGCTGCCTGGCCTGCTCGGTATAGCGCTTGTCCGTCACCAGGGACACCTTTTCCGGCGTAACAATCAGACAGCCGTTGCTGCCGGTAAAGCCGCAGTAGTAACGACGGTTTTCATAGGAGGTGAACATGGCCCCGTCCAGGTCATGCTCCGTCATATATTGGCGGACGCCCGCCAGTCTCTTTGCAAAAGTCTCTCTTTTATCCATTGTATAGCCCCCTTATTTCTTCTGCTTAGCGTCCAGGGCGTCGCGCAGGCCGTCGCCGATAAAGTTAATGCTTAAGACCGCCAGGAAGATACATGCGCCGGCGGGAAGCCACTGCCACGGGCGGCTGGTCAGGGTCGCCAGGTTGTTGGCCTCGTTGAGCATATTGCCCCAGCTGGCCGTCGGGAGCTGCACGCCGCAGCCCAAATAGCTCAAGGACGCCTCGGTCATAATCGCCCTGGCCATCTGCATCGTGGCCTCTACGATAATCGGCGCCATGACGTTGGGGATTACGTGGGAAAAGATAATGCGGAAATCCGACGCACCCAGGGAAACGGCAGCCTGCACATATTCCATCTCACGGACGCGCAGGATCTCACCACGCACCAGCCTGGCCGTACCGGTCCAGTTGCACAAACCGATGATCACCATGATGTTGTAAATGCTGGGCTCCAGAATCGTCGCCACAATGATAATCAGGAACATGACTGGGAAACAGTTGACCACATCCACGCAGCGCATGATAACCATATCCGCCACGCCGCCGAAATAGCCGGAGATGGAACCCAGGACAATGCCAATCACTGTGGAAATTCCTACGGCTACCAGGCCAACGCTCATGGACACCCGGGCCGCGTAAACCAGGCGGCTGAATACGTCGCGGCCGATGCTGTCCGTACCCAGGATGGTGCCGCTCTCCGAGGGCGACATGTTTTTCAGGATCGTGGAGCCTTCCTGCAGGCTGATATAAGGGTCATTCTGCGCCAGCACCGGGGCAAAAATGGCCGCCAAAATCATAATCAGGATAACGGCCGTCCCAAGCAGAGCCAGCTTGTTTTTCTTAAACCGTTTCCATGCATCCGTCTTGAAGAGACTCTGTCTTCTTTTGAATCTTTTCTTCGTGTTTTCCATACGCTTCTCTCCTCTAATAACGGATTCTGGGGTCTACAAAGGCGTACATGATATCGGCCAGGAGGTTCCCCAATAGAACCAAAATGGCCGTAAACAGCGTCAGCCCCATTAGGATCTGATAATCACGGTTGTTGATCGCATCGACGCCCAGCAGGCCCATGCCCGGCCAGGCAAATACCTTCTCGGTGATATATGCGCCGCCGAACAGGTTCGGGATGGACTGGCCAAAGATCGTGATAACGGGAATCAGGGAGTTTTTCAGGGCATGACGGTAGATGACCACCTTCTCCGAAAGTCCCTTGGCCCGTGCCGTCCGTATGTAGTCCTGGTTCAGCGTTTCGATCATACTGGAGCGGGCGAACCGCATGACCGTTGCGATATTGGACAGCGACATGACCGCCGCCGGCATAATCAGGTATTTCAGCTTATGCAGCACCAGGGCCAGACCCTCGCCGCGGAAGGTGCTGGAGCCAAAACCCGAGGTGGGAAGCCATCCCAGTTTTAGGGCGAAAATATAAATCAAGCCCATGCCGAAGAAAAAGCTGGGGATGGAAATTCCGACGAAGGAAAATACGGTCAGGCCGTAATCCGCCTTGGAATACTTGTGGGTGGCGGAATAAACGCCCAGCGGAATACCCACGACGAAACTCAGGACAAAAGCTGTGACCGTCAAAAGCAAGGTCGCCGGCAGCCTCTCCAGGATCTGGGCCAGAACCGCCTGGCCGTTATAGGTACTGTAGCCTAAGTTGCCCTGCAGAAGCTCCTTCAGCCAGTTCCAGTACTGGACGATGATCGGCTTGTTTAAGCCCATGGCCTCCATGGCTCTCTGGATGGACTCACTGGAGGTACGGGGGCTGATCATGCCGGTCAGCGGTCCGCCGGGAGCCAGCTTCATGATAAAGAATGTCAGGATCGTGATGCCGAAGATAACCGGAATCGCCTGAAGCAGACGTTTTCTTATGTACTTACCCATATTGCCTCCTTACCGCTTATTCATTTCCTGCACAGCCGGGATGAACTGGTCTGCGCTGCACTCCTCAAAGGCATATCCGCCCAGGGAACGAACAAACTTTTCATATTTTCCCATGGTCAGCCCGTCGCAGAAAGGTACGTTCTCCGAATAATCCAGAGCGATCTTTCCGGGCTGCAGATCCAGCACCAGCTTCGCCAGGGTATCGTCGAAATTATCATAGCGAACCACCTCGTCGAAGAGTCCCGACTCTTCCACATCCTGCGCATCGATGCTGGAGGCTGTGGCAATTTTCTTCCCCGATTTGGCGAACAGGTAGGCACTGGAGCCTACGGTGTCTACGCCGGGGATAAAGGCAGTCATCGGATCACAGCCCTCCGCCGTAATGATCAGATACAGATCGATATCCAATTCATTCAGCTTGGCAATCACATCGTCGATGACTTTTTTGTGATAACTGTAGTCCTTCATAATGCTTCCTCCTCGTCTATATCAAAATCTGTCAGGCAGTTTTTCCCGATGACTTCCCACAGCACCCGGCAGCCAAATTCATAGGAATCTGCCAGGATGCTCTCGTCATTGCCGTGGACCTTGGGCAGGACCACGTCGAAGGAATCTCCCATCAGCAGAGGGGAACAGCCGTAAACCATGCTGCCCTCGCTGCCAAAGAAACGGCCGTCGGTGCGGCCCAGGGCCAGCATCGGCAGGACCTCTCCGGCAAATCCATAGCGGCGGCAGGCCTGGTTTAAGTCCTCCACCAGCTCTTTTAGATGGGAATTATCAAAATGGCTCTCAAAGCCGGGCTCATATCCCAGCACCTCTGCCGTCACCGGAAGGCCCCGGATGCATTTTTCCACAAAAGCGGTGATTTCCTCCTGGGGCATGTAAGGGAGAACCTTAAATTCCAGCACGGCCTCGGCCTCGGCGGGAATCACATTGCCTCTCTCTCCGATCTGGTAATTGCGCATCCCGATGCTGTTCTGGCCGGCATAGCCGAAAATGTCGGCCCCCACCGCATTGTCCCATTCGTCGCTGCCTACAATGGCCCGCATGGTTTCCTGGGTGTGATGGCTCCCGCCGGAAAGCTCCTTCTCCGCCGCAAAGATCCGCTCCAGGGCTGCCGCCAGCTTCTGCACCGCCTGGTCGTCCCCAGGAGCGCTGGCATGGCCGCCGGTTCCCGAAGCGTGAATCCGGATTCGGCACACCGCCTTCTCACCGACGGTGAGCATCATATAATCTTTTCCATTGATATGTAAGGGGAAGCCGCCGCCCTCGTTGATCACCATCGCATTCTTAAAAAGCTCCGGGCAGACGCTCTTCACATATTCCATGCCGTAGGCGCTGCCGCCCTCCTCGTCGATGGTGGCGAGAAACCAGACGTCGCGAACGAGCCTTTCCTCGCAGTCCTTTAAGCGGAGGAAACTGTAGAGCTCCATCATCGTCAGCTGCTTGGTATCCAAGGTACCCCGCCCCCAGATGCGGCCGTCGGCCACCTCCCCGCCAAATACCGGATGGGACCATTTTTCCGGATCCCCATCCACCACATCGATATGGGAGATCAGCACCAGGGGCTCCTTCTTAGGATGCTTCGCCCGGATTCCCGCCAATAGATTGGGCCGCTCCGGTTTCTTCGCGATGCGCCGGCTTTCGATTCCGTGCTCCTTTAAGATCTCCTCCAGGTAAGAGCAGGCCTGCTCCTCGCCGGGGCTCCCGGTAACCGAAGGGATCCGGACCAGCCGGATAAAGGCCTCTCTGTTTTCTTTGATATCCATAGGCCGCTCCTGTCAGCTCTCCTCACCGGTGCGGTAAGGGATTTCGATGATAGCCGTCTGCCGTTTGCTGATCAGCACGCAGCCGTCGTCGGTCAGCAGTACATTGTCCTCGATGATAGCGCTGCGCTTGTCTCTGTCCTGCAGCACCGTAGGTTCCAGGGCGTAAATCTCATTCTTGCGAAGGACGCCCTGGGAGGACTTGCGCCCCGTCTTCATCCCCAAGCTTGTGCCCCCGTCGTGCACCTCGAGGCCCACCTGATGGCCGGTAGCGTGGGGGAAGGGCGGAAACCCGCAGCTGACAATATAATTACGGCCGATCTCGTCCACCTCGTATCCCTTCATGCCAGGGCGAATCTTTTCCATCACGGCTCCGACAGCCCCGATGGCTGCATTGGCGCAGTCCACCACATCCTGGGGCGCATGCTCCTCGCCCGGCTTTAAGAAATACATCGTCCGGGCGATATCGGAGGTATAGCCGTTGTAACGGATGCTGAAGTCGATGACCAGCATATCGCCGGGCTCGCAGATATTGATCTCATTGGGGTCACGGTGGGACATCCCTCCCTTGGGGTTTAAGACCAGAGGGTATTCCGGCGGGTTGCCAAAGGCGGTGACCACATTTCTCTTTTCGCATTCCTCCATCATGATCTTGGCCACGTCCACCTCGCTTAAGCCTACATGGATCCGCTTAAAGAGGGAGTCATAGATATCCGTTGTAATCCGGCTGCACTCCTTCATAATCTCGATCTCGCTGGGGGTCTTTACCGCCCGCAGCTCCTCCAGCATCTCGTAGCTGCACCGCTTCACCTGGGCCATGGTCTCCTTGCCCACGGCCTTCTCCAGCTTTTTGAACAGGCCCACCGTCAGACCATCGCAACGCGTATCGTCGGTAGAATCGTTGATGGCCAGGCTCTTTACCTGAAATTCGTCGAAGAGCTTTTTGAATTCGGCCATGAAGCCCTCTCCCTGCGTCGGGATTACACGGGTATAGAGCCCTGTCTTCTCATAAGCGGCCGCATCCTCCGGCACAGCTACGGCGATTCTCTCCCCGCCGGCCGTCAGCGCAAAGAGCACCTCGTTTTGCGTGTCCGTATTAAACATCAGCTCCAAAGCCGTATCGGTTTTCAGTCTTGCATAAAAGACCCACATATCGATGCCCCTCTCGGTGAGCATCTGGGCCGCCCGCTGCATTTTTTCCCTTGCCACTTCATTTCTGTTGATCATCTCTGTTCCTCCTCTAAAGCCGCGCGCCGCACCGTTTCCGTCAGCACCCGGCAGCCAAAGTCCACCGAGTCCCTGTGTATCCTTTCATTGACGCCGTGCACCATGGCGACGGCGCTGTCAAAGGTCATATCCCAGGAATAAACCGGGCTGTAGCCGTAAACCCTGGCCCCGGTGCCTACCAGGAAGTGCCCGTCGCTGGATCCCATGGAGACAAAGGGCAGAAGCTGCGCCCCCTCCTTTGTTTTCCCCAGCTCCGTAAGCGTGGCCGCCTCCAGAATGTTTAGAAATTCCCCCTCGGGATTGCTCTCATACCCCTCCGCCAAGGAAAGAATCTTATATTCGCAGTCCCATTTCCGGGACAGATCTTTCAAAATCGTCTCCAGATACTCCCGGCCAAAGCCCGGCAGCAATCTCACATCGCAGGTGAGCTTCACCTCGTTTACATTCTTCCCCGCTATCATTGTCACGGTCATGGAATTATGCTTCATGGCCGACAATATCTTTCCCATCATCGGGGACAGTTCCTTCCCCTTCAGCCGGTCTTCAAAGCGCTTTACTGTGTCGAGTGTCCGGCCCTCTAACTGCATCCGGCCGATTTCGCCCACCAGGCCCATGGCCCGCTCCATGCCGTCGCCGCTCCCGAAAAACGGCCCCTTGGCATGCCTTGCCTTTACATAAAATTCTACGACGGCGCAGCCCTTCTGTCCCGATTCGCAGAGGTAGAACTCCTTTCCCCCCGCGATAATCGGAAAGCCTCCGCCCTCGCTTATCACATCGCTGTCCGCAAACAGCTGCCGGCCGGTTACCGTCCGGCCTCCCACGGTTATCTCATGTTCCAAAAACCATCTAAGTCCCCAGGCGCTGCCGCTCTCCTCGTCGGAGGTGGCGAGGAAATACACGGTCCGCCTGCGTTTTGCTCCCGACCGCTTCAGAGCCAGAAAAGCCATAAGCTCCATGACGGTCAGCTGCTTGGTGTCAACCGTTCCCCTTCCATATATATAGCCGTCCTCTTCGCAGGCCGCAAAGGGAGGGAATTTCCACTGCTCCGGCTGCGCTCCCACCACGTCGATGTGGCTGAGCAGGATCAGGGGCGGCTGCTTTGCTTCCCTGTCCGCCGGCAGCCAGGCTAGGAGGTTGCCCCGGCCGGGAGCCGTCTCCTGGATCGTATACGCTACTGCTTCCTCCTCCAGGATCCCGGCCAGGAAGTCTAAGAGCCGGCGCTCCTTGCCCGGCGGGTTTGTCGTATCGATGCGAACCAGATCCTTCAAAAGATCTGCCGGTTTTCTCTCCATCTCGTCTCCCCATCTGGCACGTATGGGCCCGGGACAAGCCGTCCCAGGCCCTATTCGTGCTGCGTTACATTTTTACATTTTTATTCTGTTACGCTCCACTTCTCGATCTGGAAGGTTACGCCGCGGTAGTCCGCCACATAGTTCTGGACTCTGTCGCTCAGGCCCGTGCTGGCCGCCCTGTTGTACAGAGGGATCCACGGGATATCCTGGGAGATCAGGTCGGCGATCTGATGGAAAGCATCGGCTCTCTCGTCCGGATCGGTCATCAGCAGCTGATCCTGGAAGAGCTGATCCACCTCTGCGTTGTTGTAGTGTATGGAGTTCCAGGAACCGGCGCCGGTGCTGGTGGAGAAGTACTCCTTGTGCTCGTTGGGATCCGCCTCTACGCCAAAGCCCAGGGTGTACAGCTGGAAGGAATCCGCCGTGGTCTCCTCGGTAGCGTTGTTCGGCAGAAGCTTCGTGTAAGCTAAGGTTGCGAAATCCTGCTCGATGATCTCCAGCTCGATGCCGACAGCGGCGAACTGCTGCTGGATCAGGGCCGCGACCTGTCTGCCGTCCGTGCTGGTAGACATATCATAGGTCAGATGAAGGGTCTGGCCGTCCTTCTCATAGTAGCCGGTGGAGTCGTTCATCGTATAGCCGGCCTCCTCCAGCAGAGACATGGACAGTTCGGGATCGTACTCATATACGGTCACGTTCTCGCTGTGGGACCAGTGGTTGGACGGGAATACGTCGTCGCAGACATAAGCGTTGCCCTCGCCGTAAACCGTATTGATGATAGTCTGCTTGTCGATGGCATGGGCCATGGCCTCGCGGACGCGATGGTCATCCAGCCCCTCTACCAGCTGGTTGATGCCGATGTAATAAACCGTCATCTGCTCATAATTGTATACGGACACGCCGTCCATCGCCTCCACGTTCTCAATCTCGCTGGAAGGCAGGTTGTAAAGAACGTCGATCTCACCGTTTAACAGGGCGGCAACCAAAGTGGTGTCAGCACCGAACTGCACGGTTACATACTGGATCGAAGGCTTCTCGCCATAATAATCCTCGTTGCGCTCCAGGGAAATGTACTGGCCCGCTCTCCACTCGACAAATTTGTACTTGCCGGTGCCGATGGGGTTGCGGTTGAAATCATCCTCGCCCCAGGTACCAGGATCCACATCGCCCAAGATGTGCTCCGGCAGGATGCAGGTGTACATATTGGACAGGAAAGCGGCATTGGGAGACTCCAGGGTAATCTCCACAGTGTAATCGTCTACCTTACGAATGCCGGATACGCTGTCCGCATTGCCAGCCTGATAATCCCTTGCGCCCACGATGGACATCACGCGGCCGTCAGCGCCGCCGTTGTAATTGGGATGGGCCAGGGAGGTCAGGGTGAACACCACATCGTCCGCGTTGAAGTCCTCTCCGTCATGCCACTTCACGCCCTGCCTCAGATGGAAGGTGTAAACCGTGCCGTCGTCGGAGATATCCCAGCTCTCCGCCAGGTCGCCGGTGAAATTCAGGTTTTCATCGGGGATAACCAGATAACTGAAAATCATGCACTGCACGTTGCTGTCCGGGGTACGGGGCTGAATCATCGGGTTCAAGTTCGCCACCTCGGAAGACTGGCCAATGACAATGCTGGTGCCCTCGGTGGAAACATCGCCTCCCTCGCCGCCGGCTGAGGTTCCGCCTGCCGTCTCGTCGCTGGAGCTGCTGCATGCAGTCAGTGTCAGCATCAGGACGATAAGCAGCCAAGCTACTGGTTTCATGAATTTTCTCATACGCATTTTTCCTCCTGCTTTTTTGTGGTATCGCTTTCTATCGCTAAAGTGCTGCTTTTAAAAAAAGCGGCAGAATACCCTGTGTCTCTCTGCCTCGTCGCACCTTAACTCAAACCTATGCCCGTGTCCGGCCCCTCTTGGCCTCTCGAACACGTCTGTTATGTTTCTGTATTATAGACTGTGCTTTCCCATCTGTCAATAAAAAAATTGAATTCTTCAAATTTTTTAGTAGCGCAAAGCATCTGGGAAAGAGATGCATTTTACCACAGCTTGTCTCCCGCTATTCCTTGACTCCCATAATGCGAGGTGCTAAAATAAAGAAAAGCGAAAATTCCTATTGGGGAGGAGATTTTTATGGGCAAATCAACACCATTTATCAGTGATGTGGACTGCTATCTTTTCGGCAACGGTACCCACTATGAAATATATAAGAAGCTTGGCGCACATCCGATGACCCAGGGCAGGAAAAAGGGGATTCACTTTGCCGTCTGGGCTCCGCACGCGGCTGCCGTCAGCGTGGTCGGCGATTTTAACGGCTGGGACGCTACCCAAAACCCCATGACCCCCATCGCCACCTCCGGCATCTACGAGTGCTTCGTCCCCGGCCTGAAAAACGGGGCCCTGTACAAGTATGCCGTCCATACCCAGGCAGGGGATACGATTCTGAAGGCCGATCCTTACGCCGTCTGGTCCGAGCTGCGTCCGGCCACCGCTTCCGTCGTGATGGACGTAAGCGACTATGTCTGGGGAGATTCGGAATGGATTGCTAACCGCCGGGCGACGGACTTCTGCACGGCCCCCTACGCCATCTATGAGGTGCATCCCGGCTCCTGGAAGAAAAACGGGGAGGAATTCTTAAATTACCGGGAGCTGGCCCATGAGCTGGGCGCTTATATGAAGGATATGGGCTATACCCATGTGGAACTGATGGGGATTGCGGAGCATCCCTTCGACGGCTCCTGGGGCTACCAGGTGACCGGCTATTATGCTCCCACTTCCCGCTATGGGACACCCCAGGACTTTATGTATCTGGTGGACTACCTGCACCAGATGAGCATCGGCGTAATCCTGGACTGGGTGCCGGCCCATTTCCCCCGCGACGCCCACGGCCTGGCCGATTTCGACGGGACTCCTACTTATGAATATGCAGACCCCAAGAAAGGCGAGCATCCCGACTGGGGCACGAAGATTTTCGACTATGCGAAGCACGAGGTTTCCAATTTCCTCATCGCCAACGCCCTGTACTGGGTCGAGCAGTTCCATGTGGACGGGCTGCGGGTGGACGCCGTGGCCTCGATGCTGTATCTCGACTACGGCAAATCCGAGGGCAACTGGACGCCCAACCGCTACGGCGGCAACCAGAACCTGGAGGCCATCGAATTTTTCCGCCATCTGAACACCGTGATGAAAAAGCGCAATCCCGGCGCGGTGATGATCGCCGAGGAGTCCACGGCCTGGCCGATGGTCACCGGAGATCCCGCCGACGGCGGCCTTGGCTTTTCCTTCAAATGGAATATGGGCTGGATGCACGACTTCCTGGAATACATGAAGCTGGACCCCTATTTCCGCAGCTACAACCACAACAAGATGACCTTTGGCATGACCTATGCCTGCAGCGAGAACTTTATCCTGGTTCTCTCCCACGACGAGGTCGTCCATCTGAAGTGCTCGATGATTGCCAAGATGCCCGGCCTCTACGATGATAAATTCAAAAACCTGAAGGTAGGCTACGCCTTTATGATGGGCCATCCGGGCAAGAAGCTTTTGTTCATGGGCCAAGAATTCGGCCAGTGGCACGAGTGGGATGAGAAAAAGGAGCTGGAGTGGTTCCTTCTGGACGAAGACAAGCACAAAGATCTGCAGAACTTCTACCGGGGCCTGCTCCACCTGTACCGCCGTTATCCGGCCCTCTATGAGAACGATTACGACTGGAGCGGCTTCGAGTGGATCAACTGCAACGACAGCTACCGCAGCATTTTCAGCTTTATACGCAAGAGCAAGACAGGACGGGGCAACCTCCTGTTTGTCTGCAACTTCACCCCGATGCCCTATGACGACTACCGGGTCGGCGTGCCCTGCCGCGGCCGCTACACCCTGCTGATGGACGAGGAGAAGGGACTGTATCCGAAGATCGGCGACGCCCCCTCCTATCTGGCGGAGAAATCCCCCTGCGACGGCCGCGACCTGTCCATCGCCCACCCGCTTCCGCCCTACGGCATCCTGGTTTACCGCTTTGACTACCCTAGAAAGAGGAAACAGACGAAAAAGTGAGCGACATAGAACATTCTTCCCATTCTTCAGCTGCCGGGGATACCGAAAACGCCCCCACGCTAAAGAAGAAATTTTTCTCAGAGCTTTGGGACTGGGTAAAGATTCTGGCGGTTGCCGCCCTGGGCGCCTGGCTTTGCAACACCTTCCTGCTGATGAACACGGAAATTCCCACCAGCTCCATGGCGGACACGATCCCCAGCGGCAGCCGGATCATCAGCTCCCGGATGCATTACTGGTTTTCCGACCCGGAGAGGGGCGACGTGATCCTCTTCGAGCCGCCCGACGGCGACATCTACCCTTATGTGAAGCGGGTGATCGGCCTGCCCGGCGAGACGGTCGCCATCATCGACGGCCTGGTCTATATCAACGGCTCCGAAATCCCTCTAGACGAACCCTACCTGAAGGAAACGCCCGTCGGCAGCTTCGGCCCCTACGTGGTGCCGGAGGGCTGCTACTTCGTCATGGGGGATAACCGCAACCACAGCAACGATTCCCGCTACTGGGTCAACACCTTCGTCCCACGGGAGAATATCTATGCCAAGGCGATTTTCGGCTACTGGCCGCGTCTTTTCTTAGTGAACTGAAAAAGAGAAGGCTGAGAGGGAATCTCTTCCCGCAGCCTTCTCTCTTT
>CALWRE010000061.1 GCA_944383835.1 uncultured Lachnospiraceae bacterium | reverse complement strand
TGCCCTCCGCGCCGCCCTTCCCCTCATAGCCGCAGTCGAACGCAAGCCTGCCTGCAATCTCGTCCGCCTGGACCGCAGGGCCGTCCCCGTCCGTTCCGGCCGCATCCCCCGTTTGGTATCCTATATTTCCCAGAATGCCGGTGATCCTCTGGTTGAAGAAGATATCGTTCACCGCCTCGCCCAGATCCAGCACATCCAGGAGATTCCGGTCCGCATGACCAGGCTCAACGAAGAGGTAGCGGTCCGCGCAGCCGGGGTCCGCCGCCAGGACCTGCTCCCGATACGGTTCCTCCACCACCAAGGCGTCCAGCACACCCATCTCCAGAAGGGCCTCCTCCAGCCGGTCACAGGTCGTCTTGTCCAGGTTCTTCCCAAACTCAATGGTCTTATAAAACTCCGTAAAAGGAATCCCCTTCTCCCGCAGCCTCTCCCGATTGCGGATCACCGCTTCGCTGCGGGCGGGCTCCGGCTCCCTGCGATCTTCCCAGGCAGCCAATTCCTCTAAGAGTGAACGGTGCGCCTGCTCCAGATCCCTTAAATCGGCCTGCACCTGCTGAAGCTTCCCGTTTATCTCCCCGCTCACCGCAAGCCGGCGGTCGGCCGCCTGCTGACGAACCCAGGCAAAATCCGAATCCTCCCCATACTCGTCGGCAAACCGGGCCAGCTCCCACATCTGCTCCTGAGCAAGCTTTAACTCCCGGTTGTCCCCGTTCCAGCGGTAGAGGGCTTCCTTCCACTCGCCGGCCGTCTGCGTCATCAGGGCCTCCTGCTCGCCCTCCCTGCGCTCGGCAGCGTCGGCCTCCCTCTGTTTCTTCTCTCTTTTGTGCAGCAGCTCGTCGGCTTCCCGCTGCCGGTCGCGCACCTCCCGCAGAACCTCCAGGCCGCGGCCGATCTCCTCCCGCGTCCGGGTAAACTGGGCCGTAAGGCTCTCCCAGGCAGGGGTCTCCTCCGGCTTCTCCGTAAGCTCCGCCTGGAAGAAGGCGTGCTCTTCAAAGGCCATGCTGTCCGCTTCCTCCTGCATCTGCTCCAGAAGCCCCCGCATCTCCTTTTCCTTCTCGTAGCGGCGGTTTTCCTCCGCCTTCTTCTTTTCCTCCGTATCCAGGTACTGGCGCTGCTTGGCCGCCAGCTGCTCCTTCTTCTGCGCCAGCAGCCTCTCCCTCTCGCCGATCCGCCCCTCCTCCCTGGCTTTCAGGTTCATGTTCATCGTGTCCATGTTTTCGATGGCCTCCGACATGGGGCGCAGATCCTCGTCGGACAGAGGCTGCAGGGAATCGCTGAGAATGTCGTTGACCACGGAGGGCTTGAAATCCTTCGACAGCTTCGGCGTGCGCAGCTGGATCAGCAGATCGATCATCTCCTTGTACTCCTCCGCCGTCTCAAAGCCGAAGATCTGGCGGTTGACATACTCCATATAGTCCGTCTGCCGGTCAAAGACCTGGCCCCCTGCGCCGACCCGGTTTTCCAGCTCCCGGCGCGAAAGCGTCACCTTTTCGCCGGTATCCTTGTACAGCAGAAAATCCCGGCCCACCCGCCGGCCGTCGGTCAGGCTGAAATACCATTTGTCCAGGGGCTTGCCCCGCCTGGCGCGGATCCCCATCCCTATGGTGAGCCAAGTGTCGCTGTCCTCCCGCTTGAATTCCAGATAGCCGGTCCTCTCCTCCCGGCCGTCGTCCTCCTCCAGAAGGTAACTGCTCATCCTGCGATCCCGGGATCCGAAGGGTTCCAGCCTCTCCGGGCTCATATTGCCGTCCAAAAGCGAGGGATCACGCTCTGCATCGTCACCGATCTGCCGGAGCCGTTGGCCCCGCGCAGCAGCATCCTTCCCTTCACAAAGGGGAATTCCTGCTCGTCGTAATACCAGAAATTGATCAGTCCGATCTTGCTCGCCTGCCATCTGCTGTTCATTGTTTCGCTCCCTCTCCTTTATCTGCCGTATAAGCCGCCTGGCCTGCCGTATCATCCGTCGTATCACCTGCCGCGTAATCCTTCGGATAGCGGCCGGTCAGTTTGCCGGCCGACGGATAGATAGTGACTGTCTGCCCCTGTCTGTCCCGGCGGATGAAGGTCCATCTCTCCATCTCCTCCTTGGCCTCCCGGATGAATTCTCCCTCCGGCAGCTCCCTATAGCCTTTGATAAAGCCTGCCCCGTACTTTTCCTTCACCTGCCGCAGAAGCTGGTCGAACTCCACCTCCTGCACCGTGATCCGGTCGTCCTTCTGCGGCGTCCATACGCCGTCCTCCACACGGCGCCGTATCTCGCCGCAGCACAGAAGAAGGATATCCGACATGCCGGTGTTGCCCGGAAAAACCTCGCCGATGCGGCAGTCCTCCCCCTGCATCAGAAAAGCGCTGCCCCGGTCCTCATCCATGGCAAACCAGTCGCTCTCCTGAAAATCCTCCGGCCGGGTGTAGCCCATGATATCCCGGCTGAAATTGCGCATGAAATAGCGGGAGGCCCCGGCGTTCTCATAGAGAACCTCCCCGGTCTCCTGATCCATGAAGGCGTCGTCATTTCCGTCGGTCACCTGGATGAGTCCCTGTTCCGCCGCATAGCGCAGCACCCGCACCAGCCGCCTGCGGGTGGCGTAGAGGGTCCAGTCCACCCCCTCCCCCGGCACATTGGCGGAAATATACTCCGTCAGCTGGGAGAGGATAAACTGCTCTCCGCTGTCCCGGTCCTCCAGAAACATCAGGAGGATGCACAGAAGAGCATATTCCTCCTGGGAGGTAAAGGCGCGGATCCCCATAAAGGCCTCCGGCAGGGCCGGAATCTTTTCCAGCTTTACCAGGAGGGCGTTTTCAATCACCTGGCAGCCCAGCTTTTCCGCAGCAAACCGCCGAATCTCCCCGATGCTATCCCGGATCCGGTAGTAGAGCTCCCGGTCCTCGCTTTTTAGCACCCAGCGCCTGCCAAGAAGAATCTCCAGCTCTCTCATCATGCCCCTCCTCTCTTCTTTCCCGCAGGGAGGGCTGCGCTGCGGCCCGCTTCTCCGCCCTCTCCCAGGAAATCTCTTCCCTCGCCCGTTCCGTCCCGAAATACGATGGACAGCCTGGGCATCGTAAAATTGCCGTCCTCACAGCGGACCACGCACCGCTCGCCGATTTTCTTCCAGTCCCTCTTCATCTGCTCCACCGCCTCGCTCCTGGCCTGGGCCTTCTCCCAGGAGGCGTCCCGGATAGCGGTGCGTCCCGCCTTCTCCCGGTAGGTACGCACCCTGGGCTTTAAAATCAGCTCAGCGGCCTTCTCCTCATAGACGCCTCCGTTCATGCTGTCCGTCTCCCGAACCGCCGACAGCCGCAGATGACAGGGCTTTTCCAGGCCGAACACCATGGCCGACATCCGGTGCGCCTCTCCCATGTCCCGGCAGCGCAGAAAGATTTCCGCCGCCTTCCGGTATTCCTCCCGCCGGTTGGCCCCCAGGGCGTTTTTCTCGCTGAGCTAGGCCGCATACCGGGTGATCCGCCGGATGATCTCATTGGTGGCATCAAAAAGCCGGCCCGCCTCATTTTCCTGGCCGCCCTCCGCCACGAACCAGCGGCGGATGCTGTCAAAGCGCCCGCGGGTATTCTCCTCGATCAGCTCCCTGGATACCTCCACGTCCATTCGCGGAATGCTCATCTCATAGTCGTTCACTTTGGCAAGCACCCGCTCCAGCAGGCCGGGATCCAGAAGACGCAGGTTCTCCTCGATGACGCCTACGTTTTTCTGCAGTCCTTTTACGAAATTGCGCAGGTACTCCACCAGCTTGTCCTTGAACACCAGAAACTGCGCCGTCCGCATCATCTCCTCGGCTTTTACGCTGTTTAAATCCCGGATATAGTCCTGGTAATTCTGGTTCAGACGGATGAAATCGTTATTCAGGTCATTCCACCAGGTATAGACCGTGCCTGCGTCCTCCCCGTCCATCCGGGCAAAGCGCTCCACATTCAGCCGAATCCGCTCCAGGAGGGTGGGCTCCAGGGAGGCCCCCTCGATGAAGAGGTTTTCCAGCCGCAGCACCAGCCTCTCGATCTCCACGCTGTACTCCGACATCTGGTACCGGAATTTCTTGTTTTTAAACTCCTCGATGGAAGAGACCCTGCGGGTATCCTGCACCGTATTCAGGTTTTTCCACTCCGTCAGCATGTTCAGATCCTGCTGGCACTGCTCCATCCGGTAATCGGCAAAATAGG
>CALWRE010000060.1 GCA_944383835.1 uncultured Lachnospiraceae bacterium | reverse complement strand
CAAAAAAGTCGTTATAATATTCCTTGGTTAGCATAGTTCCATTATAACATGGAACGGAGAGAAAGATGGCAGTCGTTAGTCATCTTTCTCTCTTTTTTGAGGATAAATTTCAGGGGCAGGTGTGACTTGCATGAGTCACACCTGCCCCCTTTTGGAACTATCTATTTCCCGACAGCCCCTTATTCTCTGCAAAAAAGTGCTGCCGCACTAATTATTTAGTGCGACAGCCCCTTCCTGTATCTTCATACGCGTTTCCCTAACCTCTTCCGTCTGTTTCCGCCAGTTGTAAATATCTTTGATACATTTTACGCATCTCATAGAATTTTCTTGATATTATTCCATGTTATGAATATAATATAAATATGTGGGAAAGGAGGCTTTTGACATGAAGTATATTTCTGCCATAGAAGCCGCAGAGCGCTGGAATCTATCCAGGCGCAGGGTTATCACCTTATGTAACGATGGAAGAATTGAAGGAGCACAGAAAGCTGGCTCCTATTGGATTATCCCAGAAAATGCAGTGAAACCGAAAGATGCACGAATAAAAAGCGGCAAATATATAAAATCGAAACCCGAAACGGAGGATTCGTCGAATGATTGATATTGTTTCTATTCTAGCTTCACAAGAACGTGTGAACATTGAAGTAAAAGCAGCATCCGGTGGAATTCCAAACAGTGTTTGGGAAACCTACTCTTCATTCGCCAATACATTCGGTGGGACGATCATTCTTGGTATAGCAGAAGACAAAGAAACGAAAGCGTTTATTCCGAAAGGTGTTCAAAATGCTCAGCAAATATGTACGGATATTTGGAATACATTGAACAACCGCCAAAAGATTAGTGCCAATATTCTTTTAGAGTATCATGTTTACAAGATTGATCATGATGGAATGCAGTTTGTTGTAATAGAAGTTCCTCGCGCTGATCGGCGTGATAAGCCGATTTATGTCGGTCAGGATATGTTCAAGGGAACTTTCCGCAGAAATCATGAAGGAGACTATCGCTGTTCCGCTGAGGAAATAAAATCCATGCTGCGCGATCAAGCAGACAATTCACAGGATGCGCTTATGCTTGAAGATCTGTTTATTTCAGATCTAAACGAGGAATCGATTCACCGATACCGTATTCTCTTTAACAACTTGAAACCGGATCATATTTGGGCCAAATTAGGGGATGATGAATTCCTTGGATTGATGATACTCCCATTCATAAAGGTCTGAGAGAATGCCTTGCGAACTCATTAATCCATGCGGATTACTATGGACGCCGTGGTATTGTGATCGACAAGGAATTCCGCAAAGTCACAATCTCTAATCCTGGTACATTCCGCATCAGCATCGATGAAGCCATTGCCGGCGGTATCAGTGATGCCCGAAATGGAAGAATTTTCAATATGTTTTCCCTCATCAATGTAGGCGAACGTTCCGGAACTGGGCTTTGCGATGTGTATCATATCTGGAGAGAAAATGGATTTAAGGAACCGGAGTTAATTGAAACGGTTGATCCGGATCGAATTACCATCACTCTACAGATTGAAATTGATGGTAATCTTGATGACAATGATGGAAATCGTGATGGTAATGACGGTAATTCTGATGGAAATCTTGATGGAAATGACAGTAATCTTCGCGATAATTTATCCAAGAATGAAAGGCTAGTTTTACAGGCATTGTCCACGAATCCAGAATTGTCTGCAGAAAAAATTGGAAAACAAGTTGGCATTTCAAAATCATCTGTAGAACGGGCGCTTCGTTCCTTAAAAAAGAAGAAAATAATTATCAGACAAGGCTCTACTCGCGGAAAATGGATTATCTGAAAAACCAGAAAGACGGCACAGCCTGCAGGCCGTGCCGTCTCGGAAAAGCAAATATTTTATCAGGTTTGAGCGTTGGAACTCAGCTGAGCTCCTCAATCAGCGACACGATCTTCCGGACAGCATCTTGGTCGGAGGCCTGCTCCATGGCTTGGCGGTACTGGCTCCGGTTGGCGTAGAGGTCGTTTACATCCGCGACCAGCCGCTCAGGCGTCAGTTCCTCCTGGGGCAGCAGCTTGCTGTAGCCTTTTTTTGCATAGGATTCGGCGTTCAGGATCTGGTCGCCCCGGCTGGCGGAAAGGCCCAGGGGAATCAGGAGCGCCGGCTTTTTCAGGGCCAGCAGCTCGCAGATGGCGTTGGCGCCGGCGCGGGAGATCACGATATCCGCCATGGCGAAGATATCCTTCAGGGGTTCGCCCATGTACTCGTACTGCACATAGCCTTCCGTTTTATCGAGGCTTTGATCCAGGTTCCCCTTGCCGCACAGGTGGACGACCTGATACGTTTCCAAAAGCTTCGGCAGGGCTGCCCGCACGGCGTTGTTGATGGCCACGGCCCCGGTGCTTCCGCCGATGATCATCAGCACCGGCTTTTCCGCCTTCAGGCCGGTGAGCTTTAAGCCGGCCAGCCGGGAACCGTTCTTTAATTCATCGCGGATGGGGCAGCCGGTGTGGATGGATTTTCCCTCCGGCAGATACTTTAAGGTCTCCGGAAAATTGCAGCAGATCCTGGCGGCGGAGGAAAAGCACAGCTTATTGGCCAGTCCGGGGGTCATATCGGATTCGTGGATGATCACCGGGATATGCAGGCGGCTGGCTGCAAAAACCACAGGGACGGAGACGAAGCCGCCCTTGGAAAAGACGATATCCGGCCGGTATTCTTTCAGGATTTTCTTCGCTTCGCCGTACCCCTTTAGTACCCGGAAGGGGTCGGTGAAATTTTTCAGATCAAAGTAGCGGCGCAGTTTCCCCGATGAAATTCCATAGTAAGGGATTTTTGCCTGCTCAATCAGCCCTTTTTCAATGCCGGCGTAAGAGCCGATATAGCGGATCTCAAAGCCGGCGTCCCGCAGGGAGGGGACGAGAGCCAGATTGGGCGTCACATGTCCGGCGGTTCCGCCGCCGGTTAAGATGATCTTTTTCATGCCGTCTGTTCCTTATGTGCTTTCAGGGCACGGGCCAGCTGGTCGGGACAGGAAGTGCCCTTGCCGCCGCAGTCGATGCCGGAGAGGCGCTTGATGGCTTCATCCACGCTCATACCGACCAGAAGCCGGGACAGTCCCTGGGTATTGCCGTCGCAGCCGCCGACAAATTCCACGGACTGGATGACGCCGTTTTTTACCTCAAAATTGATGGCACGGCTGCAGGTGCCGAAGGTCTTATATATCATACTTAGGTTCCTCCTTTTTCATTCGCATTATACGCGAATACTATACTCCATTTTGGAAGGGAGCGCAAGTTTTGGCGGCCTTTTTTCCGTCCCTTTTTTCCGTCGCCCTTTTTTCATTCGCCTTTTATTTCCGTCAAGCTTTTTCCATCAGCTTTCGATATCTCTCAACCAGCTCCTCGCGGGGCTTTATCTTTTTGCTGACGCCGTATCGGTAAATATCCAGCCATTGGGCGTCGGTGCCGACCCATCTTGCTATCTCCAGAGCCCTGTATAAGATAATTTCTTTTCTGATTTCGATACTGTTTTTTAAAAAGAAGCGGATGCCCCGCTCTGTTTCGGCGAGGGAAAGGGACAGGATCAGGATCAGGTCGCAGTAGTTATTGATTTCCTCCTCCAGATAATATCTCTGGTTATCATAGGCTTTAAGCCCCGCTAATTTTTCCCGCCGTAACTGGATCGCCTTTTCGCTTTCTTCGATCGCGATCTCTTTTGCGTCGGTGGTTTTTAACAGGGAACAGAGCTCCGCTTCCTGATTCTCATACAGGGAATCCCGGCTCAGGCCGCCTGTGCACGCCAGTTTGGCCATGGCGGCGATATTTTCCCGTGAGAGGCTGACTGCAAAGGTTTTGGCCGCTAAAAGATGATAGAGGGCGTTCTGCTCCCAGCCGACGGAGCGAAACGGATCTTCGCTGGAAAACAGATAAATGTTGCAGGCTGTGCAGAGCAGGAAATAGAGTTCCCGCAGCAGCTGGACGGCCCTTTCGTAAAAGGGACTGTCCGCCGGGACCTTTTCCAGCTCCTTAATATAGCCCTTCACCAGAAACCTCCACTTAGGCCGCTGGCTTTTCGGAATGACGCGGTTTGGCTCATAATAATAGCCGTTTCTTGCGTTGGAGAGAAAGGTTTTTATCTGCTGCTCCAATTCCTCCGGATCTGCAGCTGCTGTCTTTTTCCCTTTAGCCGCCGCGGCTTCCCCCGATAAAATGAGCTTGATCTGCAGATCTGCCTCTTCCTTCTGGCTCTTTGAGAGCTGCTTATAGCATTCGACAAAGGCTTTTTCCAGCAGGCTGCGCTCCGCGCCGGTTAGCATCTGCCTTAGTTCCTGTACTTTCATCCGAACTTCCCCCCTCGTTTTTTTGCTGAACCTGGACTTAACTATATCACATAACTCTCCGTTTCGCCACCCGTTAATGGACTGTTGATAGATTTGTTAATGGATTTGTTAATGGATTCCCGCCGGCGATTCCCTTGTTGTAAAAATTCAAAAATTTGATATAATGAACTGGAGGCAGGGATTTACTGGGGGAAGCTGTCGTTTCCTGCGCTTTTTGTCGGACGAATCCTACTGTTCAAAATTCCCTTTTGCGTTTACAATATTTGGTAGAATATGGAAACCGAAAGGAGAATACAATGTTGAATATGGTTTTTAGCTTTATGAGGGAGCAGGAGGTCTTTGTCCTGGCGGGCATGATGCTTGTGGGCTGGATATTATCGCAGGTGCTTTCGATGCGAAGGTACCGCAGGCTGCGCAGGGGAGTCCAGTCGCTTGCGGCCCTGCAGTCTCCGGGCGCTGTGCAGGCGGAAGGAGGACAAGCCGAGGAACGATATGAATCCGCCGGACGGTCCAGGGCAAACCGGGAGGAGCTGTCCCAGGGCGAAAAGCGCCGCCGCCAGGTCAGGGAGAGCCTGAAGGAGGAGCTGAAGCGGGATGGAAGGGCTGCGGCGGAAGAGCGGACAGGCTATGGGCGAACGGAAAGGGAGGCCCCGGCTGCCGCGGAGACTATGACGCAGGAGGATGGGGTAAGGCCCCGCAGCACAGCGGCGCAGACAGCCGCCACCGAGACGGCAGCCGCCGAGACCGAGGTGGACAGCCAGCTGCAGTACTTAAAGCAGAGCCTGGACCGGATTGCCGCCGGCCGCGACCAAAGGCTTTCCGAGGAACCGAAGAAGCACCGCAGGCTGACCGCGGCGGAAGAGCAGATTATTCTGGATATCCTGCGGGAATATCTGGATTAACATATGCATCATCAACCAATATTTTATCAACATAACAAAAGAAGGAGATTTGCTATGAGTAAGGAATTGATCTTTGATTATGGAAAATGCGAGTCTTTCCTGGCGGAAAATGAGGTTCCGGCCATGAAGGGACTGGCCCTGGCTGCCAGGGAGACGCTTCTTAGCCGAAAGGGCCTGGGCAACGACTTCCTGGGCTGGATTGATCTGCCGGTAGACTACGATAAGGAGGAGTTTGCCCGGATTAAAAAGGCTGCGGCTAAGATTCAGGGGGATTCCGACGTGCTTTTGGTCATTGGAATCGGCGGTTCTTATCTGGGCGCCCGCGCCGCGATTGAGTTTCTGCACCACTGCTTCTATAATGTGGTTTCCCGCGAGGTCCGCAAGGCCCCGGAGATTTATTTCCTGGGAACGAACATCAGCAGCTCGTATATCCGAGATATGATGGATGTGCTGGAGGGCAAGGATTTCTCCATCAATGTGATTTCCAAGTCCGGCACCACCACGGAGCCGGCCATCGCCTTCCGTATCTTTAAGGAGATGCTGGAGAAGAAATACGGCAAGGAAGAGGCCGCGAAGCGGATTTATGCGACCACGGACAAGGCAAGGGGAGCGCTGAAGACTCTGGCCACCGAGGAAGGCTATGAGACCTTCGTGGTGCCGGACGATGTGGGAGGCCGTTTCTCCGTGCTGACCGCTGTGGGCCTTCTGCCCATCGCCGTATCCGGAGCGGATATCGATGCCCTGATGGCCGGTGCGCAGGCCGCCAGAAAGCAGGCCATCGAGGCGGACTTCGAGGAGAACAATTCCCTGAAATACGCCGCTGTCCGCAACATTCTGCTGCGCAAGGGCAAAAATATCGAGATTACCGCCAACTATGAGCCGGCCCTGCACTATGTGGCCGAGTGGTGGAAACAGCTCTACGGCGAGAGCGAGGGCAAGGACCAGAAGGGTATCTTCCCGGCTTCTGTGGATCTGACGGCGGATCTGCACTCTATGGGCCAGTTCATCCAGGACGGCTCCCGCAACCTCTTTGAGACCGTGCTGTGCGTGGACGATCCCGGCGCGGAGATCGTGATGAGCGAGGAGAAGACCGATCTGGACGGCCTGAATTACCTGGCCGGCAAGAATCTGGACTTCGTCAATAAGAGCGCGATGAACGGAACAATTCTGGCCCACAATGACGGCGGGGTGCCGAATATGGTCGTGCATATCCCGGACCGCTCCGAATACAGCCTGGGACAGCTGTTCTATTTCTATGAGTTTGCCTGCGGCGTCAGCGGCTATTTGCTGGGCGTCAACCCCTTCAACCAGCCCGGCGTGGAGAGCTACAAGAAGAACATGTTTGCCCTTCTGGGCAAGCCTGGCTACGAGGACGCCAGAGAGGCTCTGCTGGCAAGGCTGTAAAAAAGGCTGTGCCGAAAGAAAAGCGGCTTGCCTGGGAATTTTCCAGGCAGGCCGCTTTTTCATAGGGGCGGATATTGGCATGGATATGGATATCATTCCATCCTCAGCCGCTCCACGATGCTGTGCTTTTCCAGGTTTCGGAAACACAGGTATGGAATCAGGACGGCGAAGAAGAGCAGGATCGGCGTGCAGACCGCTAACGGCAAGAGGGTGAAGCGGAAGGTGGTAAAGCCGCCCTCTACCAGCGCCCGGACTACAACGCCCACGGCCAGGCTGCTGATGAGATAGGACGCCGCCAGCGTCAAAATCGCATAGAACAAGCCCTCGTTTACCAGCATCCGGTTCAGTTGCCGTTTGGTCATTCCTACGCTCTGGATCACCGCGAACTCCCGCTTGCGGGATACGATGGCGGTCACCATGGAGTTTACGAAGTTCAGCACGCCCACCAGGGCGATGACCACGCTGACGGCGTTGCCCATGACGGCGGAGGACCGGGTCTGGGCCTCATACTGCTCCGCCATCGTCTGGCGGGAAGCTACCGGCAGGCTGGGGTCCGTCGTCTCCCTGTATTCATCCAGGAACGCCTGCACCGTGTCGATGTGGGCGTCGTCTACATTTAGGAACAGCTTGCGCAGGGTGTGGTCCGGCCACTGCTCGCGGAAAGTCTGTGCAGGCAGGATAAAGGACAAATTAAATTTGCCGCCCGCATCCTGCTGCACGGTCAGCTGGGTCACCGGGTTCAGCGGATAAACCACCGCCATGACCGTATAGGAGCGGCCGTTCAGTTCCACGGTACTGCCCGCAGAGGGAACCGGCAGCACCGGGTACTCCGTCCCCCGTTCCAGGCTGGGCCCTACCGCCAGCACATAGTTTCCGCTGGCAAATTCGGCGGCGTCAAAGCGGCCCTCCAGCACATACTGCTCCTGGGTAATGGCATCCAGCGGGATGCCGTCCAGGCCGTAGAGGATGGCGGAGCCGTCGCCGGTCTCCAGGACGTCCCGAAGCTGCTGGGCGCCGGAGGCGTCGTAGGTCTCCCAATCGGCCAGTTTGTCCTCGGTATAGAACGCGGCCACATTCCGCAGGGTGCCCTCATCCATCTGCCAGTCGATCTGGGCCGAGTACAGGCGGCCGGTCTCCACGACTCCCTCCTGGCTTTCCGCCTGGGCGGCCAGGGAATCGTTCAGGGTGGCGCCGTGGGGGTCATAGCCCTCGATATAGTCCTCGCTGGTGGCGTCTGACAGCTCGAAATCAGACAGAATCAGGTCGGCCAAATATTTGTCCATGTCAAAGGCCGCGTTTTTGGCGTAGAAGCTGCTGAGCAGCACCAGCCCCAAGGTCAGGGAACAGATCACCGTGATGGTGCGTTTTTTGCTGCGCCACAGGTTGGCCCAGGCCATTGAAGCCAGGGAGGCGTTTCCGCGGCGGCGCTTGGTTTTCTTCTTACTGGGACTGTCGGCGTCGCTCATGCGCAGGGCCTCGATGGGCGATACTTTTCCGGCGAGTCTTGCAGGCCGCAGGCAGGAGAGCAGCACCGTCGCCCAGGCAAAGACCGCCGAGCCAAGGAAGATGATGGGGCTGGCGGAGACCACAGCCTCGCCTTCCATCGCCCCCATGAGCACCGGCACCAGCACCGAACCCAGCAGCCAGCCCAGGATTAGGCCGATGGGGATGCCGATGATGCAGAGCCGGTTGGCCTGCCCGTAGATCAGCTTCTTCAGCTGTCTGGTGGTGGTGCCCAGGGTTTTCAGCTTGCCGTAGAACTGCACATCGGCGGTGACACTGATTTGGAAGATGTTGTAGATGATCAGGTATCCGGCGATGAATACCAGCACCATGCCCAGATACATGGGCATGCTCTCCTGGGCGGCCGTTGCCCCCATCTCCGGGGAGTAGGCCAGGTTGACATTGTATTTCAGGCCGGTGAGGCCGGTATCCGCCAGGATGCGGTCCATCGTCGCCTCAATGTTCCGGTCGCTTTCCAGATTGACCTGTACCATATAGAGGCCCAGCACCTGGCTTTCATCGGTGGAGATGACGCCGCCGGTCTCTTCATCGGCATAGGCCCGGCTGACCCAGGCCATGGAGGAATAGCTGGACTGATTGCCCTCCCAGAATCCGCAGAGGGTGAAGGCAGAGGTGGTAACTTCATCGCTGCTGAGATCCTTGCGCCATTCCAGGGTCACGGTCTGTCCCAGCTCATGGGGGATGCCCAGTCGATCCAGGGTGCTGGTATCCAGCGCGATCTCGTCCGCTGCCTGGGGAATCCGTCCGGTGGTGGGGGCGGCATAAGAATGCTTGGCATAAGCGTCATTGGCCCAGCGGATCTCCACCGACGCTCCGGTGAGCGGCTGGTTTTCGGCCAGCCCCAGCACGATGCTGCGGCCAAGCTCCGCCACATCCGGGTGACCGGCGATCCGGTCGGCCTGCTCCTCGGTCAGCCCTCGCATAGAGACTTCCGCATCGTAGCCGGTCTGGCGGAAGGTCATCTCTACCAGGCTGCGGCTCATGCTCTGGGTCAGGGTGAACAGGGTGGTGAACATCATGGTAGTGAGAAGAATCGCCAGAATTGCCACCAGATTCCGGCCTCGGTTCGCACGGAACATCCGCTTTGTCAGCACCGGGATAGGACGAAAGATAGATTGTTTTTTCATGCCGTTCGCCCCCTTACTGTGCCGCGATCCGCCCATCCTCAATGCGGATCACGCGGTCTGCCATTGCGGCAATCTCCGGGTTGTGGGTGATCATGACAATGGTCTGGTCAAATTCCTGGCTGGTCATTTTCAAAAGGCCAATTACATCGTCGCTGGTCTTGGAATCCAGGTTGCCGGTGGGTTCGTCGGCCAGGATGATAGAGGGCTTGGAAGCCAGGGCGCGGGCAATGGCTACCCGCTGCTGCTGGCCGCCGGAGAGGTTGTTCGGCAGGCTGTCCAGCTTTGTCTCCAGACCCAGCAGCTTCACGATCCCCATGATGAAGGTTTTATCCGGCTTGCGGCCATCCAGGGAGATGGGGAAAATGATATTTTCCCACACGCTGAGCACCGGCACCAGATTGTAGTTCTGGAAGATGAAGCCGATCTGCTTGCGGCGGAAGATCGTGGCCTGCTCGCTGTCCAGCTTGGCAAGCTCGGTATCGCCCACCCGGATGCTGCCCTCGGTAGGAGTGTCCAGGCCGCCCAGCATATTGAGCAGGGTGGATTTGCCGGAGCCGGAT
>CALWRE010000059.1 GCA_944383835.1 uncultured Lachnospiraceae bacterium | reverse complement strand
TGGACGACCGCTTCCTGTCCCGTCAGACGGCGGCTTTGTTTCCCCGAGAGGGGGAGGACTGCCCGGTCACGGATCGACGGAGATTCGGCGCCCAGCTGGCGGGCTTGGGGGCCAGGAGGGAGCAGGCTCGCAGATGCCGCGGCGGACAGGAGGAAGAGGGAGCGGAAGGAATCGCGCCGGGAGGCGGAGCGCAGGAAAGAGAGGATGAGAAACATGCAGATGACGAAGAGAGAGATTCGTGAGGAGATAAAGAGAAAACGGGCGGCCATGAGCGTGGAGGAGTGGAGGATGAAGAGTCACCAGGTCTGCGAAAGAATCTGGAACCTGCGCTCCTACCAGAAGGCCGACGTGGTGTATGCCTATCTGGGGACGAAGGGGGAGGTGCTGCTCGACGAGCTGATCGAGGACGCTTGGCGCCAGGGCAAGAGGGTGGCTGTCCCCAAGGTGGTGGGAACCGGCCTGCGCTTTGAGGAGCTTACGGATTTTGCAGAGGTAAAGGTCGGCCATCTGGGGATGCGGGAACCGATTGACGGACAGACTTTGCGGGGGGAGCGGCCGCTGTTTCTGATGCCGGCGGTGGCGGTGGACATGAAGCTGCACCGGATCGGACGGGGCGGCGGCCATTACGACCGCTATCTGGAGCAGAATCCGATGCCGGTAAAGTATGCGGCAGTCTTTGAATACCAGATCTATCCGTCCGTGCCGACGGAACCCTTTGACATCCTGGCGGACGGAGCCGTGACGGAAGAACGGATCATCGGATAAGGGGAGGAGCGTATGAGCAAGAAAATGGTGTATCTGGAGTCGCCCAGCACCGACGCTGCCTTCAATCTGGCGTTGGAGCAGTATGTGTTTGACGAGATGGACCGGGACTGCGAATATTTTATGCTCTGGCAGAATGCCAACGCCGTTATCATTGGCAAAAACCAGAACACGCTGGAGGAAATCGATCCCTCCTATGTGGAGGAACACGGGATCCAGGTGATCCGCAGGCTCACCGGAGGCGGGGCGGTCTACCACGATCTGGGCAATCTGAATTTTACGTTTATCGTCGATGGGGGCGAGCCGTCGCGGATGGATCTCCATATGTTCTGCTATCCGGTGGCCCGTGCCCTGAAGAAGCTGGGAGTGGAGGCCGAGGTTGGCGGGCGCAACGACATTACCATTGACGGAAAAAAGTTCTCCGGCAATTCCCAGTATATTAAGGGAGGAAGGATCCTCCATCACGGCACGCTGATGTTTGATTCGGATCTGACGGTTTTGTCTCGCTGCCTTAAGGTATCTGCCGACAAGATTGCGTCCAAGGGGGTTAAGTCGGTCAAGAGCCGGGTTACCAATATCCGGGATTATCTGGAGCAAGATATTTCCCTGGCACAGTTCCGGGATTTTCTCGTCGAGGCCATGGGGGAGGAGAGGTCCATGGAGAGACATGTTTTTACGCCGGAGGAACTCGGCCGGGCCGACGAGATACGCCGGGAAAGGTACGGCCGGTGGGAATGGAACTACGGGGCGTCTCCCCGCTTTACGATCCGAAAGCAGAGACGGGTGGAAGGCTGCGGGCAGATCGAGGCCTTTATCGAGGTGCGAAAAGGGAGGATCGAGGCGATTTCTTTCTACGGGGATTATTTCGGCAGCCGGGATACGGCGGAACTTGCCGAAAGGCTTGTGGGCTGCCCGCTGGAAGGGAGCGCCCTGCGGCAGGTTCTCGCGGATATTCCGGTGGGAGAATACTTCCATGGCCTGACCGGCGAAGCGCTTTTTCGGATTTTACATTGAAAATTTACGATTTTACATAGATTTTACATAAGCCCTCTTTCGTTCTTTACATTTCTCCTGTATCTTTCTGACTGTACGAAATGAGTACATAAAACACAGAAACGAAACAAGACAAAAAGGAGAGTAATTTGCAATGAAAAAGGTATTGAGCATTCTGCTGGCAGCAGCTATGGTAATGTCCCTGGCGGCTTGCTCCGGCGGCAGCGACGAGACGACGGCGGCTCCTACGGAAGCAGCCGGCACCGAGACCACGGCGGCAGCCGGCGGCGAGGAGACCGAGGCTCCCGCTACCGAGGCGGCCAGCGATTTTGACACTTCGATGGCAATCAGCGTGAATACCCGTGAGGATGGCTCCGGCACCAGAAGCGCTTTCGTAGAGCTGATGGGAATCGAGCAGGAAGACGAGAGCGGCGAGAGCGTGGATATGACCACCCTGGATGCCTCCGTTAACAACAGCACCTCCGTTATGATGACCGCTGTGCAGAACAACCCCTATGCCATCGGCTACATCTCCATGGGCTCCCTGGATGAAACCGTTGTGAAGGCTGTGGCCATCGACGGCGTGGAAGCTACGGTTGAGAACGTGGCCAACGGCACCTACGCTGTGTCCAGACCGTTCAACATCGCTACCAACGGCGAAGTGAGCGAAGTTGCCCAGGATTTCATCAACTACATCATGAGCGCTGACGGCCAGGCTGTAATCACCGAGGAGGGTTATATCTCCGTAAGCGAGGGCGAGGCTTACACGGCCAGCGGCCTGTCCGGCACCATCGTAGTGGCTGGTTCCTCTTCCGTAACCCCTGTAATGGAGAAGCTGGCTGAGGCTTATGAGGCTCTGAACGCGGATGTGGATATCCAGATTCAGGAGAGCGACTCCACCACCGGCATGAACTCCGCCCTGGAGGGCAGCTGCGACATCGGTATGGCTTCCCGCGCTCTGAGCGAGGACGAGGCTGCTACCCTGACCGGTACCACCATCGCTATGGACGGCATCGCTGTAATCGTAAACCTGGAGAATCCGATTTCCAATCTGACCTCCGAGCAGGTTATGAACATCTACACCGGCGCTGTTACCACCTGGAGCGAAGTGCAGTAAGCAAACCTTCATGCCCACTGATGCGGGCATTACGAACCATGAAAGCCCTCGGATTGCGACGCGAAGCTAGTCCTTTAGGACTCCGTGCTTACGCACTCCCGCAATCCTACCTGTATTCGCAATCCGGCCTGTCGGCCTTCTTGCGACGGCCCATGGGCCTAGTCCTTTAGGGCTCATACAGGTTAGCGTCGCTAAAGCATAGACGGCTCGGTCTGCAAGCAGCCCGTTCCGCCTATACTTTGCGACCGGGCTTTCAAAGTAAATAGGATAGACAGTGGGAAGGGCCTGGCGTGACGTCGTCTGGCCCTTCTTACGGGTAAAGGCCCATGGAGAATAGAGAATTATGAAAAAATTCAGAGAAAGCTTTATGAAAGCCGTCTTCCTGATCGCCGCCTGCGCATCGATCCTGGCTGTGGCACTGATCTGTGTCTTCCTTTTTGCCAACGGTGTGCCGGCCATGACGGAAATCGGCGTATTTGACTTTTTGCTGGGTCAGACCTGGCGCCCTGGAAATGATATTTACGGGATTTTCCCGATGATTTTAGGCAGTATCTATGTGACGGCCGGAGCAATTGTGGTAGGCGTGCCCATCGGCCTGCTGACTGCCATTTTTATGGCTCGTTTCTGCCCTGCCAAATTATACGGCATCTTGAAGCCTGCCGTGGAACTGTTAGCTGGAATCCCTTCCGTTGTATACGGCTTCTTTGGCATGGTGGTGATCATCCCCCTGGTCCGCCAGATCTTTCACCTGAGCACCGGCGACGTGATGCTGACGGCCTGCCTGCTGCTTGGCATTATGATCCTTCCCACCATCATTACTACTTCGGAGGCGGCCATCCGTGCGGTGCCTCACAGCTATTACGAGGGTTCCCTGGCTCTGGGGGCGACCCACGAGAGAAGCGTGTTCTTCGCTGTTCTGCCCGCAGCGAAATCCGGCGTCCTCACCGGCGTGGTGCTGGGCATCGGCCGTGCCATCGGCGAGACCATGGCTGTGATCATGGTGGCCGGCAACCAGCCCCGTATGCCGGAGGGCTTGCTGAAAGGCGTACGTACCATGACGGCCAACATCGTCCTGGAGATGGGCTATGCGTCGGGTCTGCACAGGGAAGCGCTGATTGCCACCGGCGTGGTGCTCTTCGTGTTTATTCTGCTGATCAATCTGGCGCTGTCGCTGCTTAAGAGGGGGGAGAAGGCATGAGCAAGGAAAAAACGACGAATACAAATGAAATCCAAGCCATCAACCGCCAGAGCCTGGGACAGAGATTAAAGTCCTATAAGACCCAGCCTCTGTCGCTGATTTTATTTCTCCTGGTTTGTCTGGCTGCTGTACTGACGGCTTTTGTCCTGGTGTTTATTATCGGCTATATTTTGATCCAGGGCCTACCGAACCTGACGCCTGACCTTTTTGCCTGGGAATATAACTCGGAGAATGTCTCCATGATGCCTTCCATCATCAACACGATTCTGATGGTGGCTTTGGCCTTGCTGATTGCCGGACCGATCGGCATCTTTGCGGCTATCTACCTGGTGGAATACGCCAGCCGCGGCAATAAGCTGGTGGGTGTAATCCGGATTACGGCGGAGACCTTGTCCGGTATTCCTTCTATTGTATATGGCCTGTTCGGCATGCTGCTGTTCGTCTACAAGAGCGGACTGGGCTGGGGCAATTCCCTCCTGGCCGGCGCGTTCACCGTGGCCATCATGGTGCTGCCCCTGATTATGCGGCAGACGGAAGAGGCATTGAAGGCTGTGCCCGATTCCTACCGGGAAGGCAGCTTCGGCCTGGGCGCCGGGAAGCTGCGGACCGTATTTTCGATCATCCTGCCTTCGGCCGTGCCCGGCATCCTGGCCGGCGTCATCCTGGCCATCGGCCGTATCGTCGGCGAGACAGCGGCCCTGATGTACACTTCCGGCACGGTGGCGGAGATTCCGGACAGCGTCTTTGACTCCACGCGAACTCTGGCTCTGCACATGTATTCCCTGTCCCGCGAGGGCCTTTATATTGACCAGGCCTATGCCACGGCCGTGGTTCTGCTGATCATCGTGGTGGGCATCAATGCCCTGGCGAGCTTTGTCGCAAAACGCTTGACGAAAGGATAAGAAAATGGATAAGTTTGTAATAGAAAACCTGGATCTGTATTATGGCGATTTCAAAGCCTTGAAAAATGTCAATCTGAAGCTGCCGGCCAACGAGATCACGGCCTTTATCGGTCCCTCCGGCTGCGGCAAATCCACGCTGATCAAGTCCTTAAACCGGATGAACGACCTGGTGGAGGGCTGCAAAATCACCGGCAAGGTGACGCTGGACGGCGAGGATATCTATGGAAACATGGATGTGAACCTTCTGCGCAAGAGGGTGGGCATGGTGTTCCAGAAGCCCAATCCCTTCCCGATGAGCATCTACGACAACGTGGCCTACGGTCCCCGCACCCACGGCATCCGCTCCAAGGCGAAGCTGGACGATATCGTGGAAAAATCCCTGCGTGACGCGGCTATTTGGGATGAGACCAAGGATCGCTTAAAAAAGAGCGCCCTGGGAATGTCCGGCGGACAGCAGCAGAGACTGTGCATCGCCAGAGCCCTGGCCGTGCAGCCGGAGGTCCTTCTGATGGATGAGCCCACCTCGGCGCTGGACCCCATTTCCACTTCCAAGATAGAAGATCTTGCCGTGGAGCTGAAGAAGGATTATACTATCATTATGGTAACGCACAATATGCAGCAGGCAGCCCGTATCTCGGATAAGACCGCTTTCTTCCTTCTGGGCGAGGTGATCGAGTTCGGCGATACGGAAAAAATGTTCTCTATGCCTGAGGATAAGAGAACGGAGGATTATATTACAGGGAGGTTTGGCTGATATGAGAAACAGATTTGACGCGCAGCTGGCGCAGCTGAATGCGGAGATGATCCAGATGGGCTCTCTTTGCGAGAGGGCAATCGGCGGGGCGGTGAAGGCCCTGGTGGAGGGCGACAGCGAGCTTGCCGCCGAGATTATGGCGCAGGACGAAGAGGTCAATCAGCAGGAGAAAAACATTGAGTCGCTGTGCTTAAAGCTCCTTTTGCAGCAGCAGCCTGTGGCCAGGGATCTGCGGCAGATTTCCTCCGCCCTGAAAATGATCACGGATATGGAGAGGATCGGCGACCAGGCGGCGGATATTGCGGAGATTCTGGTCATGGAGAACCGTCCGGTGACGATGCCCAATATTCCGTTGGAGGAGATGGGCAAGGCCACCAGCAAGATGGTGACCGACAGCGTCGAGGCCTACGTGCGCAAGGATCTGGAGGGAGCCAGGGCCGTTATCGAATATGACGACGTGGTCGATAAGCTTTTTGACGAGGTGAAGGCGGAGCTCATCAACCTGATCAGCCAGAACAAAGCCAACGGCGAGTGGGCCATGGATCTTCTGATGATTGCAAAGTACTTCGAGCGCATCGGCGACCACGCGACGAATATCGCGGAGTGGGTGGAGTTCTCCATCACGGGGGAGCACAGAAGCGAGAGGGAGCTGTAAAAGGTTCTTGAAGGAGGCGTCTTATGATATTTTATGTAGAAGATGATGAAAGCATCCGCGAGCTGGTGATCTATACGCTGAAGACGACGGGATTTGAGGCCAGAGGCTTTGAAAACGGAAAAGAATTCTTCTCTGCCCTGAATGATGAGACGCCTGAGCTGATTCTGCTCGACATCATGCTGCCCGACGAAGACGGACTGAAGATATTAAAGAAGGTCCGGGCGATGGATTCCTGCCGCTTTGTGCCGGTGATCCTGCTGACCGCCCGGGGCACGGAGTATGACAAGGTGATCGGGCTGGACAGCGGGGCCGACGATTATATCACAAAGCCCTTTGGCATGATGGAGCTGGTCTCCCGCATCCGGGCCGTTTTGCGGCGTTTTGACCGGGGAGCGGCCTCTCAGGAGCTTTCCTGCGGAAAGATTCACATGGATATTGCCAGACATCGGGTGACGGTGGATGGAAATCCGGTGACCTTAGCCAAAAAGGAGTTTGACCTGCTGAAATACCTGATGGAAAACCAGGGGATCGTACTGACCAGGGATAAGATGCTGGAGACGATCTGGGGCTACGATTTCGATGGGGAGACCAGGACGGTGGACGTCCATGTCCGGACCCTCCGGCAGAAGCTGGGGGAGGGCGGCAGCCTGATTGAGACAGTGCGCGGCGTCGGATACCGGATTGGAGGAGACGCTGAATGAAAAATAAGATTCTCCGAAGCATGTGCGCTCTGCTCTTACTGCTTCTGGCGGCCATGTACGCTATTTTCTGCGTTGTGATGTACCGGCAGAATGTGAGTACGGCCAAGGAGCAGCTCAGGGCGGAGACGGTCTATCTGAAGGAGATTCTCGATGGGGCAGGGGGCTCGGACATAGAGCTTTTGAACCATCTGGCAGAGGTCGGAACCCGCGTCACCCTGGTGGAGGCGGACGGGGACGTGGTCTTTGATACGGATGGCGTCGCCGCCCAGATGGAAAATCATGCGGAGCGGCCGGAGATCGAGGCGGCCATGGAAAATGGCTGGGGAGAGGCCGAGCGGTATTCTGACACCTTCCAGGAGCAGAACTTCTACTATGCGGTAGCCCTCGACAACGGCCAGATTCTTCGTTTGGCCGTGAGTACGGACAGCGTCTACGGCACCCTGTCCGGCCAGTTTTTGCTGGCGGCGGTCCTTGCCTGCGCCGTCTTCCTGATTTCCATTCCGGCGGCGGACCGGCTGGCGCGGCGGATTGTAGAACCCATCAACCAGCTGGATCTGCGAAATCCTTTGCAGAATGTGGCCTACGACGAGCTGTCCCCCCTTCTCACCAGGCTGGAGAAGCAGAACCGTCAGATCGACGAACAGATGGAAGCCTTAAGGGCGAGACATGCGGAGTTTACGGCAATTACGGAAAATATGCAGGAAGGCCTTGTGATTTTAAACGGGCACCTGCAGGTGCTTTCCATCAACGAGAGCGCGAGAAAAATTCTGGGCGTTGACAGACATGGCTATGAAGGAGGAACCGAAGGAAAAATGGGAGAGAAAGACAGACCTCTTGAAAAAGAGGGAGTCCCTCTTCATATTTTGAACCTGAACCGCAGCCAGGAGCTTCTGCAGGCAGTACGGGAGGCTCAGTCGGGCCGGTCAGGCCGCTGTCAGATCGAGGAAAATGGGAGAAAGTATTCCCTTTTGGCTAGTCCTGTGGCGGGAGAAGAGGGCAGAGGCGGCGTTGTAATTTTTCTTTTGGATGTGACGGATCAGATGGAAGCGGAGCAGATGCGCCGGGAATTTTCGGCCAATGTCTCCCATGAGTTAAAAACCCCTCTTACATCGATTTCCGGTTACGCGGAGATTATGGAAAACGGCATGGTAAAGGCGGAGGATGTGAGCCGTTTCGCCGGCCGTATCCACAAGGAGGCCCTGCGGCTGATCCAGTTGGTGGAGGATATCATTCAGCTGTCGCGGCTGGATGAAAACAATACTTCCACATGGGCCCATGAATCCGTGGAGCTTTTATCGCTGTGCCGGGAGGTGTCGGGCCGGCTGGCTTCCCAGGCAGGAAAAAGAGGGATAACCATAGAGGTTTCCGGCAAAAAGGAGACCGTTACCGGCGTGAGAAGACTGCTGGATGAAATGATCACCAATCTCTGCGACAATGCCGTCAAATACAATAAGGACGGCGGAAAAGTAAGCCTTAGCGTGGGCGAGGACAGGGGAAGGATATGGGTCAGTGTGGCGGATACCGGCATTGGCATCGCCCCGGAACACCACGGCCGTATCTTTGAGCGGTTTTATCGGGTGGATAAGAGCCATTCCCGCGAGACCGGAGGCACCGGCCTGGGACTGTCCATCGTTAAGCACGCGGCGGCCCTTCATCATGCGCAGATCGAGCTGGAAAGCGAGGAAAACAAGGGGACGAGGATTACGGTCTTCTTTCCGGAAGGCGAAAACCCCAGGCGAAAACCCCAGGCATGAGCCCAGGCGCAGGTCGGAGTCCGGCTCGGAACCCAGTTGGGAACGGATGTCAGCTCCAATGTCAGATCAGATGGCGCATCCGGGCGATCCACATGTTGAGTTCCGCCCCGATTAAGAAGATATACATGCAGAAATACAGCCACAGCATCAATAAGATGACGGCGGCCAGGCTCCCGTAGGTGTAGGAGTAATTGGAAAAATTGTCGATATAGATGGAGTAGACCAGGGAAAAGATCATCCATCCCAGGGCGGAGAAAACCGCGCCTGGTATCTGGTGGCGCAGGTGCGTCTTGGTATTGGGCAGGATCTTATACATAAGCGAAAAGCTGATGGTCATCAAGGCGATGGCAAGAAGGGTGCGGATGCTGATGATATAGGCGGAAACCCGCGCCAGGAAGGGGACGGAATTTTCTAAAATCTGCTGGATCCGGTTGCCGAAAACCAGGACCACCAGGGAAAAGATCAGCAGCACGATCAAAAGCAGCGTGTAAAGCAGGGAGCCTAAGCGCACCTGGAAATAGTTGCGGGTCTCGGAGGTTTTATATACCTCATTGAGGCCGGTGACCAAGGCATACACGCTGCGGGATGCGGCCCAGAGGGTTGTGACGGCCGTGATGGAGATCAACGGAACCGAGGTCTGGGTGTAGAGCTCGTCGATGATGGTGATCACGTAGGAGCGGATCGCCAGCGGAACCACGTCCATGGCAAACAAACTCAGCTCCGACTGGGTAATGGGCATGATATACTGGAGCAGGGACAGCACCAGCATGACCAGAGGCACGGCGGAGATAATGATGAAAAAAGCGGCCTGGGCGGCGAAGGCCGGCACCTTGTCATGGGAAACCTGCTTGCCAAAGGGCAGGAAAATATCGATGATTTTGCGGATCCAGTTCATAAACGGCACCCCTTTGTGTTGGTCATTTCTTAGCATATTATATACAAAATGCCGGAAGAAAACAATCAGGTTTTGCGGGCCGCTGCTTTTGCCGGATTTTAGCGGAAATGCTTACTTAAGTATAATAATACCGCCAGCCGTTACTGACTGGCGGTATGGTAATCCGTACGCTTTATGCAATTTTATTCTCTAAGTCAATGTCAAGTCCGAACTCTTTTAAATCCTGGTCTCTAATATCCAGTTCATTTTTCAGAATATCGAGCATCTCATAATATGCCAGCCGCCTCCCGGCTGCAAACGGATCCTCCTTATTCTCGTTGCTTTCTTCTACCGCCTCATTAGCATTATCCAATAACCGTGCAACCAAATATTTGATACTTTCTTTTGTCAGTGCATCAGTCATCGTAATCACCTCTCTTTTTCAATTCATCTAGGCGTTTGCGAAACGCCAAAACCCGCCTAAGGGAGAGGCTTCGTAAGGAAGTTCTCTCCCTTCGGCTTTTGTAGTCAGCCGGAATGATTGGCTTTGTAGGAAAATCAATCGTATTGGAGGATTACAAAATGAAACAGTACATCTATAACGAGCAAAACGGTCTTTGGTACGAACTGCGGGGCGATTATTATATGCCCTGCTTGAAATTACAAGCCGAAAACGAAGAACGGCACATCGGCGTATGGGGGCAGCGGCATTTGCGGTATATTGGAGAGCACAAAAAGGCTCTTTATACCAGCCTTTTAACAAGCGGCAAGCTGCAATCCTATCTTGCCGATGTTGAGGAACAGGCTCAGGATCTGTTTGACCGGCTTATGAAACAGCGGGCAGAGCGTGAGAGCATTACCGAAACCTCGAAAGCCGACAATCAGATGGAATGGGTTGGCAGGATAAATGCCCTGCGGTCGGCGGTTATAGAAACCGTCAATGCCGAGGTGATTTTCGTATGAGGAAGAAGAAATACCACCTTTATTTGACGGCAGAAGAAAGACGGTATCTTTTCGAGGCTCTGCTGACTTACCGCAATAAGCTGCTGGCGCAGGGCAGATATACAGGCCTTGTGGACGAGATAATGATAAAGCTGCAAAAATGAGCCTGTAACGCTTTCAAACGCAAAAACGAGGGGCAAGGTACAAACACCTTGCCCCTCAAAGTTCAGGCGCTGAAAACGGCTTAAAATCAGGCTTTTTTGACCTTTAAATGTCCACGTAGCAGGACAGACGGTTGGATTTAAATTCTCGACAGCACGCTCATTTTTTCGAAATTTTTTCTCGAAAAAGTATTGAAAACCAGCCGGATTTATGGTAAAGTTGCATGTGTAAAATTGTATTCAGAAAGGGGCTTGACAAAAATGGCGTCAGGAAGCACACTGGTAGCAAGCAGGCAAAGCGTAACTGCGCCCTTTTTCCTTGTCAAGAGAAAAGTTGCATATTTTTCAAAGGCGTATTCCGCCCGTTTTTGTACGGGTGGGGTACGCCTTTTTGCGTTGTCCTGCGGGCAGCGCAAAAATTTTTTCACGCTTGATTTACCGTCCGGTCAATCAAGCAAACAGGAGGTGATCTGCGTTGAATGACAGAGGGATTCCAGA
>CALWRE010000058.1 GCA_944383835.1 uncultured Lachnospiraceae bacterium | reverse complement strand
TGTCCTGCGTCGGCGAACGGAGCATCTTCACCCGGGGCAGCTCACTGTCCGACACGCCCGGCAGCGATTCCTGCATTTGCGCCAGCGACATATCGGGCGCATTCCATTTCATCACGCGGGTACCGGTTTTTTTAAAGACATTGTATACGTTGGCGTCATCGCCGTCGATCGATTCCACATAGACCGCCGCGATGTTGGGCGTCCCCAGCTCCGCGTATTTTTCCATCGCCTCGACAGCCATACCGTACATGGAACCGGTACTCGTCCATACCTGTGATCCGGCGCCGGCGCTGTACTGATAGGCCCACTTTGGCAGCAGCACCGATTTCCCGGTTAGATCTGTATATGAGACCAGGTTTTCCTCCGGCGTCCCTGTCCAAAAATATACGTCGAACTGAGGCCCCTGGAATTCCAGAGTATATTTCTGCTCATTGGTATAGCCAATATCGGCGCTGGCGCTGTAAAAGCTATTGAAAAACAGCGTATATCCCCGATTGCTGTGCAGGATAGGGATGTTTTTATAACCCCGCCACAGCTCGGCATACGCCGAATTGCCGTGGTATCCTGCATCCACGTTCCACATCAGGAGGCGGCGCCCCACCTGATCCAGTTCGTTGAAACGCTCGCCTGTCCCGTAGATCGCCTCATCCTCCGCCAGAGGCATTTCCAGCCGGACCTTGGCCAGTTCGCCCCGGGAATAGGCGAAGCCTATTTGCTCGGGAGTTATGCGGAAAAGGCGGACGTCCGCTTCATTGTATACATCCAGGGCAAAGGTATCCTCCGTTTGCGAATAAACGACCGTCGCATCATCCCCGGCTGTCATGGCGATTTGACCGGCTTCCCTCTGCGTATACTGGATATCCCGATATTCTTCTGCTTCAAAGTATCCGGTCTGGTCGCTGTACAGACGGAATCCGCCCAGGGCTGGGAAAGAAAGATGCAGCGGGATTGTTGTCCCATCTACAGAAACGGAAAACGAAAACGTCTGCTCCCCCTGCTCGATCCCGGAGCCTGGCGCAGTGGGAGAATAATTGGCGACTACCGACGGATAGCCTGGGCCGAGCGCACTGGTTCCCCAGGGATCGTATGTACTCGGCTCCGCTTTTTCCGCATAGGCAGACGATGGGATACCGGCCAGCAAAAGCAGAGAAGCGCAGCCGGCCAGACATATCCGTTTCAATTTTACACGCATAATTCCCCTATTTCCTTTCTTTGTCGTAACGGTGCACACTTAAGGCTGCGGATGCGCCTGGTCAAACTCCTCCTGCACCGACTGCACCGCCGCTTCAAATTCATCCCACGCTTCCTTGAAAGCAGCGTTCGCCTGCCCGGCCATTTCTTTCAAGATCGGTTCCACGTTGGATACCGTACCGTCCGTCGCCTCGTTAACCGCCGGTTGAATTGTGTTGCCCGTTATTTCCGTCCAGGAAGGGATAATCTTGTTCATATCGTATCGCATGGAGTTTTTGATATTTTCCTGGAGGTATTTGTCGGTCTCGGTAACGTGAGGCAGGGAGTTGAACTTGGCAACTACGTCCGGATGCTGGGTTGTCGGATAATAAAACTGGTTGATGGTGGCATATTTCCCCTCGTTGGCTTCATCGTACATACTTAGACGTGCGATATTGCCTTCGGCACTGTAAGTGATATAGCGGAGCACCTGGAACGCCCCTTCCGGATTTTCGCAGGAGCTGGTCATAAAGCAGTGATCCACATGCAAGGGCATGGAACCAGGGTTATCGGCGCTCTGCGGGACGGTCCAAAGCACCCAGTTTTTATCAGACCATCTTGTCTGAGCGTCCGCCAATTCCCAAGTACCCACGCCGTGGAAAAGGGTCAATCCCTTATCAAAGGCCGTGTTGTCGGCATCCGAACCGAACTTGATCACATAGTCGCTCTTATCAGCCGTAGAGGTACGCCGCAGCGCCCAAGCCTCCAGTCCGGGAACCGCCCGCAAATCTACCATATATTTTACTGCCTCTACAAACCCGTCAATTTCCAATTGGCGTGTGGAGGGGTTATATCCAAACTGGGTGGTATCCGGATCAAAGGCGTTTGTCAGCAGGGTGGGGATCATGAACAGCTTTTCAATGCCGGAATAGGTAGAGGTTGTCGCCGCTTTCAGATATTCCGCAAAATCCTCCGGCGTCCAGTCCAGGGAAGGCATATCCAGGTTCAAGGCATCCAGCACATCCAGATTGATAAAGGTGCCCTCATATTGCGCCTGGTGAGGCAGCGCATACAGCCTGCCGCAATAGGTGTAATCCTGGATCAGATTTTCCGGAACGTAGGCAAAATCCGGGTCATCGGCGACAAAGCTGTCCAATGGATACAGCCAGCCCTGCGTCACATACAGCGGGAGTTTCCCCGCCTCGTCCCACACGATGTCCGGAAGATTTCCCGCGCCCGCCCGTGTGGACAGATATTCCGCTGCGCTGTCCTCTGTCGTATGGGAAAAATAATCAAACTGGATATCCAGGTTGGGATATACGTTTTTTAAGGAGTCAAAAAGCGCCTCGTAATCGGTCGCTCTCGCCGTATCTACTGCGATGGTGACCGTCCCCGAAACCGTATAATCTGCATTTGGATCCTGTCCGGCTCCGCTGACTTCGATTCCACCGCCGCCTGACGCCGTTCCGGATGTTCCACTGCTGCCGCTTGCTGCAGGCGGCCGCGTGCAGCCGGACGCCAGTCCAATCACACAGAGAAGAGACAAACATACCGCAATCGCTTTTTTGAATGCCATATCCATCACCTCAAATTTTATTTTGTCTGTATTTCCTTGTATTCCCATTGAAAAACGTCTACAGAAGCCTGACGTCCGCTAAAGTCGAAGGCAATGTCCTCTGCCGTCGGCGTCCACCCGGCCTGTGCGGCCGGATCAATGTCCACGGACAAATCCTCAATAACAATATTCTTATACTGGGACGCCACCGAATTGGAACAGAGGTACAGGTAGCCGCCGTTATAGGATGAAGGCAGGGAAATCTCATAAACATACGGGAACTCGTCAATGGTCAGCGTGGCGTAGCCGTCCTGAACGGTCAGGGACAAATGATGCCATGCGTTGGCGTCGTAGGGAGAAATGACGGTTAAATTATTGCCATTTTCGTCGTAAGCAGCCCAAAAGACATTTTCCTCAAACTTACCGTTCGTATTGATGTTCCCATCAAAGTGGACGATAGCCTCTGGCTGCACGAGCACAGTCACACCACCGTTTTCCTCCATAAAATGCTTGCCGAGCTCGGCGCCAAAGCCCACGGGAGAACGATGCCACCCGGAATATCCATGCTTATAATCCAGTTCCAGCTTGAAATTGGTATAGGTTTTATCCGAAAGATACAAATAAGCCATGTCAAGGTAATTTCGGGAATCCGTCAGCGCCGGGTCCACCGCTTTTCGGGAAATGATGCCGCCGTCAATTGACCAGTTTGTCCCCTCCGCCACGTCTTCCAGAGCTTCTGAGCGGATGTCAGCGGAATACCATTCGTCATAGCCGGCAAAAGCCGCCCCGTCCGGCGCACTGGATAATTTGGCAATTTTTATGTTGGAAAAAGTGGTTCCGGTGGAATTGCTGGCAAGGAAAATCCGTCCTCCCGCCATATAATCCGGCTGGGTAAGAACCCGAACCTCTGTCCCGTCTACTTCCAGCGTCACTATGCCGTCGCGGAAGGTGAATTTGAGGTGATGGGTCGCTTTGGGATCAAAACCTTCCAACTGGGTGCCGAACTCCGAACGAAGGATTTTGCCGTTTTCATTCATGTTCCCTTCAAAACAGGTGGCTCCGCCGCTGTCTGTAAAGAAGACGGCACCGCCTCCAGCTTCGCGCCAGGTCACGTTTTCCGTCGCACCAAAGCCTATATAGGCGCGTCCCCATGCGCCGGAGCCCATAGTGTAATCCAACTCCACGGTGTAGTTCTCGTAACCGGTATATTCGCCCTCGATAAACAGGTAGGCCATATTGTTCAGATGGTTGGCAGTCTCGTTCCAATCGCCTTCATTGCTTCCGGACACGGCCTGGACATCCCGCAGAAGCGTCCCCTCGTTTTCGATCCAATAATCGGTTGGTTCAGCAGATACCAGTTTATCGCTTCCTACCCGTTCGGTGTAATACGAAGAAAACCCATCGAAATCGTTGGTCGGGGTTCTATCCTCAATCTCAGGCAGCCCAATGGCGTCTACCGTCATACCGGCGCCGAAGAAGATATGCCCGCCCTCATAATTTGTCAGGGCAAGAGCACCCATCGACTGCCCATCCACCGTCATGGTCATGGTAGAACCGGTGACGGATATCGTCACCGTATGGACGGCGTTTTTGGCTGTATCGTCTTTAAAAAGGTTGCCCGGACCATACCAGCCGTCTTTGCCTGAAATGGTCGGTGCATATTGGTAATTTCCTTTTTGGTAAATCCGCAGCACCGTGGGGGAAGGATCGAGCAATTTCCCGTTCGCGCCCAAGGTCGCTCCTGATTCCGGTGCCCCTATCCCTACATACAGATGTGCGGCATTGTTTTCATCCGGCCCATGCTTATACCGGAACGTCATCGTAAAGTCCGTGTAGGTTTCCTTGGTGTACAGGAGGTTCAGCTTGCCGCCTCCCGTACTCTCCAGCATCCCGTCCGCATTGACCGTCCAATATTCGGTAAAGTCAGCCGCAGCCACCGGTTCCGGTTCCGGCCAGTTGAAAAAGTCATCCCAGATGTTGCGCTCGGTCGAATAGGCGTCGAACATCCCTTCAAAATCGGATAGTTTCACGCCCTCAGCACTCACCGGCTGTGACATAGAACCCTGGAGAAAACCGACGCTTACAGCTGCTGCTGCCAGCAATGCCGTCATGCACCGCCTCGCCCGTTGGACCATTGACCGTTTCATAAA
>CALWRE010000057.1 GCA_944383835.1 uncultured Lachnospiraceae bacterium | reverse complement strand
AAATGACAGATGGTAATCAGAGGCTCTATATGATGGGCCAGGCAGGCATCGACACTCCGGTCGTAAAAGCCCAGTCCGGCCGCGTTGGGTTCCCCTTCCTCCCCGGTCGGGAAAATTCGCGTCCATGAAACAGAGAAACGGTAGCATTTAAAGCCCATTTCAGCAAAAAGAGAAAGGTCTTCCTCCCAATGATGGTAATGGTCCACGGCAGTGCGTCCGGGGTAGCGGGAATCGGGAGGCAGGGTTCGGTAATCCCGTTCCCCCTTCATAACGGACATCCGGTTGGGGCCGTCCGGAATAACGTCCGTCAGGCTGGGAGCTCTGCCGTCGACGTTCCATGCCCCTTCAAATTGATTTGCTGCGGTCGCCCCGCCCCAGAGAAAACCCTCCGGCATTCTTTTCGCACACATAGCAGTTATCCTCCTTGTATGATTACTGGTAGCTGATGTATTTCAGTATAAGAAAACAAGAAGGGCTGCGGCAAGTCCCGTTGTTCCGGCCTGTTTCGCCGTGTGCGGCAATATGCGGTCCGAGCTGTTTTGTTCTGTTTCAGATGTCTTCCAGGGAGACCGTGTCCTTAAGGAGTGGGATCGGAAGCGGGCTCGTCTTCCTTCAGCTCGGCGATATGGGAAAAGCGCTGGGCCTCCAGCACCCGCCCTTTCCCCACCTTCGTCCGGAAGTTTTCCTGGTAGCTGCGGGCAAAATAGGCGGAGAAGACGACATTCAAAAGAAAATGGATGGAGGTCTCCGTTGCAAAGGTGGAAATTTTGTTGTACAGCTTCTCACGGGAGGATATGGACAGGGTGTAGGTGGAGTGCTGGCGCAGATAGTTTCCGCCCCGGCTGGTCAGGCTGACGACAGGGACCTTATTCGGCTCCAAAAAGCGCAGGGTATTGAGCGGCTCGTAGCTTTTGGAATTGCCGGAATAGGAGATGATAATGGCGCAGTCGTCCGCGCCCAGGGAGCTGGCCAGCAGGCCGCTGTCTCCCTGGGCGGGAATCTCCACCGGCCGCCCGATGGTCAGCATTCTGCGGCGGAAAAGATCGCCCAGAAGATTGTTGGGGCTGACGCCAAAGAGGGCAATCCGCTTGGAGCGCTCCAGCAGGTCGACAACCCGGTCCACTGTCAGGGGAGAAAGCAGATCCGCCGTATCCAGCAGACTTTCGATCTGCAGGCTGCACATCTGCTGGATGATATCGGTGGTGGAACTGTCCTCCGAAAAAGGAATATTGGGATCAATATCCGAATAGTGGGTCTCCTGGTAATGCTGTTCGTTCATAAAGGCCGTGACAAATTCTTTCCAGCCGGAAAACCCCAGGGCCTTGGCAAAGCGGACCAGGGCAGCCTTTGAGGTGTAGGTTTCCTCCGCAATCTGCTGGGTGGAATAATCCCGCAGACGGTTCTTTTTCTGCAGGACAAATTCTCCGATGGCCCGTTTCGTCTCGCTGCCGTAGGAGAGAGTCAGTTCCTCAACTCTTTGCGCTAAAGTCATGTAATTTCCCCTCCAATCCAAAATCCAATCCAAAAGCTTATATTTTCATTCTAAAGAGAGAAGGCTGTTTTGGCAAGACCCATGGAAAATGAAATGAAGTGAAACAGTTTGGGGCCGGGACTGCCGGAACAAGGGATGGCAGAAGAAACAAGATGAAACAGGGCTTGTTGCACGAAGCCAAAAATCGGCTTAGGATATGGATAGAAACCAGCTGCAGTGGTCGAAAAAGCAAAAGGAGAGAGGAAAAATGGCGGAGAACAGACAGATTGCAAAGGATGTTTTAAGCGCTGTGGGCGGGAGTGAGAATGTGCAGAAGGTGGCGCATTGCATGACGCGGCTGCGGTTTAACCTGAAGGATGAGAGCGCGGTCAGTGACGATACGGTCAAAGCGGTGGACGGCGTTCTGGGAGTGGTCCATGTAAACGGGCAGCTGCAGGTGATCATCGGACAGAATGTGACAAAGGTATATGAGGAGCTCTGTAAGCTGGGCGGATTTGCCGAGCAGGCGGCGATCGAGGAAAACCTGGATGCGCCGGCCAAAGAAAAACTGACGTTAAAGAAAATCGGAAGGAATATCCTGGATTATGTGGCTGGCAGCATGATGCCGATCATCCCGGTGATTGTGGCGGCGTCCATGTTCAAAACCCTGCAGACGCTTTTGGGGCCGGGGATGCTAGGGCTGATCACCGAGGAGAGCAGCCTGTATCTGCTGGGAAACATCATGTACAATGCGTTTGCCTATTTCCTGCCGATTTATCTCGGCTACAATGCGGCAATCAAGCTGGGAGTCAGCCCGGCCATGGGTACCTTCCTGGCCTGCATGCTGTTCGTGCCGGATTTCACGGCTATGATCGGCACGGACGCATCTTTCAGCGTATATGGGATTCCTGCGCCGGTAAACGATTATGGGCAGTCGATTCTTCCGATTCTGATCAGCGTATGGATTATGAGCTATGTGGATAAATTTTTCCGCAAGGTCCTGCCGGATACCCTGTCCACGATATTCGCACCCTTCTTCACGATGGTGGTTATGGCGCCGGTTACCTTCTGCGCGGTCGCCCCTCTGGGAAATTACCTGGGCGTCTATCTGGGAGAGGCTCTGACTGCATTCGGAAACGTGGGCGGTTTCCTTGCCGTCGGCATCCTTGGGGCCCTGTATGAATTCATTGTGCTGTCGGGAATGCACGGAGTGCTGATCCTTTCGGCTATTATGCTTATGCTGCAGAACGGCTCCGAAGCCTTTGTATTAACGGCTGCGGGCTGTGCGACCTGGGCTGCCTTTGGCATCGCGTTCGGCGCTTTCCTGCGTCTAAAGAATCGGCAGGAGAAATCCCTGGCTCTGGGCGCTTTTATTTCCGGCTTCATCGGCGGCGTTGTGGAGCCCTCCCTGTACGGCGTTGGTTTCAAGTACAGGAAACCCTTTATTGCGCTGGCAATCGGAGGCTTTGCCGGAGGAGTCTATGCCGGCCTCACCCATGTGGCGGTATATGTGGCGGGAACTTCCAATTTCCTGGTTGTGCTGGGCTATGTAGGAGGGGGAACGGCCAATACGGTCAACGGACTCATCAGCTCCTTTATCTCCTTTGCAGTGGCGGCGGCCGTCACATACATAGCAGGCTTTGATAAGAACGAGCCCGCTCTCAAGGCGGAGAAGAAAGAATAAGGCGGAGAAGAAGGGAGCTTATGAAAGAGATCATCATCCGCTCAGACGATCTGGGCTATTGTGAAGCAGTTAATTACGGAATCGAAAGAACAGTAAAGCATGGCCTCGTGCGCTCCGTCGGCCTGATGCCCAATATGGAGGCGGCAGCGCACGGCGTGCGGCTGATGGAGGGCACGGGGGTCTGCATCGGCCAGCATACCAATATCAGCGTGGGGCGGCCGCTTACGGAGCCGGAGCGGATTCCCAGCCTGGTGAATGAAAAGGGCGAATTCAAATCCAGCCGAGCATATAACAGCGCAGAAGAGGACATTGTAAATCTGGAGGAAGTGATACTGGAAATCGAAGCACAGTACAGCCGTTTTCTGGAACTGGTGGGACATAAGCCGTCTTACTTTGAATGCCATGCGGTGGCGAGTGCGAATCTTGCCAGGGGTCTGCAGATCGTGGCGCAGCGCCATCAGCTGCCCTACCTGGGGATGCCCCAGGACGGAGTGATGCGGTTTAAAAACGCGGTTCTGCGCGGTTACTGCGACTATGCGAATCCCCAGTATGATCCGGCTGCCATGATCAAGCAGGCCTGCCTTTCGGCGGAGGATTCCGATGAATACCCGATGATCGTGCTGCATGCCGGTTATCTGGATGATTATCTGCTCCGACATTCCTCCCTGACCATTCCCCGAACCATGGACGTGGAGGCTGCCTGCCGCCCGGAGCTCGCCGGCTGGCTTGAGGAGAACGGATACCGGGTAATCACTTACGATGAATTAGGACAGACAGAGAGATGACAGAGAAATGAAGAAACATCCGTTTCAAAAATATTTCTTCGTGCTGGGGGGCTGCGGCGGACTTGCCGCAGCCTGCCTGGGCATGATATCCAATGTGAACGGCATCTTTTTTGCACCGGTGAGCGAAAGCCTGGGCACCGGCCTAGGAACGGTTTCGCTGAATGCCACCCTGACGGCCCTGGCTACCGGCTTTGCCAGTCCGGCGGCGGTGCGGCTGGTGCAGAAGGGACGGTTTAAAACCTGCATGCTGGCAAGCTCTATGGCGACGGCCCTGGCTACAGCCGCCATGGCCTTTTCCCACACGATTTTTCTGTATCATTTGTTCGGCATAATACGGGGAATTTCCAGCGCCTTTTTTGGAATCCCGGTCGTCACCTGTATCATGGGGAACTGGTTTGACAAGAACCGAAATTCTTATATGGGGATGGTCATGTGCTGCTCCGGCATAGTGGGCTGCGTTATGTCGCCTGTTCTCAGCTGGGTGATTGGGCAGTTCGGATATTCCATCGCGTATCTTTTATGCGGGGCCCTGATTTTCCTCTTCTGCCTCCCGGCGATGCGCTTTCTGACTTATCGTCCGGAGGAACAGGGGATGCTGGCCTATGGAAAAGGCGGGGAGAACGAGGATGGTGCGGACGCAGACGGTGCGGACGAGGGCGGCGCGAAAGAGAACGGCGCGGCAAAGCGGCAGCGGGAAGAAAGCTTCCTCCGGTACAGGCCCTTGTCCTTTGCCTTTCTCGCCCTGGCCCTGACAGCCTTTCTCTGCCAGAGCGTATGCAGCTTTGCCCAGCATCTTTCCGGCTATGCCGTCTCGGCGGGGCAGGGCAGTGCGGCGGGATCCTGGATGATTTCAGCCGCAATGGTCGGGAACATCGCGGCAAAATTTCTGGTGGGCGTGATCTGCGACAAAATAGGGGAATTCAAGGGGGCGGGAATACTCCTGCTGGCCATCCTTTCCGGAATCGTCTGCCTGGTCTGCCTGCCGGGGTCCCTGCCGGCCATGCTTCTGGGCTCCGCTTTGCTGGGCTGCTCCTATGCATGCGCGCTGATGCTTTCTATTTTAACCTTTTCCTTGTATGGAACCAGGCAGTATGGTAAAGTTTATTCATATATCACGGTGATTCTGAATACAGGGGGAGCCCTTGCCATCTCGGTCATCGGCTATGCCTATGATTTTTTGGGGGAATATCTGCCCATCCTGCTGGCAGCACTTATCTTTACTGTCATGGCGTTCTGCCTGCTCCTGGGGTTATGGGGCAGCAAGTATCGGCAAAGAGACAGCAGGCAGAAAGAAGCGATGGAGATCGCCTGAAATGCAGACATTGGAAATGGCAGATAGCGGAAAGAAAGGATATCAAAAATGGAAGATATTGGAAATGGAGGAGCAAAGGATGATGGTGATCAATGAAAAGGGACAGGCGATGCCTGAGAGAACGGAGCCTATAGCAAGAGAGGCCTTTTTAGAAATCCCCGGAACGCAGATTCGCTGGCTGGGGAATGCGGGGGCGATGATCAACAGCCGGGGAACCGTTCTGATGATCGATCCGGTTCTCAGCGGCTTTGATATGCCTCTGCTGATTGACGTGCCGGTGACGGAGGCGGCGGTGCCGCATCTGGACGCAATCCTTTTGACGCATTGTGACAACGATCATTACAGCCGCAAGACCTGCCGGGAACTGGCGCCGGTGACGGATTCCTTCCATGCGCCCCGTTATGTGGCGGGGCTTTTGCAAAAGGAACTGGGGATCGCCGGCCAGGGCCATGGGATCGGGGACCATTTTGCCGTGGGAGGCGTGTCGGTGAAGCTGACGCCTGCCTGGCATAACTGGCAGAATGAATCGCCCAAGCACCATACGAGGGATTTTGCCGAGGAGGATTACTGCGGCTTTTGGATCGATACGCCGGACGGCAGTATATGGGCCATCGGCGACAGCCGCCTTCTGGAAGAACAGCTGCATATGCCGGTTCCGGACGCGATTCTGTTCGATTTTTCCGACAGCAGCTGGCATATCGGGCTGGACGGCGCAGTCCGGCTTGCGGCGGCTTATCCGGATACGCCCCTTATCCTCTGGCACTGGGGCAGCGTGGACGCTCCGGAATGGAAGGAGTTCAACGGAAATCCGGAGAAGCTGCGGGGGATGCTCGTAAATCCCCAGCGGGTAGTGGTTTTGAATCCGGGAGAAGCATACCAGCTGCAAGGACCTTCAGCTGCCATCCCGGTAATTTTGCCCAGGCGGGTGAGCGACAGGTAAATCGGAGGAACCTATGAAAGTATTTGTACAAACGGAAGTCCTCGAACCAAAGGAAATTCCGATCTGGCGAGGTTATCGGTACCAGAGCCATGGAAGAGGCCTACTTGGCGGGAAAGCATATCGGATGCTGAAAGGTGCAGATGGAAAATATCAGCTCTTATAAGTTTTATAAGCATTGTACGGTAAGGGGGAGGGGCTGTCGGTTAATACCGATCTTTAGCCCCTGACGTACAGGGAAGAGGCAATCCCAGAGAATTCGGGCTTTTTTAAGACCTGAATTCTCCAACGGACTGTCTCTTCCCTTTTACATGCCTTATTT
>CALWRE010000056.1 GCA_944383835.1 uncultured Lachnospiraceae bacterium | reverse complement strand
AACGCAGTGAATTGTCAAGGTGCACGATTGTGTGCTCTCAAAGAGAGCCAAACAGCTGGGCTTCGATGATCCTCAATGACGAAGTATCAGCCAATGCGATACTGAAACGGGCAACGAAACACTACACCGTAGTGATCCAGCCCAGAAGCTAACTGAATATAACAGGCGTTTCAGGGCGTCCGTTATGCTCCGCACAGCGACCGCTCTGAAACGCATCGGAGTCCGCTAGGCTCCGCAGAATGCATCCAGGTATATTAAATTCCCAGGAGAATATTTGGAAGTTGATTTACAGTGTGCAGAAAGTGCAGATTTATAGGAGGGTAATAAATATGCCGATAAAAATGGTAAGAATCGATGACCGATTGATACATGGACAAGTTGCGGCAGTTTGGACAAAGCAGTGTAGTATTGAACAAATCATAATTGTAAATGATGAAGTAGCAGAGGATCGGCTTCAACAGTCAGTGCAGCAAATGGCAGCACCTGCGAATGTAAAGGTTGCTATATTTCATGTGCAAGAATTTGTGCGTATTATAAAAAATAAAGTACCGATTAAACGTCAAACTATGGTTTTATTCACAAATCCAATTGATATTTTAACTGTGATAAATGAAGGCGGGGGATTGACAGATAAAATTGTTATAGGGGGGATGCGAAGCAAAGCCGAAAGAAGAATGATAGATAAGTCGGTCTTCGTCAGTGACCGAGAAGACCAAGCGTTTAAAGAACTTATTCATAAAGGTATAGAGATTGTAATATTAGCAGTTCCAACAGATCCTGAAGTAAAGTATGAGAAATTAGAGAAAGTGGAGAAATAGGTATGTTAGTGAAGGCATTGATTATTGCAATATGGGCAGGGGTATGTACATTAGACCAAAGAGGACTTCATTTGGGGTTTAGAAAACCTCTTCTGGCAGGTGTAGTTGTAGGTTTTATATTGGGTGAACCGCTTGAAGGATTAATTATCGCGGGTACTTTAGAATTAATGTGGCTGGGTACGAATGCGATTGGAGCATACCAACCTCCGGATGTTATTTCTGGTTCGATCGTTGGCGTTGCCATAGGAATTATTTCTGGGCAGGGAGAAGCGGCAGGTGTTGCTGTAGGCATTACTGTAGCTTTGTTGGTTCAGCAATTGGATATGCTTGCTACTACATTGAATGTTTTCCTTGTTCATAAGGCGGATAAAGTAATAGAAAGTGGCGAATTTGATAAAATCAATTATTTGCATTATCTGGGAGGATTGAATTATTTTCTCAGTCGGGCGATTCCTGTTTTTCTTTGTATATATTTTGGCTCATCTCTTATTGAAACAATTTTGGCTGCAGTCCCGGAATGGGTTTTAAATGGCCTGACGATTGCGTCCAAAATCATTCCAGCAGTAGGACTGGCGATGCTTTTAAGCATGATGATGAAAAAAAATATGTGGATATTTTTCTTGATTGGTTTTTCGTTATCTAATTTTATGGGGTTATCAACAATAGCAACAGCGATTATTGCCTTCTCTTTAGCAGGGATATATGGGTTGATTGTTGAGAATGGAAAAAAAGACTCGGAGATTATTTTGGATGATAGTACTGGGGGATACGACTTATGAATGAAAGAAAAATAACAAAATCAGACATTAATAAAATGGAAGCAAGGTGCTTTTTTGTACAAAATTCGCACAATTATGAAAGGATGATTAGTCTCGGAATATTGCATGCATTTACTCCTATTCTGAAAAAGTTATATGCGGGCCGGCCAAAAGAAGAAATCGTCGCAGCACAAAAAAGACATCTTGAATATTTTAATACGATGCCAATGATGGTTCCTTTTATTTTGGGACTTAGTGCATCAATCGAAGAAAATACAACGGAAGATGAAAAAGATTCAGTTGTAGCAATTAAAACGAGTCTAATGGGGCCATTAGCTGGTTTGGGTGACAGTCTTCTCAATTTTACACTATTTCCTATCGCGGGAAGTATTGGAGCGTCTTTGGCAATCCAAGGAAATTTTTTGGGCCCTATTTTAATGTTCCTGTTAGTTAATATAGTTTACATGCCTCTGCGATTGTTAGGAGGGCATTGGGGGTATAAAAAAGGCAGCGAATTATTGGCATCTGATAAAGGAAAATCTACACTGGATAAAATTTCAAATATGGCAAATGTTCTTGGCGTAGTGATTACGGCATCGTTAATTCCAACTACTGTGAAGATAACGCTTGGACTTAATTTTGGTGAAGGAGAGGGAGCAATTGTACTGCAGCAAATGCTGGATAATATTATGCCCAGTCTGATACCTCTTGCTATTGTGATGCTGTGCTATTATTTATTGAAAAAGTGGCAAGGAAAATATGTTGTATCTTTGATATTGGGTATAATAATTATTTCTGTTGCTCTTTCTTACTTTGGAATTTTGATTTGAGTTATTTTCACATAGGGAAAAATTATGATAGGAATTTCTTGCTATACAGATTATGTGGACGAAGAATATATAAAAGATGCGAAGGAGGCTGGAGCAGACTTATTATATACTTCTCTTGTTTATGCATTAAAGAAAAATCAGCTGGCCGTTTTACCGAAGATTACTGAGGCCGCTATAAAATTTGGGTTTAAAATAATTGCAGATTGCAATAAAGATATTTTTTCTCAAATACCGCTGCAACAATTACTTGCATGGGGGATAAATGGCATTCGGTTTGATGAATTTGATGAATCTCTGGATAAGTTTATACAGGGTTGTCCTTCAAAAGTTACGATTTATTATAATGCGAGCCAATTTGATGCAAGAATGTTAACTCAAAATAGAGAGCAAACGAATTTTCTTTATAATTTTTACCCAATGGAAAAAAGTGGAATGAGTTCAGTGGCCATGGAAAAAACAAATAAAACTATAAACAATAAGTTTAAGGTAGGTGCATTTATTCCCGGAGATGTATTGTTAAGAGGGCCTATTTATAAGGGATTGCCGACATTAGAACGGCATAGATATATGAATCCGTATGTTGCAGGATGCGACCTATATTTGAATCATAAAATTAATGATTTAATTATAGGCGATAAGAAAGTAAGAATTTCTGTTTTGAATGCATTGAGAAGTTTACAAAGGCAAGGTGAAATTCGGATTCCAGTGTATTTCGCTTCCGACAAAGGAAAGATAAAATTTGAATTAAGAAAGGATTATTCTAAATATATCTTTCGCAGCTTGGATCGAATTGAAGTCGGAGGTGAAAATTATTTCAGCAGGCTAATTAAGCAAGGAACAATTTTTACTTATCCAAAAGGGAATGCGTACAGTGGGGTGATTCACATAGCTCGTAAAGATTTTATTTCAGATGAAATGGCTAATTTGATTGGGTTTGTTCACCCGCATTTTGTGGAACTGTTGCATTTGAATCTATCAGGGTTAGAAGTGGAACTTGTTGATCAAAAGCATTTCACTGTATAGCGTAGGAAATTAATAAAATAGGAATTTGATAAGAAAGATTCCTCGTCATGCGTTTAGATTATGCAGACGAGGAATCTTTTTTACAATTCTGATAAGATAGTTGATGCAAGCGATTTGGCAGGATGATATAATAAAGCAAATCAATGTGAGGCTGGCGGCAAAAACAAAAAACATATTACAAGAAAGGGCAAAAATCCATGAAATTTTTCCATTTATCGGACTTGCATATCGGACTGAAACTGATGAACCGGGATCTGCGGGAGGATCAGGAGTATATACTGGAAGAGATCGTCCGGCTGGCGGCAAAGGAAAGGCCGGACGCCGTATTAGTCGCCGGAGATATCTATGACCGGGCGGTGCCGTCAGCGGAGGCGGTGGAGATCTTCGACGGCTTTGTGGCTAGACTTACGTCCGCCCTGCCGCAGGCGGAGGTGATGATGATCAGCGGCAACCATGACAGCGGGCCGAGGCTCGACTGTTTCCGCAGCGTTCTGGCCAGGCAGCATGTGCATATGATCGGCACGCCGCCGGAGACGGAAAAAGAGCATATTGCCAGGGTAGTCCTGGAGGATGAGCATGGGCCGGTGCATTTTTATCTGCTCCCCTTTGTGAAGCCGTCGATGGTCAAAAATGTCGTGGGCTGTGATGAGAATGGAAACAACCTCTCCTATGACGCTTCCCTGCGACGCCTGATTGGGCGGGAGGAAATCAATGGGCAGGAGCGAAACGTCCTGGTGAGCCATCAGTTTTACCTTCCTGCCGGCATGAAGGCCGAGGAAATGGACCGGCTGCGGACGGATGCGGAGATCCGCACGGTGGGGAATATCGACCAGGTGGGGGCGGATGTGCTGGCGCCTTTTGACTATGCGGCTCTGGGGCATATTCACCGGCCCATGGCGGTGGGGAACGAATACCGGCGCTACTGCGGTACCCCTCTGACCTGCTCGGTCAGCGAGGCGGGGCAGCAAAAGGGGGTTGTGATGGTGGAAATGGGGAAAAAGGGCGATATCCGCCTGTCCGTCCTTCCCCTGCAGCCGCTTCGGCAGGTGCGCGTGATCCGCGGGGAGCTTGCGGATGTTCTGAAAGAGCGCTGCGGCGACTATGTGACGGTGATTCTGGCCGACCGCACGGACTTAAATGTGGCCGATATGCGGGACCGGCTGCGGGAGGCCTTTCCCTGCCTGCTGGAGATTCGGCGGGAAAATGTGCGAACGGCGGATTACAGCGGTTCTGCTTCAACGGAAAAGCTGCAGGATCCCTTTGCCCTGTGCTGTTCCTTTTTGGGGGAGATCGACGAGGAAGAACAGGCGATTTTGCAGGATGTGATCAATACGGTGCGGGGAGGGGAGGACAGATGAGACCGAGAAAGCTTACGATGCAGGCATTTGGTTCCTACGGCAGACGGACGGAGATTGATTTTGACCGGACGAACCAGAATCTGTTTCTGATTACCGGAGATACGGGGGCGGGAAAGAGCACGATTTTTGACGCCATTGTCTTTGCCCTTTACGGCGAGGCCAGCTCCACGGCCAACCGAAAGGACGGGGCCGAGCTGCAGAGCCAGTTTGTCGGCCTGGACGCCGCTCATTTTCTGGAGCCCTATGTGGAGCTCACCTTTACGGAGGGAAGAGGGGAGGGGGAGGCCTGGTACACGGTGCGGCGCGTTCCCAGGCACCGCCGTCCCCGCAAAAGAGGGGGAGGACTGACCGATGAGAACGGCTCTGTCTCCCTGTTTTTGCCGGATGGTTCGGAATATCCGCCCAAGGAGGCCAACCAGAAGCTCACGGAGATTGTCGGTCTGACCAAGGACCAGTTCATGCAGGTGGCGATGATCGCCCAGGGGGAATTCATGGAACTTCTACGGGCCAAATCCGAAGATAAAAAGCAGATTTTCCGCAGGCTTTTTCACACAGAGCTCTTTGACCGGATTGTAGCGGAGCTGGCGGCCAGAAGAAAGGAAAAACAGCAGCAGATTGACGAGCTGCGCACGGTCTGCCAGACGGAGGTTTCCCATGTGTCCGCCCCGGAGGACGATGGGGAGATGGGGAGACTTAGGCAGCTGCGGGACCGGCTTCTTTCGCCCGGCTGGACGGTTGTGGATCTGGAACAGCTGATCGGGGAGCTGAAAGACAGCTGTATTCTTCTGGAGAAACGGCTGGAGCAGGAAAAACGGGAGAGCAAAGAGGCGGAGCAGGCCTATCTTGCAATACGGGACGATTGCCAGAGCGCCGAGCAGCTGCTGCAAAGCTTTGCCCAGCTGAAGCAGGCGGAGGAAGAGCTGGCCCAGTGCAGCGCCATCGGGGAAAAACTGGCCGGAAAAGACAGGCTATTGGAAGAGATTCGGCAGGCCTATGAGCTGCAGGGCCTCTGGCTGCGGTACGACGACGCGGCGAGGACGGCGGCCTCTACCGAGCAGGCCCTAGCACAGAGCCGGAGCGCCCTGCCGGGTTTCATAGAGGCCTGGGAAAAGGCGGAGAAGGCCAGACAGGAGGCAAAGGGGAAGCTGGACGGGGAGAGCCAGAGCTATGCCCAGGTGGAGGAAAGGGTGAAAAAGGCCAGGGAGGTCTTTGCCCAGATGCAGGCGGCGCAGGCGGAGTGGAAGGCAAAAGAGGCGGCGGCAGCGAAGGCCGTAAAGAAAAGGGAGGCAGCGCAGGCGGAGCTTGCCGGGCTGGAAAAGAGGGAAGAGGAGCTTCGGCGCAGGTCGGAGGAGCTGGCCGGGACAGAGGCCCAGGCGGAGCGCTGCAAGGCCCGACTGGAGACGGCAAAGGGACTGGAGGAGGAAACCTGCCGGACGGGAAAGCGGCGGGAAGAAGCGCAGAGGCAGAAAAGACAAGCGGAGCAGGCGAAGGCTGCCTATCTCCAGGCCAGCTCTTCCTATGACAGGGAGAGCGCCGCGTATGAGAGGCAGCGCCGAAACTTCCTCAACATGCAGGCCGGCCTGTTGGCGCGGGAGCAGCTGCGGGAGGGAGAGCCCTGCCCGGTCTGCGGCTCCCTGGATCATCCGCATCCCTGCGAGATGCCCGAAGAACACCGGGAGCTGACCCGAGACCGCCTGGAGGAATGGAAGGAGCGGGTGGACGCCCTGCGTACCGCCCAGGAGAAGGCTGCGGCGGAGGCAAAGACGGCAGCCGGCCTTCAGGAAGAGAAGGAGGGCCAGCTGGAGGACGCCTTCGCCGGGCTGAAAGAGCATCTGTGCGCGGCTCTGCCCGCAGAACCTGCCCCTGCCTCTCTCGATGAAGCGAAAGAACGGATACGGTCCTGGAAAGAGGAACTGGAAGCAGAGGCAAAGCGGCTGGATCAGGAGAGGGAGACTCTTGCCGCCACGCGCCGTTTCCTGGAAGAGTTAGAAGGAAGGAAGACGGACCTGCGCACAGCGGCAGAGGAGGCCGCCTCCCTGGCAGCGGAGGCGGTGACGGAGCAGGAAAAGGCCGGGGCACGGCTTGCAAGCCTCCGGTCCGGCCGGGAATATCCGACGCCGGAGGAGGCCGAGGCGGCTCTCGCCCAGGCAAAGAAGGGCCTGCGTCTTATGCAGAAGGAGTACGCAGAAGCGGAGAAAAGGGCGCAGGAGGCAAAAACCGCTGTGGTCAGCTCTCAGGCAGTTATCGGCCGCTGCGAAGAACAGCTGCCCAGGGAGAGGGAGCAGAGAGAAGAACGGCGCCTGGCCTATCTGGATCGCTGCGAAAAGCAGGGGTTTGGCGAAGAAAAATGGCGGGAGCTCACCGGCCGTTATGAAAAGGATGAGCCGGAGCGGATGCAAAGAGAGCTGGATGCTTACCGGCTAAAGAAAGCGGCCGCTGCGCGGGCCAAGGCCCTGGCCCGCGAGAACATTGCGGGGCGGCAGAGACCGGATATGGCTACCCTGGAGGCTGCGCGGGACGAGGCCCAGGCGCGGCTGCAGAAGGCCCAGGAAAAGGCCGGCAGAACCGAGCTGGACTGCTGCAGCAACCGGAAGGCGCTGAAAAACCTGGAGCCTCAGATGGAGGAGAGGGGAAGGCTTCTGGCCCAGCAGGGACGGCTGGACCGTCTCTATGCAAGCCTTGCCGGCAAGGTCAGCGGAGCACGGATGGATATTGAGACCTTTGTCCAGCGGTATTATCTGGAACGGATACTGGAGGCAGCCAACCGCCGCTTTTGGGAGATGTCGGCGGGGCAGTTTGAGCTGCGCCTGTGCGGATCGGAACAGGCCGGCGCCGGCAGGAACAGAGGGCTGGATCTGATGGTTTATTCCACCGTGACCGAGAGCGAGCGGGAGGTCCGCACCCTCTCCGGAGGGGAATCCTTTATGGCGGCCCTTTCCCTGGCTCTGGGGATGGCGGATCAGATTCAGGAGGGCCAGGCGGCGGTCAGCCTGGATGTGATGTTTATCGACGAGGGCTTCGGCTCCCTGGACGAGCGCTCCCGCAGCCAGGCCGTGCGGGTCCTGCAGGAGATGGCCGGAGGCTCCAAGCTCATTGGCATCATTTCCCATGTGACGGAATTAAAGCAGGAAATAGAGGATCAGCTTATTGTGAGCAAAGACGATGAGGGAAGCCATGTCCGCTGGCAGATCAGCTGAAAAGGAGGCACAGCATGATTTATCTGACGGGAGATACCCATGGAAGATTCGACCGCATTTTTACCTTCTGCGAAGAAAGGAACACCAGCCGGGACGACATTCTGATTATCCTGGGGGATGCCGGGATCAACTACCATCTGGGCAGCAGGGCGGACAGGCTCAAAGACAGCCTGAAAACCCTTCCGATAACCCTCCTCTGCATCCATGGAAACCATGAGCAGAGGCCCTTTTCCATAGATTCCTACCGGGAAAGGGACTGGCATGGGGGAAAGGTTTACGTGGAACCCCAATATCCGTTCCTGCTTTTTGCCAAGGATGGGGAGATCTATGACCTGGACGGCAAAAAGGCAGTCGCCATCGGCGGGGCGTACAGCGTGGACAAGTTTTATCGCCTGATCCGCCATATTGCCTGGTATGACAATGAGCAGCCCTCCCCGGAGATCAAGGCCTATGTGGAGAGCCAGCTGGAAAAGGACGGCTGGCAGGTGGATTACGTGCTGAGCCACACCGTTCCGCTGAAATATGAGCCGGTGGAGGTTTTTCTGCCGATGATCGACCAGTCCGAGGTGGACAAATCGACGGAAATATGGCTGGGTGAGATCGAGGAGAAGCTTTCCTACCGGCGCTGGTACAGCGGCCATTATCATACAAGCAAGGCGATCGACCGGCTGCGAATCCTCTTTGAGGATTATGCCGTTTTGGGCGAGTGAGGGGGAGTGAGAGGGAGCAAGGAGCGGTGAGTGCGAAAAGGAGGAAAAAAATGGTAAAAGGAATGGCAAAAGGAATGGATTTTTCCATAGACGCCTGGATGGAAGAATACCAGCGGGCCGTGAAAGAACGGTTCGGCGGGCGGGTCTGGTTCATCGGTCTGCAGGGGAGCTTCGGCCGGGGCGAGGCGACGGAAGGCAGCGATATCGACGCGGTGCTGATCTTAGATACGGTTTCTGCCGCGGATCTGCAGGCTTACGGCGATCTGCTGGACGGCCTTCCCCAGAGAGACAGGGTCTGCGGCTTTGTTTCCGGGCGGGAAGAACTGCTGGCCTGGGAGCCATCGGATCTGTTTCAGTTTATCATGATACCGTGCCGCTGTTCGGTTCCCTGGATGAACTGTCAGGGCGGATCAGCCGGGAGGATGTGGTGCAGGCGATTCACCTGGGCGCCTGCAATATTTACCATATGACGGTTCATAACCTGGTGCATGAAAAGAGCATGGAGATCCTGAAAGATCTCTGTAAGTCGGCGGCTTTTGTCCTGCAGGCCATTGCCTTTTTGCAGACAGGCATCTATGCCCGGAAAAAGACGGAGCTTGCGAAGCTTCTGGAGCCGGAGGACGGGCGTATCCTGGAACTGAACAGGGAGATCCGCGGATGGATGCAGGAGGCAGAGGGCATAGACGCGGATGGGAAAGAGGCAGAAGCAGAGATAGAGGTAGAGGAAAAGAGGGAGGAAGAGGCAGAGGCAGGAAAATTGAAAGATTGGTCGGGGCTGCTGCTTGAATGGGCATCGGCCTGGATCAAAAGGGCTCAGAAGGGAAAATCGGATGAAGGGTGAATGGGGAAAGGAGCATTTCCCCTTAATCATAATTCCAGAAGCCAGCGGATTCCGGCGGCCGTCCGGCCCGCCGCATTCCTGCCGTGTCCGCCGGGATGAAAGCAGAGCTGCGTTTTGACGTCCTGTCCGCGGTAGAAGGCTTCGGCCTCCCGCGTACGTTCTTCCACTGTTTGGAGTAAGGGATTGCGGGTGCGGCTTTCCCTGTCTCCCAGGGAAAAGTACAGGCGGTCGGGGCGTCTTTTCATCTCATGGGTGCGGATAAATTCGGCAAAGCCGGGAAACCACAGGGAGCCGGACATGCTGGCGGCGCGGGAGAAAAAGTCGGTCTGATAGAGGGAGTAAAGGGCAAAGAGGCCGCCTAAGGAGTAGCCGGCGATGCCCCGCCAGGACGGCTGTCCGCTGCTCTGCGCCTCAGCCAGGGGCGCAATCCGGCAGGTGAGAAGGCGCAGGTATTCGTCGGCTCTGCCCGTGCAGGGTTCCCCGCCGGGAAATACCGGAGGACAGTCCCAGGGAGCCATGTCGCGGTTCCAATCCAGGCCGGATACGGTCACCAGAGTGAAATCCGGGCATGGGGCGGCATGCAGAGACTGGCGCACGCTCTCGCCTTCCTCGCCGAAGGTATTTAGGTAGATGATGGGCTGGTTGGCGGAAAGACTGGGATATACCGTTACCTTCTTTTCTTCCACGACGAATGAGGTTATCTTGCTGCCTGCCTGAGTCTTTTTTGGTTCTTTTTGCGGTGTATTTTGTTCATCCATCCCTGTTTGTCCTCCCTCTTTGCTTTCTATCTGTCTATTTGCCTGTTGATTATACGATGCAAAAAAATAGAAATCAAGAGGAAATGGAAGAGGCGGAGAGCAGATGTATTATATTGCAAAATAAAAGCAGGCTTTCTTCAGCCTGCTGTATTGCATAAAAAATGCACCAGGAGGGATTCGAACCCCCGGCACGTGGCTCCGGAAACCACTGCTCTATCCCCTGAGCTACTGGTGCAACAAAAATTATTATACAACGGAACTCCCAAAACGGCAAGCACTTTTTTAAATATGTTTAGAAAACTCTGCAAAAATTCTACTAACTTTTCTCCAGTCATTGACAGAAAACCAACTATGCGATAAGATAAAAGCATAATTTGTATTGCCCATGCGCATATCTGTTAACTTATCCAATTATTCCTGTCTCTGCGAACTTTCCGGCAGTTATTGAAGCACGTTCAGCGATTGGGAACCGTCCGAAAGTCTATCCGTCAGCAGCGGCAGTTGTCATAAATATATCTTGAATTATATCTTGCATGTGTCTGTCTGCAACCAGGCATGGGATATCAGCACAGGAGGTACGGGATTGATGACATACGATGATTTTTTACAAAAGATTCTTGCTCTGCTCCAGGACAGACTGGGAGAGGAGGCCAAAGTAAGCCTGCATACGGTTTACAAGAACAATAACTGTAAAAGGGAGATGCTGTGTATTCTGGAGGAAGGCAGCAATGTTTCGCCGACCATCGATCTGTTTCCTTTTTACCAGGCTGCCTGCGAGGGGATGGGAACCGACGAAATTTTGGAAGGGATTCTGGCGGAATACCGGCGCAACCGCTGCGGCCTGTATTTGGACGTGGATGAATTCCGGCATCTTGACCGGGTTTCATCCCGGATTGTCTATAAGCTGGTCAATTACGAGAAAAACCGGGAGCTGCTTTCAACTGTCCCCCATAGGCGATTCCTGGATTTGGCGGTGGTATATTATCTGCTGATTGAGAATCATTTTATCGGAAACGGAACGGCCCTGGTGCAGAACCAGCAGCTGCAGATCTGGCAGACCGATGAAGAGCATTTGTTCGCCCTGGCGGATGCAAATACGGAGAAAAAGCTGGGCGGGGAGATTCTGCCGATGGAGGAAGTGGTTCGCAGTATCCTGTTGGATGATTTGTCCAGGCAGCTGGAGGAAAACCCTGGGAACGGCGACCTGACGCACCAGGAAGTAGAAAGGATGGCCGGGGAGATTCTGGAGGAGCTTATGCCGGAGAAGCGGTATGAGATGTATGTGATGAGCAACAGGGAGAGGTATTGCGGGGCGGCGGCCCTTCTGCATCGTCACCTGCTTGCGGATTTTGCCCGCAGCAAAGAGAGCAGCCTGTATGTGATTCCCAGCAGTATCCATGAGGTCATCCTTCTGCCGGAGACAGAGATGGTTGCCCCGGAGGAGCTGCGGAATATGCTGCGGGAAATCAATGAAAGCGGAAATAGAAGCCAGGAATATCTTTCCGACCAGATTTATTACTACAGCAGAGAAGCGGATGAACTGCTGATCTGCGGAAACGGGGCGGAAAAGCCGCCGGCCGGTTCCGACGGACAAAACGAAGAATAGAATCGAAAGGGCAGATATCAAAAGAGCAGATATCGAAAAAGCAAATATCAAAAAGGGGGCTGCCTTCCTTGGCGGAAGGCAGCCCACAGCCCCCTGATCCTACTCGGATATCACAATTCTCTTTGTTTTTTACATTGCGCAGCTTAGGATTCCAGGCCCAGCGTTTCCTCCACCGGAAGGGCCAGGACTATGCTGTGGGCGGGCGAGTGGAGCCCGTACTCCTTGCTGATGGCAGTCATCACGGCTTTTTTGTGCTCACGGGGAACAATGATAAAGAGGATTTCCTGCTCCTCCTGGAGGGAAATTCCCCAGAAGTGCATGGCCTCGTCGAGCCCGCGGCGGCGGGCCTTGATAATGGTGCCTCCTTTGGCCCCGAATTGGCGGGCCGTATCGATTACTTCATCGCTGAAACCCTGGTTCAGCGCTACAACGACCATGGAATAATTGCTTTTCTCGACCATTTTTTCCATATCTCCTCCGTTTTTCTCTATCTGATACGTCTCTTGTCCATGAATAAAACGGGCCAAATTCATTTGGGCCGCCGTCAGCGGAATGCTTACGGCGATTCCCGTCCCCCTTTTCTTAAGCTGCAGGGCTGCCCCCATTTTGGTAAAGAGAATCGGAACGGCCAATTTGGGAATGAACCATACGGTGATAATCCGGTCGCTCTCGCCCAGCCCGCACATGCGCAGCAGTTCGGAGTTTGCCGTTCCCTGTCCCCGAAATTGAAAGCGCAGAGGAATATTGGCCTGATCCAGCAAAGAGCAGAGAGTTTTTTCTCCCCTGGCGTCGGTTACGGACAGAATCAGATACAACGACATATCTTTTTGTTGTTCCTGCATAACTATTCTTCCTCCCATTCCACAATTTCATCTTCTTGGTCGGCTGCTGCGGTTGCCTGTGCAGGCTGCAGCTTCTTAAGCTTCCTGGTATAGATAAGTCCCATAATTTGAATGGCAATCAAAGGGGCCAGGGCTACCAGGGCTACGATGCCAAAGGCGTCGGTAACCACGTTCCCGCCGGCAGAAATGCAGGCTCCCATGGCGAGCGGCAGCAAAAAGCAGGAGGTCATGGGGCCGCTGGCAACGCCGCCGGAGTCGAAGGCGATGCCGACAAAAATCGGAGGGACAAGCCGGGACATAATAAGGGCCAGGGCATAGCCGGGAATAAGGATCCAGTATATGTTGAGGCCTGTGATTACGCGGACCATAGCAAGGGCCACGGCGGCGGCGACGCCGAAGGACAGGCAGTTGTTCATTGCTTTCGCAGAGATCGTGCCGTTGGTAATAGATTCCACCTGATGGTTCAGAAGCTGTACGGCCGGCTCCGCCTTTACGATGTAGTAGCCGATCACCATGCCGATGGGGATCAGCAGCCATTTGCTCGGGCCAGAGGCCAAATCGGAACCGAGAAGATTTCCTACCGGGGCGAAGCCTACGTTTACGCCGGTGAGGAAAAGGATCAGTCCGATTATTGTATAAACAAAACCAATGATCATTTTCAAAATCTGGCGGCGGTGATACCGACGGGTGAGCAGCTGGAAAACAAGAAAAACAGCCAAAATAGGGAAGACCGATAAAAAGACTTCCCGCGCATAATGGGGGAATTCCCGTGCAAACTCCCGTGCCACGTCCTGCAGGGTTACCACCTGCGGAATCTCCACCATGCTGTAGGCAGCCTCCGACGGATTATAGAAAATGCCTAGGAGCATAACCATCAGAATAGGGCCGACGCTGCACAGCGATACCAGGCCGAAGCTGTCGCTGGAACCATCCTTATCGCTTCGGGCAGCTCCCAGGCCTACGCCCAGGGCCATGATAAAGGGAACCGTCATTGGGCCGGTAGTGACTCCTCCGGCGTCGAATGCCACAGCTACAAATTCAGAGGGAGCCAAAAAGGAAATAAGAAACAGAACAAGGTACAAAACGCAGAGAATTTTGGAAAGACTAATTTGAAACAGAATACGTAAGACGGCTATCGCCAGAAAAATGCCAACTCCTACAGCGACTGTCCAGATCAGCGTCATGTTGGGAATGGATTCCACCTGATTGGCCAGGACCTGCAGGTCCGGCTCCGCGATGGTTATCACCACGCCCATCAGAAAACAGATAAAAAGAATGGCGGGGATTTTTTTATTTCCCCAGAGCTGTGCTCCGATTCCTTCTCCCAGCGGCGTCATGGCGGTTTCCGCGCCCAGCTGGAAAAATCCCATGCCGATGATCAGAAGGACGGCGCCCGTCAGAAAGAGGGCTGTGGTGCCTGTTTCCATGGGAACGGCAAAAACGCCGAGCAAAAGCACTAGAATGGTTATGGGGAGAACAGCGGTAACAGATTCACGAGTTTTTTCTTTTAACTTCTCATTTCTCAATATTTCATCACATATCCCTTCCTTTCACGCAAATTTCAGATTTATTGCGGACAATAAATCTGTATATGCATCATCAAACACTATTTTATGAATAGTATAACATAAAAAAAACTTTTGGCGAGTCCCAATTTTACTTTTGAAAAGAGCCTTTTGAAAAGAGGCCCCTGATAAGAGCATCTTGCATTTTTGCCTGCGCCGCACTATAATATAGCTGTCGCCAGTTCCGAAAGGAGTGCGCAGGCTTTGCGTATCGCCGGTGTCTCGGCTCACACATATCATTTTCCGGAGGAACACACGGCGGCTGGAGTCCGGCAGGTCCTGTCTTCTTCGGGCGGGGCCTGCCGTTAAAAATACCCGTTTTTATTAAGGTTTATTAAGGAAGTACCCACAGAATTGTCACAATCTGCCGGTTGATTTTCGTTTGAAATTTTGCTACTATGTTATAGTATGATTTCCGAAAGGCATTTATTCGGCTCCGGCAGAGCAAGCCGCAGGAGCATACGGCATTTTACCAAGGGATAAGGAGGCTTTGTTTATGGAGAATCGTCAGGACAATAAAAAAGCTATAAATCAGCTGACAACCTTTTTTAAGGATAATCATAAATTAGTTTTAGTCGTTATAGCGGCAGTTGTGTTGGTTATTTTGGTTCTGATCCTCCGCGCCTGCGGTTCGGGGGGCGAGACGCCCCAGGAGTCTTCCGGAGAAATTATTGTAGGCGAAGCTGAAACGGAGGCAACCCGCTCGGCTGAGGACTACGCTTTAAAGCAGGATGCGATCCCGCAGCTGAACGAATTGGTCAATACATATTTTGAGGCCATGAAGAATTTCGATGCGGAAACCTATACGAATATCGTCGCGGGCGACGATATGACGACGGAGAAGCTGCAAAAGAAAGGGGAGTTCATCGAGGACTACCAGAACATCAGCTGCTATACCAAGCCTGGAATGTCGGACGGGGATTATGTGGCCTATGTCTATTATGAAGTGAAATTCCACAATGTGGATACTCTCTGCCCTGCCCTGATTCAGCTCTATGTCTGCACCAATGAGGACGGCAGCATGTATATTAACGCCGGAGCCCTCGATTCGGAGCTGGCCGGCTATATCAATACCATTGGCAACGATGAGGATGTCCGTCTTTTGAAGGAAGAGACCGATCAGAAGATGGAAGAGGCGATGGCTTCGGATGAAAAGCTGAATCTGGTGGTGGAAAAGCTCAACGAAGGGGCGAACTATACGGAGGCAGAGGAGACCACCGCAGCCGAGACCCAGCCCCAGGATGCCAGCCAGATGACCTTTGAGGAGCGAGATGAGGATGTGCTGACGACCACCACGGTGCGGGTGCGCAGTACGCCCTCCACCGAGTCCGACGATAATATCCTGGGCAATGTGGAGCCGAACGAGACGCTTCACCGCACCGGTTACAACGAGCAGTGGAGCCGGGTTACCTACGACGGCGAGGAGGCCTATGTCTCCAGCGATTATCTGATTCTGAAATAAAAATACAGACAGAGACGGGGCCGCCCTGAAAATGAGAGGGTCGGCCTCTTTTTCTGCGGAAAAGGGGAATATATTATGAATGTAAAAGATTTTGATTTTGATCTGCCGGAGGAACTCATCGCACAGGATCCGCTGGAGGACCGCTCTTCCTCCCGCCTCCTGGTTTTGGATAAGAAAACCGGGGCCTACCGCCACGACGTATTCCGCAATATTATCGATTATTTAAATCCGGGCGACTGCCTGGTAATCAATAATACCAAGGTGATTCCGGCCCGTCTGCTGGGGGTACGAAAGGAGACGGGAGCTCATATCGAGGTGCTGCTGCTTAAACGCCGCGAAAACGATATCTGGGAGGTTCTGACCCGTCCGGGAAAGAAAACGCGTCCGGGAACGGTGCTGAGCTTTGGAGACGGGCTGCTGGAGGCCACGGTGCTGGACGTCGTCGAGGATGGGAACCGTTTGATTCAATTCCACTATCAGGGGATTTTTGAAGAGATATTGGATCAGCTGGGGCAGATGCCTCTTCCGCCCTATATCACCCACGAATTAAAGGATAAGAACCGTTATCAGACGGTATATGCGAAATATGAGGGATCGGCTGCCGCTCCTACGGCCGGCCTGCATTTCACCGAATCCCTTCTGAAGGATATCGAGGCCAAGGGAGTAAAAATCGCCCAGGTCACCCTGCATGTGGGGCTGGGTACGTTCCGGCCGGTGAAGGCGGATGTGGTGGAAGAGCATCATATGCATTCGGAGTTTTACCATGTGGAGCCGGATCAGGCGGCCATTGTCAATGAGACAAAAGCGGCGGGCGGACGGATCATAGCGGTGGGAACCACCAGCTGCCGGACGCTGGAGTCCGCCGCCGACGAAAACGGCGTCCTCCAGGCAGGCAGCGATAATACGGAGATTTTCATCTATCCGGGTTATCATTTTAAGATGGTAGACGCTTTGATCACCAACTTCCATCTGCCCCAGTCCACGCTGATCATGCTGGTATCGGCCCTGGCCGGCCGCGAACATGTGCTGGCGGCCTATGAGGAAGCGGTTCGCCAGAGATACCGGTTCTTCAGCTTTGGGGATGCAATGTTCATAAATTGACGCATTATTTCTTCATCAGGCCTGCGCCGCTGTGCCAGGCCTGCCCGACCTTTTCGCCGATGGCATAATAGCCGTTTCGCATCTGATCAAAGGCGAAAGCCTGGATCTTGCCGGCGTCGATCTTGCCCGCCTCATCCAGGATCTTGTCGTCGGCGATTACATTGACAATCTTGCCCAGGATACGCAGGCCATAGGGCTGATCCTGGATCTCAGCCACTTCGCACTCCAGGGTGAGGGGATATTCGGTGACGACGGGAGCATCCACCTGCTCGCTCTTCACCGCATGGAGGCCGCTGCGCTCGAATTTATCGGCCATCTTATTGGAGGTGGCAATGCCGAAGAAATCGGACTCCGCCAGGGTATCGACGCCGGGAACGGAAAGGGTAAAGGCCTTTCTGGCCCGGATGTTCGCTACGGTCTTATGATTCGCCTCCAGATTCAGGGCTACCATGTCCTCCGCACAGATTCCGCCCCAAGCCATCATCATCACGTCTACGGTGTCGTCCTCATTGTAGGTGCCGATCATATAGGTCGGCATAGGGAACAGATAGGGCTGTACGCCAAAATTTTTTGCCATGATCATTACTCCTTTTCAATTTGATTTCAAGCCGCAGAAAGGAAATTTCCGCGCCGCTATAATAATCGTAGCAGTAATTGCACAAAAAGCAAGTACGCACATAAAGGTAAGGTACTTTCTTTTGGGTAAGGTACTTACCTTACGGACGGTCTGTATCGGCGGAAGGCAGCCGGATGCTGATTTCTCCGGAGGAGAGACAGTCGGTGGTGCCGTCGTCGTAACGCACGAGCAGATGACAGTCGGGATCGATATCCAGGGCCAGAGCCTCCTTCGCACCGTCGTGGGCCAGCACCTTGATCCGCCTGCCCAGGGCCAGGCTGCGGCTGCGGTAAGCCTCCAGATAGGCGCTCTTATCCGGGGCTTTATAATAGCCCATAAAGTGGTTCAGGAAGGCGGCGGCGAGACGGTTTTTGCCGTCCTTCTGCCGGCTGTCAAAAACAGCTCCGGCTATATCCTTGATTTCATCGGGGAAACCGCCTTCCGGGGGATAGACATTGATGCCGATGCCCAGGATGGCAAAATCCAGGCGGCCGTTTCGGGGATTCAGCGTGCCTTCCGTCAAGATGCCGGCGATTTTCCGGCCGTCCAGGAGAATATCGTTGACCCATTTGATGCCGGGACGGCGGGAGGCCGTTTCTTCTACTGCCTCGCAGGCTGCGGCCGCGGCCATCGTGGTGATGCGTACGGCCTCCGCGGCCGGCCAGTCTGCCGGGCGCAGCAAAAGGCTCATATAGATGCCTGTGTCGGCGGGGGAGTAGAAGCGGTGGCTCATCCGGCCCCGTCCTGCGGTCTGTGCTTCGGCCAGGATCACACAGCCCTCGGGGGCCCCTTCCAGGGCCGCTTCGCGCAGAAGGGTGTTGGTGGAGCTCACCTGGGCGTAGGCCTTTAGGTCTAAGGCGGAATATTCCGGTTTTAAATAGGCTTTTATCCTGTCTGCAGATAGTTTCATTTCCTTATCCTTTCTTGGTTCTTTCTACCAGTTTACCACGAATGAAAGAGGGAGAAAAGAACGGAGAGGAGAAAAAGCCCCGCTTGCCAGTTGACGGAAAGGCAGGAATTGCCTACAATAGTTTTATTCGGATAAGGAGGCCCAAGTTTGATGAAGATTAAAGACATACTGAAAAGAAAAAGCCCGACGATTTCCTTTGAGATTTTTCCGCCCAATGCCAGGATGTCATTGGGGCAGGTGATGGCTGCGGCCGCCCGGATGGCGGTGCAGGAGCCGGATTTTATGAGCGTCACCTATGGAGCGGCGGGAGGGACTAAGGCCAATACCGTAAAGATTGCCTCGGGCCTGCAGGAATATCTGGGCATCCCGTCCATCGCCCATCTGACCTGCGTGGCCACGGACAAGGAGCAGGTGAAGGCGATTGCCCTGGAAATGCGGGAGGCAGGGATTGAAAACGTGCTGGCCCTGCGGGGCGATGTGCCGGAGGGAATGGATTATCCCTCGCCGGATCGCTATGCCCATGCCAGCGAGCTGGTCACACAGATCCGCAGCCTGGGCGATTTCTGCATCGGGGCGGCCTGCTATCCAGAGGGTCATCCGGAGTCGCCGGACTGGGAAACAGATCTTTCCTATCTGAAGGAGAAGGTGGACTGCGGCTGCGACTTCCTGACGACGCAGATGTTTTTTGACAACGACCTGTTTCGGGAATACCTGTACCGGCTGCGGGGAAAGGGAATCCAGGCGCCGGTTCTGGCAGGCATCATGCCTCTGACCAGCGCCTCCCAGCTGCGCCGGATTGACAAGCTGTCCGGCGCCCATCTGCCGGAGCGCTTTACCCGTCTGGTGGATAAGTTCGGCGACCAGCCGGAGGCCATGATGCAGGCCGGCATTGCCTACGCCGCCGAGCAGATCATCGACCTGATTGCCTCCGGTGTGGACGGCATCCATATCTATACGATGAATAAGCCGGAGACGGCTGCCCGGCTGATGGAGATCCTGCGGGGGATTGTAAATCCGCCGGAGAAAATAACGAGGTGAGCGGGCAGTGGATGTGCGGGAACTGGCCGGGCGTGTGCGGCGGCGGGAAATATACCGGTATATGGGGATGAAGGAAGAGGACGCAGGGGAGTCCCTGCGGGCTCTAGTGGAGGAGCAGCTGATCCGTCTCCTTAACCAGATCCGGGTGCGAAGCTTCTATCAGATTTTCCCTCTGTCGCTGCAGGAGGGAGAGAGGACGGAGATAGAGTTAGGGCCTCTGCATATTGTCAGCCGGGATCTGGGACGAAACCTCAGGGGCTGCACATCTGCGGCCCTCTTTGGGGCTACGCTGGGGATGGAGGCGGATCGGCTGCTCTACCGGCTGGGACTGACGGCGGTGGGAGAGGCCGTGGTCACGGACGCCTGCGCGGCCGAGGTGCTGGAGGTCGTCTGCGACGAGGTGTGCGGGGAACTGGCCGCCTTGGCGAAGCAGAACGGGGAGAGGATAAGGCCGCGCTACAGCCCAGGATTCGGGGATTTTACCCTGGCCTATCAGGCAGAGCTGTTAAAGACCCTGGAACTTCCCAAGAGACTCGGCGTGAGCCTGACCGCAGGCGGAATGCTGACGCCGACCAAGACGGTGACGGCGGTGGTGGGTTTTTTGCCTGCAGAGCATGAAAAAGGACAGATGAGGACAGAACAGCCATGACGGATATTCGGGATTATTTAGGAAAAGAATTATTGTTCTACGACGGAGGGACGGGGACTTATCTGCAGTCCCATGGGATCGCGGCAGGAGAACTGCCGGAGAGCGCCAACCTGACCAGCCGTCCGGAAATGGTGCGGATGCACAGGGAGTTTCTGGAGGCGGGCAGCCATATTCTTTTGGCCAATACCTTCGGGGCCAATCCGGGAAAGCTTGCAGGCAGCGGCTGGGAGCCGGAGAAGCTGATCTGCGCCGGGGTGGAGAACGCCAGGGAAGCGGTGCGGCAGTTCCGGGAGGAGAGAGGGGAAGAGAGGCCTCTCTTTGTCTCCATGGATATCGGGCCCAGCGGGCGGCTGATGAAGCCCTACGGCGATCTGGAATTTGAGGAGGCCTACGAATGGTTTCGCCGGATGGCGGTATGCGGGGAGGAGGCGGGAGCCGACCTGATCACCATCGAGACCATGAGCGACTCTTATGAGGTGAAGGCGGCTCTGCTTGCGGCCAAGGAAAACACCTCCCTGCCGGTATTTGTGACCATGACCTTCGACGAGGGCGGACGGCTGCTGACCGGAGGCGAGGTGGAGGGAACGGCGGCCCTGCTGGAGAGCCTGGGAGCGGACGCCATCGGCTTTAACTGCGGCCTGGGGCCGCATCAGCTGTCCCGTCTGGTCCAAAAGCTTCTTGCGTTTACGAACCTGCCGGTGATCGTAAATCCCAACGCCGGTCTGCCCAGGTCGGAAGGGGGGCGGACCGTCTACGATGTGGGACCGGAGGAGTTTGCCGAGGTCATGGGGCAGATCGCCAGGGCCGGGGCCTGGGTGCTGGGCGGCTGCTGCGGGACGACGCCGGAGCACATTGCCTGTCTGACGCAGGAACTGCGCGGGTTTTCCCCGGTGCAGCGGACAGTCCCCAGGCGCACGATGGTGACTTCCGGCTCCCGTTTTGTGGAAATTAGCCGGGATCCGGTGATCATCGGAGAGAGGATCAACCCCACCGGCAAGAAATGGCTGAAGACCGCCCTTCAGGAAGGGGATACGGATCGTATTCTCAAGGAGGCGGTGAAGGAACAGGAGGACGGAGCCCATATCTTGGACGTCAATGTGGGCTTGCCCGGCCTCGACGAGGCGGAGACTTTCGCCGGTCTGATCCCGGCTATCCAGGCGGTGACCGACCTGCCGCTGCAGATCGATACCAGCAATGTTGCGGCCATGGAGAGGGCCCTCCGCCTCTATAATGGAAAGCCGATGATTAATTCGGTAAATGGGAAGAAGGAGTCGATGGAGCAGGTTTTCCCCCTGGCTAAGCGCTACGGAGGGGTTGTCGTCGGCCTCTGCCTGGATGAAGAAGGAATCCCGGACGATGTGGAGGGGCGGCTGCGGATTGCCCGCAGGATCCTCGATACGGCGGCCGGATACGGCATCAAGCGAGAGAATATTGTGATAGACGCCCTGGCCCTGACGGTCAGCGCCCAGGCGGGCAGCGCCAGGGTGACGCTGGAAACCATCAGGCGGTTAAAGGAGGAGCTGGGGGTGAACACGGTCCTCGGCGTGTCCAATATCTCCTTTGGCCTGCCGGCCAGAGAGGTCATTAACGCTTCCTTTTTTGCGATGGCCTTGTCCGCAGGCCTAAGCTGCGGGATTATCAATCCGGGAAACGAAGCAATGCGGGACGCTTATGATTCCTACCGTGCCCTTTACGGCCTGGACGAAAACTGCAGTTCCTATATTGCCCGCAACAGCGAAAGAAAGGCGAGGGCGGCGTCCGTTCAGGCTGCGCAGGTTCAGGCCGCCGCAGTTCAGACGGCTCAGGCTATGGGGACGGTGTCAGTCCGATCTGAACAGGCCCTGGAGCCGGCCCAGGAACGGGAACTTCAAAAGGCCATTGAAACCGGTCTTTCCGGCCCGGCCCGGACGCTCACCGCTGCCCTGTTGCAGACCATGAGCCCGTTGGAAATCATCGACGGACAGCTGATTCCGGCCCTGGATACGGTGGGGAAATATTTTGAGACAGGCAAGCTGTTCCTGCCGCAGCTATTGATGAGCGCGGATGCGGCGGGGGCCTGCTTCGAGGTAATCCGGGGGTACATGGAGCGGTCGGGGCAAGAGCAGCCGAAAAAAGGAAAGATTATCCTGTCCACCGTAAAGGGCGATATCCACGATATCGGGAAAAATATTGTCAAAGCCCTGCTTCAGAACTACGGCTATGAGATCCTGGATCTGGGCAAGGATGTGGAGCCGGAGACGGTGGTGGATGCAGCCCGGCGCGCAGGGGCGCGCCTTGTGGGCCTGAGCGCCCTGATGACGACCACGGTAGTTTATATGGAAGAGACCATCCGCCTTTTGCGGGAGAGTCTGCCGGAAGTAAAGATCATGGTGGGAGGGGCTGTGTTGACCCAAGAATACGCCCAGTCTATCGGGGCGGATTTTTATGGAAAAGACGCCATGGCATCGGTTCGTTATGCCGAACAGCTGTCGCAGCAGGGTCTGCTTTAAAAGACGAAAAGACGGCGAAGGAAAACCGAATAAGAATGCATTTTTTGCACATAGTAAGGTCAGGAGTATCCGAAAAGATTCTCCTGATTTTATTATTTGCACAATACACCCGGCAGGCGGCCGCGTACGTTTATGACGCAAGGCAAGTCCTTTAGGACGCGGGCAGACGTATGCCGAAGGATTGCGGAAAATGCGCCGGGACGGCGAGAAAGGTGATGAAGAAAATGCAGCAGGGAAAGCAAAGCATTCGTTTTGAAAATTTGCCCCGGATACTGGAGGCGGCCTCGGTGGTGGGGGAGAAGGAGGGGCAGGGCCCTCTGGGAGAAAAATTTGATGAGGTAGAGATGGATCCGATGTTTGGCGCGGAGGATTGGGAAGGGGCAGAAAGCGCCCTGCAGAAGAGGACGGCGGAGAAGGCCTTGGAAAAGACTGGGCTGACGCGCAGCCAGGTTCGTTATCTCTTTGCAGGCGATCTTTTAGGACAGCTGATTGCAACCTCCTTTGGGACGGTGGATTTGGAGATCCCTGTCCTGGGGCTCTACGGAGCCTGTTCAACGATGGGGGAGGCCATCGGGCTTGCGGCCTCCTTTGTGGATGCGGGCAATGCGGATCATACGATGGCCCTGGCCTCCAGCCATTTTGCCAGCGCGGAAAAGCAGTTCCGTTTTCCGCTGGAGTACGGCAACCAGCGCCCTTACTCGGCCACCTGGACGGTCACCGGCTGCGGGGCTGTTACCCTGGGAACCAGGGGCGGGATGGCGGTGGTTTCCGGCATGACGCCGGGGAAGATTGTGGACATGGGCCATAAGGATTCGATGAACATGGGGGCGGCCATGGCTCCCGCTGCGGCGGATACGATTCTGCGCAATTTCCTGGATTTTGAGCGCAGGCCGGAGGATTACGATCAGATTATCACCGGGGACCTGGGGACGATTGGGAAGGAGATTCTGATCGATTTTCTGCGCAACAAGGGCTACGATATTTCGGACCGCCATATGGATTGCGGGATTGCGATTTTTGACGCCGAAAAACAGGATACCCATGCCGGAGGGAGCGGCTGCGGCTGCTCGGCGGTGACGCTCTGCGCGGAGATCCTGCCGCGGATCCGGACAGGAGAGTGGAAGAGGGTGCTGTTCGTCCCCACAGGGGCCTTGCTTTCCAGCACCAGCTACAACGAGGGAAAGAGCATTCCGGGCATTGCCCATGGGGTAGTCATTGAGGCAGTGAAGGATGGAAGGGAGCAATAGAGATGGATTATATAAAGGCGTTTTTGGTAGGGGGAGCAATCTGCGCCCTGGTGCAGATTTTGATGGACAAGACCAAGCTGATGCCGGGGCGGATCATGGTGCTTCTCGTGTGCAGCGGCGTTGCCCTGGGTTTTATCGGGGTGTACGGCCCCTTTTCGGAGTGGGCCGGGGCGGGCGCCAATGTGCCGCTTCTGGGGTTTGGCAACCTCCTCTGGAAAGGGGTAAAGGAGGCCGTGGACGAGGAAGGGCTGCTGGGCGTCCTGAAGGGCGGACTCGCCAATGCTTCGGCAGGAATCAGCGCAGCCTTGATTTTCGGCTATTTGGGTGCTTTGATTTTTGAACCGAAAATGAAAAAATAGGCGGAGTTTCTTTTGGCAGAGGCAGGGTTTTCGGCACATCGGAGACCCTGTCTTTTACTGCGGAGAGCTGTGAAAATATTGGTGAAAATACTCACTATTTGATGGTGGCAGCCTCTTTTCATAAATGGTACAATATGAATATCCTATCTATCTATTTGCATTCCTGCTTTGTATTTCTTTAACTTTATTTGAAACTTTTATTTTCAAGCGTAATCTTCATAGCGTAACCTTCATGTCACAATTTTCCCTTGAAAAAATCACTCGATTCCAATATACTAATAAGGAGGAAACCTATGGGTCAAAAGGACATTACGGAAAGACAGCTGGAGGCCTATAACGATGTGTTTGCCGATATTGTAAATACCCTGCTTTTTTCCGGGCAGAGGTT
>CALWRE010000055.1 GCA_944383835.1 uncultured Lachnospiraceae bacterium | reverse complement strand
CGGGGATGCATACCATCATCAGGCCGATCCGAAAATCCGGGTTGATCTCATGGCCGGCCCGGACAGCCAAGGCGCTTGCCAGCAGGATATGGTGAGCGCAGGTCGCCGTCAGCTGTTCCACATCCATTCCCGGCTCCGTCCGTATACCGGTCACCGGCGTCGGACTAAATACCATTCCGTTTAGCTCGTTGAAGGTCAGCCAGTATTTTACCTTATCCTTATACCGGGTAAATACCGTCCGGCAATAGCGCAGGAAAAAATCGATCATCCGGCGGTTTTGCCATGAACCGTACTCTTTGACCAGGCAGTAAGGCGTTTCATAATGGCTGAGCGTCACCACCGGCTCTATCCCATATTTATGGCATTCGTCAAACAGACGGTCGTAAAAGGCTAATCCGGCCTCATTGGGCTCCTTCTCGTCTCCGCGGGGGAAAATTCTGGTCCAGTTGATGCTAGTGCGCAGGCATTTGAAGCCCATTTCAGCAAAGAGGGCAATATCCTCGGGATAACGATGGTAAAAATCGATGGCCTCATGGCTGGGATAATAGACGCCCTCCAGCGCTCCGTCGGTATACTCCCGCCTTTTCTGCCGGGAGCCGGCCGTCATACAATCCTGACAGCTGACTCCCTTGCCATCCGCATCCCAGGCTCCCTCCGCCTGGTTTGCCGCAATGGCCCCGCCCCATAAAAAATCTTTTGGAAATACTTTTTCCATCACAGCGATCGCGCTTTTTCCCCCTTTCCTTCTTCGTCTGCATAGTCCAAAAGCTGTCCGGAGAGAATCATAAAATCCTCCGCGCTCATCAGCTGGCACTCCCCATGGATTAGGAGGACGTCTGCCTCCAGCTTCTGGTTCTCAGCAAAGGCCGCCAGAATTTCCAGGTGCTTTTCATGGGCCTGCTGGAACATCCTACGTCCCTCCTCATAAAGCGTCCTGGCCTTTTCCTTATCCTTCTCCTTTAACAGCACATGCATCGTCTCCACAAAACTGCTCTTGGCCGTCCCCGCGGCCGCGACAATCTGCACTACAATATCCACAATGTTTTCCATCCGCCGTCCTCCTCAGCCTTACTTATCTAGTTCGCCCTTGATCTGCTCCAGAACGGCGGCCCCGTCGATAAAGGCCAAGGCCCTGCTGTCGATCAGAAGCACCGGTTTGTCCGGATACGCCTTCTTAACCTTCTGCAGATTAAACCGCACCTGCGGCCCCAAAAGGATCACGTCTGCATCGGAGGCAGCGCTGTCTAACTCTGTCATCGGCCAGGCGCCTACTTCCATTTCCAGGCCCTGCTTCTCCGCCTCCTCCCTGATTTTTTTACACAGCATTGTTGTCGTAAAACCATTGGCGCAGCACAGCACCACCTTGACTGCCATCTTCCATTCTCCTTCCTCTTCGGCCTGTTTTTTACTTTCTCTCCAGCTTCTCCATCCCTTTCTCCTCCTCCAGGCACTTTTTATCCCAGACTTTGAGGAAAGGATACCAGACAGCCGCCGTAATCACTGTCGCTACAATAAACCAGATAAAGGTCCTCCAATCGCCGTTGGTCAAAAATGTATTGATTGGCGTAGGGATCGTAGACAGCTCCGCCGTAAAGGAACGGTTCATAAGCCCCAGCCGGATGGCCACATAGGCGACCGTATTGGTCACGCATCCCGCCGTCACCCACGGTATCAGCAGCAGCGGATTCATCACAATCGGCAGGCCGAACACATAGGGCTCCGTGATGCAGAACAAGGCCGGCACCAGGGACATCTTACCGACAGAACGATTCCGCTTTGCCTTGCATAAAACCAGCAGAAGCACCGGCAGCAGATACGCATACGGCGAGAAGGACCAGCCTCCCACTACAATGTAGGGAAGTTCCTGTCCGGCCGCGTAGGCCGCCGCCTGTTCCGCCAGCTTTGCGTTGGTAACTGACATAAGAGGCGCGCTGACCAGGGTCCAGCCATGCATGCCCAGCCACCAGAAAAACTGCGACAGGACACCGGTAAGCCAGATATAGCCCAGGCCGTCGGAGGCATTGATCACTGGCGTAATCAAATTCTGGATAAAAGCCGGTATTATCATCCCGGTGACACTCTCGAAAACAAGGCTGACCACATAGAAAGCGGAGATCACCAGAGCAAAAGGAATAATTGCCTCAAAAGAATCCCGTACCAACGGCGGCACGGTCTCCGGCATCCTTATCTTCAGCCCTACTTGCAAGATCACACGGTACAGCTGCACGGAGAAAATCGCCACCAGGATCGCCGTGAATATCCCGCCGTAGCCAAAATAGGTTCCATCAATATTTACCGGCCCCAGGAATTCACTCTCATAGCTGGAGGCAATGATACAGAACGTTACCAGCGCTACCAGCCCGCAGTTGATCTGATGAAGCTTATAGTGCTTGGCATAGTGATAGGCCACCATGAAAACGACCAGCAGCGCCAGTATCCCAAAAAGGAAATTGTACGGAACCAGCAGCGCCGCCGATGCCTCCTCGCTGAAATCCGGCAGGAAGGGAAGATAATCCGGCAGGGATTCCACAATCGAAAAGACAGCGGCAATCAGGGTAAAAGGCATAATGGAAACCATTCCCGCTGAAATCGCCGACAAAACCTTGTTGTTGGAAACCCAGCCTGCTATCGGGTTCAAATACTTCTCCAATAAGGCTTCAAATTTCTTCATAAGTTGCGCAGTAAATGCTACCCCCTTTTTGTTTGTATTCCGCGCAAAGGTTCTGGGCGGCTGCGTTCGCGACCGCAGCCGGTTCCGTCCTCTGCTTACGTTCCCCATTATCAGCGGATGTTTCCTGCTTTATCCACAATACGGATATTCAAAAACATGTTTTTCATCCGCGGCAGCGCCTTTGCGCCCTTTTTAAGCACAGCGGCAGCCGTATCCTCATCCGCCCCATCGTGATCCATGTAAAGAATCAATCCTTCTCGCTTTACCAGATGAAAGGTGATTCCTTCTATCTCCCTTCCATCAAAAGCATCGGCCACATCTTCTATCCTCGCCCCGCTGACCATCAGCATCTTTCCATCTTTCTCCTTCCCTTGTCTTTCCTTCTCTGTTGTGCTTTCAGCATACCAAAAGGGGCGGCAAAAATCATTTCGATTTTTGCCGCCCCGCAGGCAACAAAAAATACCGCTCTCTCCGGCAGTTTTATACCAGGCTCAAAAGGAAATCCATCAGCTGATCGTAGGTACGGCATTTCTGTATCCTGTACAGGAGCTCTCCGTTCACAATAATCTCGTACAGGATCTCAAAAAGCCTGCTGAATTCCCGGTCGTATCCTCTGTTCGCAATCAGCAGTACCAGATGCACCGGGGTTCCAAACCAGTCGATCGGCTTTTCACTGCAATAATACACCAGGCAGGTCGCCTTTGCCTTCACCTCCAGGGCATGCGGAACCGCCACCTGATTGAAAAAGGCGGTGGAAGAAAGCTTCTCCCGCCTCAGCACATCCGCCAGGTAATCCTCCGGTACAATATTCTCCCGGCGCAGCCCTTCGTCCAGGAACTCCAGCACCTGAAGCCCGGTCTCAAAGGACGAACCATAGAAGAAATGCTCCTTAGTCAGATAACGGCGAAAGCATTGGTCGATGTCCTCGATTTCCTTCCGCTTCGCAATGGCAGCCAGTCTGGCCTCGATTTTTTCAAATTCCCTCTGTCCCATCAGCGGGCTGATATAAACCACATCCTTCAGCGTCTTCTGCTTGCCCAGGACAGAGATAACAAAATCGTACTCCTCCTCCGGCCCGATTTGATAGTAAGACGCCACCTCGCGGACGGTGTTGATCTGAGCGCCAAAAAAGAGAAGCAGCTTCTGCCGAATCATCTCCCTGACCCCATTATAATCCGGACAAACCAGGATAACATGGCTGCTTGCATCCTCCTGTCCCTGCGTCATGACCGGACCCAGATAAATGGCCAGCAGGCCGATTTCTTCATGGGGAACCCGAATCTGGAATTCCTCCTCCAGACGGCTTGCCAGGTACACGGAAACCTCATAGACAAAAGGATGCGAATGGCGCAGGGAACTGGTAATATCGTTTCGGAAAAAGGAGTTTGTCCGATAACGGACAATCAAGTAAAAAACATGGAGGACAAAGCTGTCAATAATTCCCTGATATTCACACTGGATATGAAAATGGGCAAAGGTATCGTTCAGAATCTCCGTGAGTACCTTGCGAAATTCCTCCTCCCCGCGGCCCCCGATATAGCTCCCTCCTGCTCTCCTCTCATCCATTCGGATAAGCGCCAGCACAGACTGATACAGAAAACGTCTCTCATCGTCGCTTATCTCTATAGCGGCTAATTTCCCCGCTTTTTCAAGCACCTCGTCAATAAAGCGCTTTTCCGCCTCCAGTGAGCCCTCCGGAAAAACCGGTGTCATTTCTATGGGATGCCTCTGCCGGATGCGCTCGAGAGTCACTGCAATAATCAGCACAACATTCCTGCGGTAAATATCATCGATCTGTATATTCTGCTGTTCCAATACCTCGTCAACCAGATCATGGATAACATCGGGAACCAGCAGGTGAAAATACCGGTCGGTATCCTCCTCAAAGGAATCGTCCACTCCTCCATTAAAGAAAAAGGAATGCATAATCAGCCTTCTCTGATCGCTCTCCCTTCCCTCCACCCGAAGACGCTGGCCTTTTTTCACCAGCTTCAGGTCAAAACGTCGCATCAGCTTCTCAATTCCAGGCAGGGCATTTAAGATTGCAGAAGTACTTTTTGAGAAATATTCCTCCAAGTCATAGACAGACAATTCCCCTTTATCCAGGATCTTTATGCACATCCAATTTATTCCATTTTCAAAGTCGACGATCTGGATCGAATCAAAAATATCCGAGGAATCAAGCTCTGCATTGATATAATACCCCTGGCTGCCTGAACGGATAAAGCGGCAGCCTGCCAGGGAGTTCAGGCTGCTGATCTCATAGCGCAGGGTTCTTGCCGAAACTCCCAGTCGGTGGCAGAGCAGTTCGCCGGAAACAGGAACCACGTTTTCACGCAGTATCTGGATAATTTTATACTGTCTTGCTGAAATCTCCATCTTTTACCGATAACCGTTGGCCTCCTCTGCGTCGATCACCGTATGGATATTTGCGATCTCCGTCTCGTTGAAGGGCAGCGGCTGGGATTCGAATTCCGCCATGCTGGTGGTGCCCTCATACCAGGAGAAGGCCCCGTAGAGCTGGTTTAAATCCTCCTCGCCGAAAATCATCCCATGCCTGGCGTATATTTCATTGCGGAAGATCTTGCACAAATCGGCGGAGAGCTCCATCAGCTCCTCCTGGGTATAAAGCCGCGTTTCCGAGTCAAAGATCGGCTCGGAAAAAGCCTCATCGCCTCGTCCCTCAGCTGCAAAATAATCAAGAAGCTCCTGGGCATACCGGCTCTGCTGGAAGGCTGCCATGGCCTCCTCGTCTGGCACATAGCCGTCGCCGGCGCTTTCTCCTGCGCCGGTTTCCCCTGTGCCGCTCTCTCCGGTTTCGCCTTCCTGCGTCTCGCCCGATGCACCGGCTCCGCTGTCAGCCTCCGTCTCACTGGCCGCGCCAGTGGAATCGCTGTGATACTGCCCAAAGTCAACGGTAGCCTCCGGCCCGTCTCCTGCGCCGCTGCAGGCCGCCAGCAAGAGCGCCAGAAGCGCACACAACAGCAAAGAAACGCCTCGTCTGAATTTTCCCATAATACTTCATCCCTTTCCTGATTCTTTTGTGCCGCAGGCCGCTGTTTCCGAATACGCCTCGTCCGCCTTTTTCGGTTGTGCCTGCTTTGCGTTTAGCTTACCACAATTCCTTTCGTCATTTAACGCGTTTCCTCTTACGGTTTTCTTACAATCTTACGTTTTCCTTTTCCCGCCGTTTACATTAACGGTGCAAAGAGACGCAGGACAGCATAATAAATTTCCTTTACCAAACTGATGCGGTCCGTTGCATATTCCATTACTTCACGGCATTTTTCCTGGGTTTGCAAAAAATCATCCTTCACCTGCCGGACCACATTGTTGCGGTAATGCATCGTCCCGCATTCAAAATGCAGATAGAGGCTGCGGTAATCAAAATTGATTGTTCCCACCGTTGCCACCTCGTCATCGCACACCACGCATTTGGCATGGACAAATCCTGGCGTATACTCATAAATCCGGACGCCGTTGTCCAAAAGCTCCGGATAATGGGCACGGGTCAATTGATATACCGTTTTCTTATCCGGAACACCGGGCGTAATAATCCTTACGTCAACCCCTCTCTGGGCTGCCAGGCAGAGACTGGTGGTCATCTCATGGTCTGTAATCAGATAAGGCGTAAAAATATAAACGTACCGGGTGGCCCCGTTAATCAGATTCATATACACATTTTCTGCGACAATCTCTTCGTCCATCGGCGTATCTGCATAGGGCAGCACATAACCTTCCCCGTGAAGCTTATCTGTTCCCCACACCTCGGGCCGGAACTTTTCCAGGCCGCTGTCCGTGGGCCGGAAGGCATTCCACATGTTGAGAAACATTAACGTCAGGCTCCAGGCCGCCTCGCCCCGCAATACTACGCCCGTATCCTTCCAATGTCCGAATTTTGAGCCCACGTTAATATACTCATCCGCCAGGTTGATTCCACCGGTGAAGGCCGTATGGCCGTCGATCACCATAATTTTGCGGTGATCCCGGTTATTCATCACCACGGACAGGAAGGGCACAAAAGGATTGAAGCAGATGCATTTAATCCCCATCTCTTCGATTTTTCTGAAATACCCCGCCGGCACCTTGAAAAGGCTTCCCACGTCGTCGTACATAAAACGGACGTCGACGCCTTCGGCCGCCTTCTCCTTCAGGATTTCCAGAATGCTGTTCCACATTTTTCCCTCCTGGACAATAAAATATTCCAGAAAGATAAAATGCTTCGCCTTCTTTAGCTCCTCCAGCATCACCAGGAAATTGTCATCCCCCAGAGGGAAATACTGCGCTTCGGTATTACGGTAGACTGGATAGCCCTTGGCTGCCAGGTATCCCATCTGCCCCGCCAGATGCGGATTTCCTGCCTTAATCTCCTCCAGCAGCTCCCGGTGCTCCTCCACATAGGGGCCGGTCAGCTCATCCGCCTTAATCAAGGCCCTTCTCATTTTCCGCTTCGGCCTCCTGCCGCCTACGGCAATATAGAGAAGGCCGCCGAAAAGGGGAAAAAGCAGAATCGGAACCACCCATGCCAGCTTCACCGACGGATTGCTGGGACGGTTGATGATATAAGCTACCACCAGCACGCTCAGCAGGGTAAAGGCCACGGAGAGCGGCAGGGAGTACCGCACCAGGCGAAATAGAATCGCAAAGGCCCAGATAACCTGCAGAAGCAGGAGGAAGCCCACCACAAATACACGGCTCGTCAGTATACTCAGTATTTTCTTCAATAATTTCTTCACGGTTTGTCCTCTTTCACAATATCGATCAGTTCGGCGAGTCCCTGTATCTCGTAATCCGGCCGCACCGCCGAATCATTCCTCTTTCCCTGGGGATTGTACCAGCAGGTATCCACCCCCGCGCCCGCGCCGCCGCGGATATCCGAGTTCAGTGAGTCACCCACCATCAGCGCCTTTCGCAGCTCAAACCCCGGAATCCTGCTCCAGACATACTCGAAATATTCCCTCTGCGGCTTCTGGTATCCCGTGGTCTCCGAGACAAATACGCCGGATAAGAGGGGATTTAATCCGCTTCGCTCCAGACGGCTAAGCTGCGTCGCCTCCACGCCGTTTGTCAATATATAGAGGCGGCAGCCTTCGTCACAAAGCTGCCTGCAGACGGAATGAGCCTCCGGCAGCAGGAACCCTCCCTCGCCCAGGGCCAGCTGATATTCCACCTCAAAACCCGGCAGCTCCTCCGTTATGCCCAGCCGGGCAAAAAGCTCCAGGAAACGGCGGTCGAGAATCTGCTGCTTGGTAATAAGGCCGTTCTCAAAATCCGTCCACAGCCCATGGTTAATCTCTTTATACAAAGACAAGGTCTCCTCATCCGAGGACAGGCCGTTCCGTTCCAGCGTAAGCCTCAGAGCCTGATCCTCCGCCTGGTCAAAATCCAGCAAAGTCCCGTCTGCATCCAGTAAAAGTATCGGATAGCGCATTCTTCTTCCTCCGTTATGCCCATTAGGACAGAAACAGGGCCCGCCAGGGAAGACCAAAGGCGACTCCCCTCCGTCTCGCGGCAAGACCCTGTTCTGTTCCCTGTTCTATTGATGTCCCATATCTATGTCGATATCTCCATGATAAGGAATCTTTCTTCTTCTGTCAACCAGAAAAGCTGCAGCCCCCATATGGAGACTGCAGCTCTTATTTTGCCTATTCAGATTGGCTGTAAATCAGCCTCATTCATTATTCGATGATGGTAGCAACCTTGCCGGAGCCAACGGTTCTGCCGCCCTCACGGATAGCGAAAAGCAGACCCTGATCCATAGCTACGGGGTGGATCAGCTCAACGGTGATGGTTACGTGGTCACCAGGCATGCACATTTCAACGCCCTCGGGCAGCATGCACTGACCGGTAACGTCGGTGGTTCTGAAGTAGAACTGAGGTCTGTAGTTGTTGAAGAAAGGAGTGTGGCGGCCGCCCTCATCCTTGGTCAGAACGTACACCTCAGCGGTGAACTTGGTATGAGGATGGATGGAACCGGGTTTCGCCAGAACCTGTCCTCTCTGAATCTCCGTTCTCTGCACGCCACGCAGCAGAGCGCCGATGTTATCACCAGCCTGGCCCTCGTCCAGCAGCTTGTGGAACATCTCAACGCCGGTAACAACAACTTTTCTCTTCTCTTCCTTCAGGCCGACGATCTCAACCTCGTCCTGCACATGAACGGTACCGCTCTCTACACGTCCGGTGGCAACGGTGCCGCGGCCGGTGATGGAGAATACGTCCTCAACAGGCATCAGGAAAGGCTTATCAACATCGCGCTGAGGAGTAGGGATGTAATTGTCGATTACGTTGAACAGCTCAACGATCTTGTCGCCCCAAGGGCCATCGGGATCTTCCAGAGCCTTCAGAGCGGAACCGCGGATGATCGGGGTGTCATCGCCCGGGAAATCATACTCGTTGAGCAGATCGCGGATCTCCATGTCAACCAGCTCTAAGAGCTCCTCGTCGTCTACCATGTCGCACTTGTTCATGAACACAACAACATAGGGAACGCCTACCTGGCGAGCCAGCAGGATGTGCTCACGGGTCTGAGCCATAACGCCGTCGGTAGCAGCCACAACCAGGATAGCGCCGTCCATCTGAGCAGCACCGGTGATCATGTTCTTTACATAGTCAGCATGGCCGGGGCAGTCAACGTGCGCATAGTGACGGTTGGGGGTCTCATACTCTACATGGGCGGTGGAGATGGTGATACCACGCTCTCTCTCTTCGGGAGCCTTATCGATCTGATCGAAGGCAACCTCCTCGCCCAGGCCGTATCTCTTATGCAGAACATAAGTGATGGCGGCGGTCAGAGTGGTCTTGCCATGGTCAACGTGACCAATGGTGCCAATGTTACAATGGGGCTTAGTTCTCTCAAATTTAGCCTTTGCCATTTTAAAAAGTCCTCCTTTTACCATGTGCCCTTAAGGGCTGTTGTTTCATTTCTTTTTTAAAACAGGCTGTCTCTATTATATTAGATAAGTCCTAAGTTTTCAAGCATAAAATAGCGGAATATCCGTACTTATGCCCTATTTTGCATCGGATTATTTGCCGTTTCTGGCGGACAGGATCTTCTCCTGAACGTTCTTGGGCACCTGCTCGTACTTCTCGAAGAACATCGAATAGTTGCCGCGGCCCTGGGTCTTGCTGCGCAGGTCGGTGGAATAGCCGAACATCTCAGCCAGGGGCACATAGCCCTTGACCATCTTGCCGCCGCCCACATCCTCCATGCCTTCGATACGTCCGCGGCGGGAGTTGATGTCGCCGATCACGTCGCCCATGTATTCCTCGGGCATCGTAACCTCTACCTTCATGATGGGCTCCAGCAGGACGCAGCCGGCCTTCTGCATGGCCTCCTTGAACGCCAGGGAACCGGCGATCTTGAATGCCATTTCAGAGGAGTCTACCTCATGGTAGGATCCGTCGTATACCGTAGCCTTCACGCCCAGAACGGGATAGCCGCCCAGGATTCCGGCCTTGGTCGCCTCCTCGATACCGGCGCCGACAGCAGGGATATATTCCTTCGGGATGGCGCCGCCCACCACCTCGGAGTTGAACTCGAAGGTCTTCTCTCCGTTGGGATCCATGGGCTCGAAGCGAACCTTGGCGTGGCCGTACTGGCCGCGTCCGCCGGACTGCTTCGCATACTTGCTGTCCACCTCGACGGTCTTGGTAAAGGTCTCCTTGTAGGCAACCTGAGGAGCTCCTACGTTGGCCTCCACCTTGAACTCACGCAGCAGTCTGTCCACGATGATCTCCAGATGCAGCTCGCCCATACCGGAGATGATCGTCTGACCGGTCTCCTGATCGGTGTGAGCGCGGAAGGTGGGATCCTCCTCCGCCAGCTTTGCCAGCGCCTCGCCCATCTTGCCCTGGCCAGCCTTGGTCTTGGGCTCGATGGCAATGTCGATAACCGGCTCCGGGAACTCCATGGACTCCAGGATTACCGGATGCTGCTCGTCGCAGATGGTGTCGCCGGTGGTGGTCAGCTTGAAGCCTACGGCTGCAGCGATGTCGCCGGAGTACACCTTATCCAGCTCCTGTCTCTTGTTGGCATGCATCTGCAGGATACGTCCCACACGCTCCTTCTTGTTCTTCGTGGCATTGAGCACATAAGAACCGGAATTAAGCGTACCGGAGTAAACGCGGAAGAATGCCAGCTTGCCCACGAAGGGATCGGCCATGATCTTGAATGCCAGAGCAGCGAAAGGCTCCTCATCCGAAGAATGTCTCTCAATCTCATTGCCGTCCAGATCCACGCCCTTGATAGCGGGAATATCGGTCGGAGCGGGCATATATTCGATGACGGCATCCAGAAGCTTCTGAACGCCCTTGTTGCGGTAAGCGCTGCCGCAGCAGACAGGGATCACCTGCACGGCGATGGTGGCTTTGCGCAGGGCGGCCTTCAGGGCGGCCTCGTCGGGCTCATTTCCATCCAGGTACTCCATCATCAGATCGTCATCGGTCTCGCAGATGGCCTCGATCATGCTGGTGCGATACAGCTCCGCATCGTCCTTCATATCCTCGGGGATATCCGTAACCGTGATATCCGTTCCCTTATCATCGTTGTAGATGTAAGCTTTCATCTCAAACAGGTCGATGACTCCTTTGAAATCATCCTCCTTGCCGATGGGCAGCTGAATCGGGACTGGATTGTGGCCCAGACGGGTCTTAATCTGATCTACTGCTTTGTAAAAATCCGCACCCATAATGTCCATCTTATTGATGAAAGCGATACGGGGTACATTGTACTTATCGGCCTGACGCCATACGTTCTCAGACTGAGGCTCCACACCGCCCTTGGCGCAGAACACGCCGACGGCGCTGTCCAGCACGCGCAGGGAACGCTCCACTTCCACGGTGAAATCCACGTGTCCAGGAGTATCGATAATGTTGATGCGGTGCTCCAGGGCTCCGGGAGCGGGCTTCGTCTCTTTTTCAAGGGTCCAGTGACATGTGGTGGCGGCCGAAGTGATGGTGATTCCTCTCTCCTGCTCCTGCTCCATCCAGTCCATGGTAGCGGTGCCCTCGTGGGTATCACCTATCTTGTAGTTCACACCGGTATAATAGAGGATACGCTCCGTCAAGGTGGTCTTGCCGGCGTCGATATGAGCCATAATACCGATGTTTCTGGTTCTCTCTAAGGGATATTCTCTTCCAGCCAAGGTTTTCCTCCTTCAAACAACTGAGGCCTGCAGATTAAAATCTGTAATGCGCAAACGCCTTGTTGGCCTCTGCCATTTTGTGCATGTCTTCTTTTCTCTTAACGGCTGCGCCGGTATTATTGGACGCATCCATCAGCTCGGCGGCCAGTCTTTCCTTCATGGTCTTCTCGCCTCTCTTGCGGGAGAACATGGTCAGCCAGCGCAGAGCCAGGGCCTGCCTTCTGTCAGGCTTCACCTCGATGGGCACCTGGTAGGTGGCGCCGCCGACACGCTTTGCCTTGACTTCCAGAACAGGCATGATGTTGTTCATGGCCTCTTCAAACACTTCCAGAGCAGGCTTGCCGGTCTTTTCTTCCACCGTCTCAAATGCTCCGTAAACGATCTTCTGCGCAACGCCCTTCTTGCCGTCCAGCATGATGTTGTTGATCAGCTTGGTCACGACTTTATTGTTGTACAGAGGATCCGCTAAAACGTCTCTTTTCTGCGTATGTCCTTTACGTGGCACGTTACTTCCCTCCTTAATTAAATTCTGCCCTAAGGGCTTAAATTAGATCATAGGTACTCACTTATGTGTTCGCGCTCGGTAATGTGTGCCTGTGCGCCCGCGCCGCGGGCCGCTTCTATAACCTGCCTACAGGGTAAAAATGCTTCATTCCGTGCACTGTAACAAATCTAAAGTCCTATAGCAAACCAAAGAAAGCTTTCCCGAATGGTTCGCGGATTATTTCTTCGGTCTCTTGGCGCCGTATTTGGAACGGGCCTGTCTTCTCTTCGCGACACCGGCAGTGTCCAGCGTTCCGCGGATGATGTGGTAACGGGTACCGGGAAGATCCTTCACACGGCCGCCGCGGATCATCACAACGCTGTGCTCCTGCAGATTGTGTCCTTCGCCGGGAATGTAGCTGGTAACCTCAATACCGTTGGAAAGACGTACTCTGGCAATCTTACGCAGTGCGGAGTTAGGTTTCTTAGGAGTGGTAGTCTTGACTGCGGTGCAGACGCCTCTCTTCTGAGGAGCGGACTCGTTGGTCGCCTTCTTCTTCAGGGAATTGTAACCCTTCTGCAAAGCGGGAGCCGTGCTCTTCTTCACAGCCGTCTGCCTTCCTTTTCTCACTAACTGGTTGAATGTAGGCATTTTTTCACCTCCTGTAGATTTCTTCTTAATTATAATATGGATCTCCGCCGCAAACCCGCAGCGGATATTCCCGCGCATAAAAAGTAGGCGTTTTTATGCACGCCTACTTATTATATACGTTGATATTTTCCGTGTCAAGGGTTTTGTCTGTGAGATTTCCGTTAGTTTATGCGAAAATCTTGTTGACAAAGCCATGGACAATCGGGATCCGGATCTCTTCGTTCTTGCTGGCGCGAAGAATGCCGATCACGGCCACAACCAGCACGACGAGGCCGATCACACCGGCGCAGAAGGCCAGGATGCGCGACAGCAGATCTCCCAGCAGCGGAATCCAGGTTATAATGCCAAACAGATCGATGATTACCGAAACCAGGGCATTGACCAGGCTCAGCAAAAAGGCCTCCATCGTCTGGCGGGACGTCCACTCGTCCTTCTCCGCGGCAATGGCAAAAATCGTAATCAGGCCGCACAGCAGGGTCTGCCCGAAAATCGCCAGCAGCAGGACAATCGCCGGATAAAACCACAGATTAAAACCATACCTACTTTTTCTCATAAGAATACTCACCTCTTCCTCGTTTATTCGTCCCTCCTCCCCCGCTGCGAAGCGCTTCCCACTGGGGAGAAAGGAATCCTCTGGTTTATTGTAAAACATTTTGTACAAAAGTTCAAGTTAATTTTCGGTCAAGAAAACCACCGCAAAAAGAGAGGCCCCCGGCCGGCCAAACGGCCTTTGGGGACCTCTTCTCCTTTTATCTGTATGGACTGCTGTCTATCGTTTATTCTTCTTTTTCATCGGTTTCGCCGTCGGCGTCGGCATCCTCGTCGGCAATGTCCAGAAGCTCCTCCTCCACTGTCTCCGCGGGGGTCTGTTCGGCCTCGGCCTCCCTTTCTTCGGCCTCGTCCTGTCCGCCTTCGGCGGCAGCCCTCTCTTCTCCGGCCGTCTCCATTGCCTCCTCGTAAGGATTCTCGTCGTCCTCGGAAATCAGCAGCTCGTCATCGCCCTTCGTCTCCGTACTCAGCTTCACCGAACGGTATCTCTTCATGCCGGTTCCGGCAGGAATCAGCTTACCGATGATAACGTTCTCCTTCAGGCCGATTAACGGATCCACCTTTCCGTTGATCGCCGCCTCGGTCAGGACCTTGGTGGTCTCCTGGAAGGATGCGGCCGACAGGAAGGAATTCGTGGCCAGGGAGGCCTTGGTGATGCCCAGCATGATCTGCTTGCCCTGGGCAGGCTCCAGGCCCTCCTCGATCAGCTTGCGGTTCATGTCCTCGAAATCCAGTACGTCCATGGAAACGCCGGGCAGCACATTGCTGTCGCCGCTCTCCTCGACGCGGACCTTCTTCAACATCTGACGGACAATCACCTCTACGTGCTTATCGTTGATTTCCACGCCCTGCAGACGGTACACTCTCTGCACCTCGCGGATCATATAATCCTGCACGGCGCGGACGCCTTTGATCTTCAGGATATCGTGCGGGTTCACGCTGCCTTCGGTCAGCTCGTCGCCGGCTTCCAGCACCTGACCGTCCTGCACCTTGATGCGGGAGCCATAAGGGATCAGGTAGGTCTTGGAATTTCCATCCTCCGGATTGGTGATTACCACCTCGCGCTTCTTCTTGCTGTCCTTGATGGTGACAACGCCTCCGAATTCGGCAATGATGGCCAGGCCCTTGGGCTTTCTGGCCTCGAACAGCTCCTCGACACGGGGAAGACCCTGTGTGATATCGTCGCCTGCCACACCGCCGGTGTGGAAGGTTCTCATGGTCAGCTGGGTACCGGGCTCACCGATGGACTGGGCCGCGATAATGCCGACGGCCTCGCCTACCTGCACCGGCTGGCCGGTGGCCATATTCGCCCCGTAGCACTTGGCGCAGACGCCTACATGGCAGCGGCAGGTGAGGATCGTGCGGATCTTTACCTTTGTAAGGCCGGCTGCGATAATCGCCTTGGCCCTGCCGGGGGTAATCATCTGATTCGCCTTGACCAGAATCTCTCCGGTCTCCGGATTTGCCACATTCTCCGCGGCCACGCGGCCGGTGATGCGGTCCTCCAGGCTCTCGATCACCTCATTGCCGTCTGCAAAGGCGGATACCTCCATGTAAGGGATCTCATCGGAACCCTCGCAGCAGTCGGTCTCATGGATGATCAGCTCCTGGGAAACGTCCACCAGACGTCTGGTCAGATAACCGGAGTCGGCGGTACGCAGAGCCGTATCGGACAGGCCCTTGCGGGCGCCGTGAGCGGAGATGAAGTACTCCAGTACGTCCAGGCCCTCACGGAAGTTGGACTTAATCGGCAGCTCGATGGTGCGGCCGGTGGTATCGGCCATCAGTCCGCGCATACCGGCCAGCTGCTTGATCTGCTTGTCGGAACCACGGGCGCCGGAGTCCGCCATCATGAAGATGTTGTTGTATTTATCAAGCCCGGACAGAAGGTCATGGGTCAGGATATCGTCGGTCCGTTTCCAGGTATCAATTACTTCTTTATATCTCTCCTCCTCGGTGATCAGACCGCGGCGGAAGTTCTTGGCGATCTTGTCAACGGTGGCCTGGGCATCCTCGATCAGCTGCTTCTTGCTGGCGGGCACCGTCATATCGGAGATGGATACGGTCATGGCCGCCTGGGTCGAATACTTGTAACCCATGGACTTGATATTGTCCAGGGTCTCCGCCGACTTGAAGGCGCCATGGACGTTGATGACCTTCTCCAGAATCTGCTTTAACTGCTTCTTGCCAACCAGGAAATCGATCTCCAGCTTCAGCTCGTTTCCAGGGACGGAACGGTCCACAAAGCCCAGATCCTGGCTGATGATCTCGTTGAACAGAAAGCGTCCCAGGGTAGATTCCACCAGGCCGGTCACCGTTTCCCCATCCGCGGTAACGGTGCTGCGGCGGATCTTGATCCTGGCATGCAGATCCAGATCCTTATTCTCATAGGCCAGAATGGCCTCGCTCAGATCCTTGAAGCACTTGCCCTCGCCGTTCACCCCAGGCCTCTCCTGGGTCAGGTAGTAGATGCCAAGCACCATATCCTGGCTGGGCACGGCCACAGGGCCGCCGTCGGAAGGCTTCAGAAGGTTATTGGGCGACAGAAGGAGGAAGCGGCACTCTGCCTGGGCCTCCACCGACAGAGGCAGATGGACTGCCATCTGGTCGCCGTCGAAGTCTGCGTTGAAAGCGGTGCAGACCAGGGGATGCAGCTTGATGGCCTTGCCTTCGACCAGGATGGGCTCGAAAGCCTGGATGCCAAGCCTATGCAGGGTAGGGGCGCGGTTGAGCATTACGGGATGCTCTTTGATTACATCCTCCAGCACGTCCCAGACCTCGGTCTGCAGGCGCTCCACCATCTTCTTCGCGCTCTTGATATTGTGGGCCGTGCCGTTCTTTACCAGCTCCTTCATCACGAAGGGCTTGAACAGCTCGATGGCCATCTCCTTGGGCAGGCCGCACTGGTAAATCTTCAGCTCGGGGCCAACCACGATAACGGAACGGCCGGAATAGTCCACGCGCTTGCCCAGAAGGTTCTGGCGGAAGCGTCCCTGCTTTCCCTTTAACATATCGGAGAGGGACTTGAGCGGGCGGTTGCCGGCTCCGGTCACCGGGCGGCCTCTGCGGCCGTTGTCGATCAGGGCGTCCACCGCCTCCTGCAGCATGCGCTTCTCATTGCGGACAATGATGTCCGGTGCGCCCAGCTCCAGCAGACGGGCCAGGCGGTTGTTGCGGTTGATGATCCGGCGGTACAGATCGTTTAAGTCGGATGTGGCGAAACGGCCGCCGTCCAGCTGCACCATCGGGCGCAGATCCGGCGGGATCACCGGGATTACCGTCATGATCATCCACTCCGGCTTATTGCCGGAGGTACGGAAGGCCTCGACGACCTCCATCCTCTTGATGATGCGGGCTCTCTTCTGGCCGCTGGACTCCTTGAGCCCTTTCCTAAGCTCTGCGGACTCCTTCTCCAGATCGATGGCCCTCAAAAGCTCCTGGATTGCCTCGGCGCCCATGCCGACGCGGAAGGCCTTGCCCCACTTGGCATAGGCCTCGCGGTATTCCTTCTCCGTCAGCACCTGCTTATACTGCAGGTCGGTCTCTCCCTTGTCAAGGACAATATAGGAGGCAAAGTACAGAACCTTCTCCAGCACCCGGGGGGACAGATCCAGGATCAGTCCCATCCGGCTGGGGATTCCCTTAAAGTACCAGATATGGGATACAGGAGCAGCCAGGGCAATATGCCCCATGCGCTCGCGGCGGACGCTGGACTTGGTTACCTCCACGCCGCAGCGGTCGCAGATCACGCCCTTGTAGCGGATTTTCTTGTATTTTCCGCAATGACACTCCCAATCTTTGGTAGGCCCGAAAATCCGTTCGCAAAACAGGCCGTCCTTTTCCGGCTTCAAAGTTCTGTAATTGATGGTCTCAGGCTTTTTTACCTCGCCTCTGGACCATTCCAGAATTTTCTCCGGAGACGCCAGGCCGATTTTGATTGCATCAAAAGTCAGCGGCTGATACGCTTCGTTAGTCTCAGGCATGTCTCTACTCCTTTCTTACTCTTCGTCACCATAGTCGTCGCTGTAATCGCTGCCATAAGCATCGCTGTAATCATCGCCATTATAATCGTCGCTGTAATCGTCATGGTAGTCGTCGCTGTAGTCGTCCGCGTAATCGTCATAGTCGGCGGGCGCATCCTCATCGGAGGCTTCGTCCACATTGACCAGCTCCTCGTTGCTGAACTCCTGCTTCTGATAACCCATGCCGTCCAGGTCTTCTTTATAATTGCCGTAATGCCGGTCGTTCAGGATCGCCTTGATATCGGTGTCCTCCATCTCGCTGGACTCCTTGAGCTCCACCTCGGTGTTGTCGTCGCGCAGCAGGCGCACATCCAGGCCTAAGGCCTGCAGCTCTTTCAAGAGCACCTTGAAGGACTCGGGGATGCCGGCCTCGGGGATGTTCTCACCCTTGATAATGGCCTCGTAAGTCTTCACACGGCCCACCACATCGTCGGACTTCACGGTCAGGATCTCCTGCAGCGTGTAAGCCGCGCCGTAAGCCTCCAGGGCCCAGACCTCCATCCCGCCGAAACGCTGTCCGCCGAACTGGGCCTTGCCGCCCAGAGGCTGCTGGGTCACTAAGGAGTAAGGGCCGGTGGAACGGGCATGGATCTTATCGTCCACCAGATGATGCAGCTTCAGGTAATGCATGTGGCCGATGGTAACCGGGTTGTCAAAGAACTCGCCGGTGCGGCCGTCGCGCAGGCGCACCTTGCCGTCCCTGCGGATCTCCACGCCCTTCCAGAGCTCTCTGTGCTCCAAGTGGCTCCCCAGGTATTCCATCACCTCCGGGCGCACAATATCCTGATACTTCGCCTGGAAGTCCTCCCAGGTTCCGTTTACATAGTCGTTGGCCATCTCCAGGGTATCCTGGATGTCGTTCTCGTCGGCCCCGTCAAACACAGGGGTCGAAGCATTGAAGCCCAGGGCCATCGAAGCCAGGCTCAGATGGATTTCCAGCACCTGCCCAATGTTCATACGGGAAGGCACGCCCAGGGGGTTCAGCACGATGTCCAGCGGACGTCCGTTGGGCAGATAAGGCATATCCTCCACCGGCAGAACGCGGGAAACAACACCCTTGTTGCCGTGACGGCCGGCCATCTTGTCGCCGACGGAAATCTTTCTCTTCTGGGCAATGTAGATGCGCACCGTCTCGTTGACGCCGGGGCTCAGCTCATCGCCGTTGTCCCGTGTAAAGACCTTCGCATCCACCACGATGCCGTAGGAGCCGTGGGGCACCTTCAGGGAGGTGTCGCGAACCTCGCGGGCCTTCTCGCCGAAGATGGCGCGCAGCAGCCTCTCCTCCGCCGTCAGCTCGGTCTCGCCCTTGGGCGTAACCTTGCCCACCAGGATATCGCCTGCGCGATCCTCCGCGCCGATGCGGATGATGCCGCGGTCGTCCAGATCCTTCAGGGCGTCGTCGCCTACGCCGGGCACATCGCGGGTAATCTCCTCCGGTCCCAGCTTGGTGTCGCGGGCCTCCGCCTCATATTCCTCGATATGGATGGAGGTGTAGACGTCATCCTGCACCATGCGCTCGCTGAGCAGAACGGCGTCCTCGTAGTTGTATCCTTCCCAGGTCATAAAGCCGATCAGAGGGTTCTTGCCCAGGGCGATCTCGCCGCCGCAGGTGGAAGGGCCGTCGGCAATCACATCGCCGGCCTTGACCTTATCGCCCTTAAAGACGATGGGCCTCTGATTGTAGCAGTTGTTCTGGTTGCTTCTCTTAAACTTGGTCAGATGGTAGACCTCGCGCTCGCCGGCGTCGGTGCGGACGATGATTTCATTGGAGGAGCAGCGCTCCACCACGCCGTCGTTCTTTGCGATCACGCAGACGCCGGAGTCCACAGCCGCCTTGTACTCGATGCCGGTGCCGACGACAGGGGCCTCGGTGGTCAGAAGCGGCACCGCCTGGCGCTGCATGTTGGAGCCCATCAGGGCGCGGTTGGCGTCGTCGTTTTCCAGGAAGGGGATCATGGCCGTAGCCACGGAGAATACCATCTTCGGGGAAACGTCCATCAGGTCGACCTTGCTCTTTTCAAACTCGGAGGTCTCCTCGCGGAAACGGCCGGAAACGTTGTTGCGGACAAAATGTCCCTCTTCGTCCAAGGCCTCGTTTGCCTGGGCCACGATATAATTATCCTCCTCGTCGGCGGTCAGATAGATCACCTCGTCGGTGACAACGGGATTCTTCGGATCTGTCTTATCTACGACACGGTAAGGGGCTTCCACAAAACCGTACTCATTGACCCTGGCATAGCAGGCCAGGGAGTTGATCAGGCCGATGTTGGGACCTTCGGGGGTCTCAATGGGGCACATGCGCCCATAGTGGGAATAGTGAACGTCGCGGACCTCGAATCCGGCGCGGTCACGGGACAGGCCGCCGGGGCCCAAGGCGGACAGACGTCTCTTATGGGTCAGCTCCGACAGAGGGTTGTTCTGGTCCATGAACTGGGACAGCTGGGAGCTGCCAAAGAACTCCTTCACCGCAGCCGTCACCGGCTTGATATTGATCAGGGACTGAGGGGAAATACCCTCGATGTCCTGGGTGGTCATACGCTCGCGGACCACTCTCTCCATGCGGGACAGGCCGATGCGGTACTGATTCTGCAAAAGCTCGCCCACCGCGCGGATGCGGCGGTTGCCCAGATGATCGATATCGTCGGAATTGCCGACGCCCTCCTCCAGATGCATGTTGTAATTGATGGAGGCGAGGATATCTTCCTTCGTAATGTGCTTGGGCACCAGCTCGCTCATATTGCGGCGAACCGCCTCCTTGATCTCCTCCTCGGTGCTGTTCTCCTCCAGGATCTTCTTCAACACCGGATAGTAGACCATTTCCTTCACCCCTGCCTCATGGGGGTCAAAGGAAACATAGGCGCCCATATCCACCATCATATTGGAAAGAACCTTTACGTTCCGGGTCTCCCCGACCACATACACGTAAGGGACAGCGGCGTTCTGAATCTCGGCGGCCTTGGCCTGGGTCAGAACCTCGCCGGCCTCCGCTAAAACCTCGCCGGTCTCGGTGCTCACCACGTCCTCAGCCAGAACCTTGTTCTTCAGCCGGTACTTGAAGGCCAGCTTCTTATTGAACTTATAGCGGCCGACCTTTGCCAGGTCATATCTTCTGGGATCAAAAAACATGCTGTTGAGCAGGCTCTCGGCGCTGTCCACGGAAAGGGGCTCGCCGGGACGAATCTTCTTATACAGCTCCAGCAGGCCGTCCTGGTAATTCTCGGAAGGATCCTTTGCCAGACTGGCCTCGATCTTAGGCTCGTCGCCGAAGATCTCGCGGATCTGCGCATTGGTGCCAAAACCCAGGGCACGGATCAGAACCGTCACCGGCACCTTGCGGGTGCGGTCCACGCGGACGAAAAAGACGTCGTTGGAATCGGTCTCGTACTCCAGCCATGCGCCGCGGTTGGGAATCACGGTGCAGGAGTACAGCTTCTTTCCTAATTTATCATGGGTAATTCCATAGTAGATACCGGGTGAACGAACCAGCTGGCTGACAATAACGCGCTCGGCTCCATTGATCACGAAGGAGCCCGTGTCCGTCATCAGAGGCAGATCGCCCATAAAAATTTCATGCTCATTGATTTCGTCTGTCTCTTTATTGATCAGTCTTACGCGTACCTTCAAGGGAGCGGCATAGGTCGCGTCTCTCTCCTTGCATTCATCAATGGTATACTTTACATCATCTTTGCATAATGTAAAATCAATAAATTCCAAGCTCAAATGACCGCCGAAGTCCGCGATCGGGGAGATATCATTGAAAACCTCCTTCAGTCCTTCGTCAAGGAACCACTGATAGGAGTTTTTCTGGATCTCGATCAAATTGGGCATCTCGAGGACTTCTTTCCGTCTCGAAAAGCTCATTCTCACGTTCTTGCCTGCGCGCACCGGACGGATTTTGCTTTTTTCCATTAACGTTTCACCCCTGTTTTCTATATTCCATCTGTGTGGCATTTCCCTGCCATGGCATACCACACCACAATAGTGTACTCTTCATAATATCACGCCCTTTCAAGCCTGTCAATAAAAATATGTACAAAAAATTCCAGAATAATTCCTACGAAAATGTAACGATACAGGTGTTTCGCAAATATGAAATGTGAAACAAGTTGCATGTTTTAGAAAGGAATGTTATAATCGTCAACATGAGGCAGGTTCCGGTCACCCCTGCGGACTGCCGACTTACGTAGAAGGAGGAATATGCCATGCCGTGGTGGGCATACTTGATAATCGGCATCATTGTCGTTCTGGTCATTGCTGTCGTCGCCTTATATTTTGTCGGGAGCAAGCTGCAGCGCCGGCAAGTAGAGCAGGAACAGCTGATGGAGCAGATGGCCCAGACTGTGTCCATGCTGATTATCGACAAAAAGATTATGCGTCTGAAGGAGTCGGGGCTGCCGGCTCAGGTATTGGCCCAGACGCCGAAATACGCCAGAAGAGCCAAGGTTCCCGTGGTAAAAGCTAAAGTTGGCAACCGGATTATGGTGATGCTGGCCGACAATAAAGCCTTTGAGGTCCTGCCAGTGAAATCCGAGGCAAAGGTGGTTATCAGCGGTATCTATATCCGTGAGGTAAAGAGCGTCCGCGGCCAGACCATCAAGCCCCCTGAGAAGAAGAAAGGCTTCTTCTCCCGCTTTAAGAAAGATAAAAAAGACAAGAAAGAAGCAGCCAAATAAGCATCCGATGCAAAGAGGCTGCCGCCTGACTGACCGAAAGGAATCAGCAGGGCGGCAGCCTCTTTTTTTTAAGCATAGAAGGCTCGGCCTGCAGGCAGCCCGCTTCGCCTAGGCTTTGCGGCCGGCTTTCAAAGTAAATCTCCCTCCAGGTCTTCCACGATCTTCTTGACCGTTCCCTCCTCGAAAGGATTGTCCAAGGACGCTAAGCGCAGCAGCTCAAAATAGCCCTTGCTGCCTCCGGCCTGGCACAGCCGATAGTAATCCGCCCAAGCCTGCTCTCGGTCCTTTTTCATCCGGCCATAGAAGGCAAAGGCCCCCATCTGCGCCAGGGCATACTCGATATAGTAGAACGGATAGAGGAAGATATGCTGCTTCTGCATCCAGAAGCCGCCCTCCTCCAGGAACGGATGGCCGTCGTAATCCCTCCAGGGCAGATAGGTCTTCTCCAACTGACGCCAGATTTCCCGCCTTTCCTTCGCCGTCATATCAGGCTTTGCATATACCCGGTGCTGGAATTCATCGACGCTCACCATATAGGGAATAACCTCCAGAGCGTCCATCAGGTGGGCATAGCGGTAATGATCCGCCTGGTCGCCGAAGAAAAGTTCCATATAGGGATAGGCAAAATGCTCCATGCTCATGGAGTGAATCTCCGCCACCTCGGCCCCCGGCGTCGTAAACTCGGGAAGGGCTACCAGCCGGGACGCGGTATAAGCCTCGAAGGCATGGCCGGCCTCATGGGTCAGGACGTCCACATCGGCGCTGGTCCCGTTAAAATTTGAGAAGATGAACGGAGCCTTGTAGGCCGGCAGGAAGGAGCAGTAGCCTCCGGGCCGCTTGCCCGGCCTGGTCTCCAGGTCAAAGAGCTCGTGCTCCGTCATAAAATCAAAGAACGCTCCGGTCTCCGGCGAAAGGGCATGATACATCCGGCTGGCCTTCTCCACCAGCTCATCCTTCCCGCCCTGGGGAACGGCGTTGCCCTCCGGGAAGATCAGACTCTCGTCATAATAATGCAGGCGCTCCACCTGAAGCCTCTCCGCCTGTTTTTCCCGCAGGCGGGCGCACAGAGGTACCACATATTCCTTTACCTGCCGGCGAAACCGCTCCACATCGTCCGCGTTGTAGTCATAGCGGCCCCGGTTTAAGTAGGCGTATTCGGTATAGCTGGAAAAGCCCAGCTTTTTCGCCATCCCATCCCGGAGCGTCACCATTCTGCCGTACAGCTCGTCCAGCTGGCCGGATATCTCCTGATACAGATCGCCCCAGGCGAACATGGCCTCTTTTCTCTCCGCACGGTCCGTGCTCTGCATGGCCTTCAAAAGGCCGTAGAAATTGCAGCTTTTCCCCCGGAACGTCGTCTCCGCCTGGGAGGATATCCTCGAATACTCCTGGGTGAGCCGCGCCTCCTCCACCATGTCCCCGACGACGCTCTCGTCGGACAGCTTCTGGCGAACCTCCATATCCTTTATAAGCACCGGGCCAAACTCCGCCCGCAGCTCCTCCAGGTACGGAGAATCGAGAATCGCCCTCTCCGCCTCCTTATTCAGCAGGGTAAGCTGCGGCAGCTCCCGGTGAAAATAATCCATCTCCGCCGCGTAAAAGGGATCGCGGGTGTCCCCCGTATTGCGGATATGGGCAATCCTCTGCATCGTAGACCATACTGTGTCCTTCTGCTTTCGCTCCAGGAAGAGGGAGCGCAGCTCCTCATAGGAGGCGGCCGCCTTCAGTTTCTCTATGTACTCCCGCATTTCTTTTTTCACCGAATCCAGATCCGGCCTCTGATATGCAAGCTTTGAAAACTTTTCCACTTTTCTGTCCTCACTTGATCTCAATCGTAAACTTAGCCTCAAAGGTCTCCCCCGGATTCAGGGTATTGCCCCAGGCCCTCTCGCTCCACTCGCCGTCGAAATCCATCGCGTCGCAGCGCCCGTACCAGGGCTCGATGCAGACAAAGGGAGCTTCCTTGTCCGGGCAGGACCATACGCCGAAAAGAGGGGCGTCGAAGCGGACCGTCACATAGGCCACCCCGTCGGGATTGACCAGGGACACCTGATGGGCCTGATCCCCTTCAAAAACCAGGGCGTCGTCGTCGAAGAGATGCTCGTCCAACGGCAGGAAGCCGTCGGCAAGGGGCACTGTCTTCGCGGCCGCCTCCTGCACCAGCCCTCCCTCCCCGATCACGCGGGAGACCAAAGGCCCCTGGGCGTCAAAATGGAGCTGATAACTGGACTGCCTCTCCCCCGGACGCTGGGGGCAGACGAAGGCCGGATGCCCGCCCAGGGAGAAATGCAGGGGGCGGGAGGCCGGGTTATGGACTCTCCACAGGTTTTCCACGCAGCTCTCGCCCAGGCGGTAGCCCACATCCAGCACAAACTCATAGGGGTAGACCAAGAGGCTGGCCATGCTCTCCGTCAGCCGGAACCAGCACTCTGTCTCCGTGGCCGAAAGATGGGCGAACTCCAGATCACGGGCAAAGCCGTGCTGGTTCATCGGGTAAACCTTGTCCCCGATGCGGTACTGCTTATTTTTCAGGCTTCCCACCAGGGGGAAAAGAATCGGAGCGTGGCGTTTCCAATAGAGGGGATCGCCGTTCCACAGATATTCCCTGCCGTCCGCATTTTGGATGGATACCATCTCCGCCCCATGGGAATCAACGGCAACCGACAGCGTTTCGTTTTTCAGGACCGTCAAAGCCATCTTTCATCCCTCCTTTGCTCAGCCTTCCGTCTCCGCCTCGGTGGCAGCCTCCGTAGAAGCCTCCGTCGTCACCGGTATTTTCACCGCGTTGTCGTAGCAGAACTGAACGACCTTCTCAAAGAGGGCGTCGGAATATCCCTGCTCCTCCACCACGTCCACGCCGAAGGCATTGACAAAGGTGGTCATATCCGTATATCCGTAGTAATCCATGTATTCCTGCACCATCGCCAGATATTCATCCTCCGACACGGTGATGTTCTCCTGGGTGGCAATATAGTCCCGCACCAGCTCGGATTTCACCTGGTTCTCCGCCTGCTGGGACACCAAAGCATTGAAATCGTCCAGGGTGTAGCCGTACATGGCCTGGACAAACTCCTCCAGCCCGTAGCCGTACATCGCAGCCATGCTGGTGAAATTGGCCTGCATATCCTCGGTATAGGCCTCCACATAGCCTTCCGGATATCCGCTGAAAGAGGCGCTGCCGACGATGGTATTCCACATGGCATTCTTGGCCTCGTTCTCCATATAGGCCGTCTTCTGCTCGGTCAGCTGCTCTCTGTATACCGTCTCGAATTCCTCCACCGTGCCGCAGGTATAATCCTCTAGGCCCTTGACAAATTCATCGGTCAGCTCCGGCACGATTTCCTCGCCTTCAATATAATTGATGTAAATGGCGAACTGGGCCGTCTTGCCGGCCAGATCGGGGTTGCTGGGATACTCCTCGGGGAACTGGGCGTCGATGGTGAATTCCTCCCCGCAGGGCTTTCCGATCAGGCCCTCCTCAAAGCCGTCGATCCAGCCGCCGTTTCCCAGAGTAGCCGTCTGGCCGGTGGCCGTGCCGCCGTCAAAAATCTCCCCGTCCACAGAGCCGCTGTAGTCAAAATTGATGGTGTCGCCTTCCTCCGTCTCCCGGTCCGTGATCTGCTCCGTGGTGGCGTAGCCCTCCAAAAACATAGTAAGGGCCGTATCAAATTCCTCGTCGGTGACCGTCCCGTCCTGGACCTCCACCTCTATGCCCGTATACTGGTCCAGGGTCACATAGTCCGAGGCCACATAGTCGGGAAGGGTCAGCACACTGCTGCCCTGGGTTTCCTCCGCGGTCTCCGTCTCGCCAGCCGTCCCGGCAGCCTGCGTCGTGCCGGCATCCGTCTCATCTCCCGAGGCGCTGCAGGCTGTCATCGAAAAAAGTAAGCTCATCGCCAAAGCGATTCCTAACCATCTGCGTTTCATTCTTCTCTCCTCACTTCATTATGCTGTTGTTGCTCGTACAGGAACGTACCTTCTATTTTATATCACATCCCGGAGCGGAAAGAAAGTCCCATTTTTATCATTTCACCTTCCTTAAAAAAATATGTCACATTTTCTTCACATATTTTTCAGTATTTAACAGGTGAAATTTACGTTAATTTATTGTAAAATGAATTCCAGCATTTATCCATACGTTCAAGCTTTTCAAAATTTTCAAACGCGTTTTCCGGCAAAAATATACGTTTCAAAGCGATACGTTTCAAAAGGATGCGTTTCCATTCGCAAGGATACGTTTATCATATGGAGGAGTGATTATACATGAAAGAAACCATTCGGAAAAAGGCCGGCCTGTTGCTGTTTAGGCCCTTCGGGAAGAAATTTTCCCTGGCTTTTTTTCTGCTCTGCCCCATCGTCTCTTTTTATCTGCTGGAGCTGTTTATCCATAATCCCTTTGCCGATATTCACTTCGGCCTTCATCTGTTCAGCTGGCTTTTATACCTTTTGTTTTACGGGATCTGCTTTTTCCTGACCGGCCGCCTGAACATAGCCTGCGCCCTGGCCACCTTCCTTGTCATGGCCGTCGGCCTGCTTAACTATTTCGTCCTGACCTTCCGCGGTTCGCCCATCCTTCCCTGGGATATCTATTCCATCGGGACCGCCGTCAGCGTGGCCGACAACCAAAGCTTTTCGCTGACGCCAAGGACCGCCGCTGTCTGCGCCGGCTTTATCGTCCTGATTCTGCTGTCCCTGCACTGCCGCGGGCGCTTCCCTCTGGGAAAATTCCGCCTGGGCGCGGCGGCCGCCTCCCTTCTCTCCATGGCCGCCCTGGTTTCGTACCTGCAGACCGACAATGCCAAGGATTTCCTCGGCATATACCGCGAAGCCTTCACCCAGAGCTATGCCTACAACCAGAACGGCTTTGTGGTCAGCTATCTGATGAACACCCGCTATCTGACCATCGATAAGCCCGCCGGCTATGACGAGGATGGGCTCACCGACGAGGTAGACGATCTCCTTGGCGAGGACGCCCTGCCGGTATCCGGCCCCGCCGGCGAGCCCGATTCGGACGCGGCCGCAGGAGGCGGGGAAGCGGACTCCCTGCCCAATATCATCGTCATTATGAACGAGGCCTTCTCCGACCTGTCGGTGGTAAACGACTTTGAAACCAATAAGGAATACATGCCCTTTTTTAATTCCCTCACTGAAAACGCCGTCTGCGGGACGGCCTACGTATCCATCATCGGCGGCAACACCTCCAATTCGGAGTTTGAATTCCTGACCGGGGACACGATGGCTTTCCTTCCGGCCGGCTCCACCCCCTACCAGCAGTATATCGATTCGGATCTCCCCTCCTATGTGGACGTCCTGAACCAGCAGGGCTACCGCAGCATTGCGATGCATCCCTATTATGCCTCCGGCTGGGACAGGGAGCTGGTCTACGACGCTCTGGGCTTTGACGAATCCTATTTTATCGATGATTTTGCCGGGGCCCCGCGTCTGCGCACCTATGTCAGCGACTGGGGCATGTACGAGAAGATCATCGATCTCTTCGAGGAAAAGGAGGACGGGGAGCCACTCTTCCTCTTTGGCGTCACGATGCAGAACCACAGCGGCTACAGCAAGGATTACAGCAATTTCAGCGTGGACGTCCATGTCACGGATGGGGACGGAGATTACCATAACGCCGACAGCTACCTCTCCCTGATCGCCCAGTCCGACCGGGCCTACGAGAGGCTGATCCAGTACTTCTCCCAGACCGAAGAGGACACGATCATCGTTATGTTCGGCGACCACCAGCCCACCAACCTGGAGACTTCCTTTTTCAACGACGTCCTGGGCATAGATCCTTCCAATATGTCCCTGGAGGATCTGGTCCTCCGCTATCAGACCCCCTTCAAGATCTGGGCCAATTTTGACATAGAGGAAAAGACCGGCATCAAAATGTCCGTTAATTATCTGGCTACATACCTGATGGAGCTGGCCGGCCTTACCACGTCGGAATATCAGCAGTTCTTAACCGAAATGTACCGGACGATTCCCGCCGTCACCGCCAACTACGTTATCGACAGCGAGGGAAACGTCTACCCCTACAGCGTCGACGCCGATGCTTCCGCCCTGCCGGAAGAACTGCGCTCCTATCTGGAGCTGTACCAGGAGCTCCAGTACAATCATCTCTTCGACGATTCCGGCCGCCAGGACAGCCTCTTTTTAATCGGCGGCTTCGATTCTCTGTCCTCCCTCCGCTAGGGGGGACAGAGAGGTTTTCGGAGAGGTTTTCGGAGAGGTTTTCGGAAACTTTTTCTGTACATTCTGCTGTACATCCCGCCGTGAAAATCTCCCAAATTTCACTTGTAATTCTTCCGCAGACGTGCTATAGTACAAGTGTTCACAGAAGTAAGTAATTCACATGTTATTAGAGATTTCAAGATCGTTGCATTCTGTATTACCCTTCGCTTCTTGTTGTCTGTAATAACATGTGATTTTATTATCTGCTGGAACGCAATTTTTTATGGAGGTACCAGTCATGAATAAGGGTACAGTAAAGTGGTTCAACGCTGAAAAAGGCTACGGCTTCATCACCGGCGAGGATGGAGAGGATGTATTCGTACATTTCTCCGCCATCCAGGGCGAGGGCTTCAAGACTCTGGACGAGGGCCAGGCCGTAACCTACGACATCGTTGAGGGAGCCCGCGGCAAGCAGGCCGGCAACGTTGTTAAGTGCTGAGAATTCCACTTGACAGGGCGCATGGTGAAGACAGATAGAAAGATGCGCCCCGGAGGGGGAGGCAGCGGCGTATGGCCGCTGCCTTCTTTTTTAACGAATGTTTTATGCAGATTGCGCGAGCATGAAGTGCGCAGCCCTAAAGGACTAGCGACGGCACTTCCGTGCCTAGTCCTCTTGAGGGCTTCGCGCCGCAATCTGGTATCATAAAGCAGCGGCTTTCTATTTTCCAATGATTGGGAGGTGCCTCCAATGAATCTGCATTCTATTTTCCATTCTTCTTTCGTTTTAAAATGGAAAGAAAGATTATTTCCGACCAAACTGACCAAAAGAAATCTTTATTTCGCAGAAGGAATCGTTTGTCTGATCGGCGTCTCCATGTTTCTTGCTTTGCTGATTTCCTTATGGTTCTTAATTGCGGTTTTCTTCTTCGTCGTTTGGTTTATGATTCTCAACGCAAGGCTGCTGCACTGCCCTAAGTGCCATGCCGGGGAAAACTTAAACAGGCTTATGTATGCGGTAAACCATCCTTTTTACTGCAGGAACTGCGGGGCAAGAATTGTAATAGAAAAAGAGAGCGATTGATGCGTGGGCGCCACGAATAAGGGCTGCCGGAATATTCTCCGGCAGCCCCGCTGCTATTTGTTTATTGCTATTTGCTGTTCTGCGCTGTAATTCGCTCTTCTCTCACAGCTTGATGTTCTTCAGAAGGTCGCCCAGGTTCGTGGAGGCTCTTCCCTCTTCCTTATAATTGAACACCGGCTCCTTCTCCGGAACCTCTTCCTTCGTCAGCATGGCCTTCATGCTCAGGCTGATCTTACCCTTCTCCGTGCCGATAATCTTGGCCGTCACGGTGTCGCCCACCTTGACCACATCCTCGGGCGTCTTCACCCGCTTATCGCTCATCTGAGAGATGTGCACCAGGCCGGAAATACCGCTGCCCAGGCTGACAAACACGCCGTAAGGCATGATGGACTCCACCTTGCCCTCCACCACGGCGCCAACCTTGAACTGATCCATCCGGGCCTTCTTCTCCTCGGCTCTCTTCTTCTGCGCCAGCTCGCGGCCAGACAGCACCAGGCGCTTCTCCGCCTTATCAACGGTAATCACCTGCACCTCGATCTCCTTACCCAGATAATCCTCCAGGTTTTCCACATATCCGGCAGCCAGCTTCGATGCGGGAATGAAGCCGCGGATGCCCTCCACATAGGCAACCACGCCGCCCTTAACCACACCGTCTACCTTGACCGTAATAGGCTCTCCGGTCTCCATCCATGTCTGGCAGTTATCCCAGGCAAGATCCAGATCCGGCTTCTCTCCAGTTTTCTTCATCTCTTCGCTCATATAGCTTTACCTCTCAGTCCGTTATTTCCATTTATATCCTGAATCCAACACTTTTCCCGCGGGAATATCGGCACAGATATAATGACTGAGACTATTATACCATCCTCATCCTTCTTATGCAATCAGCTAAATTTTTTTCTTCCGCCTTTCTTGCGGCAAAATTCTTTACGAAAACTTTACAAATCGCTTACGTTCAGCCCAATGGCATCGTGGCCACATAAGAATACATCAGGATGAAGTGACAGGCGCTGCCGGCCATGACAAAGAGATGGAAGATCTCATGGGAACCAAAGTTCTTGTGCTTCGCGTTAAACAGCGGCACCTTCAGGGCGTAAATCACCCCCCCCACCGTATAAATCAGGCCGCCGGCCAGAAGCCAGCCAAAGGCGGCAGGGCTTAGGGCGTTCAGAATCTGGGTGAAGGCCAGGACGCATACCCAGCCCATGCCAATGTACAAAACGGAAGAAAACCATTTGGGGCAGGTGATCCAGCAGGCCTTCAAGATGATCCCCGCTATGGCGATTCCCCAGACGATGGCAAGCAGCGTATATCCCAGCCTGCCCCCGATGGCGATCACGCACATCGGCGTATAGGTCCCGGCGATCAACACAAAAATCATCATATGGTCGATTTTGCGCAGAATCCGGTTGACCCTGGGGGAAATATCAAAGGTATGGTAAATCGTACTTGCCGCATACAATAAAATCATGCTGACAATAAAAATCGCCAGGCAGATCAGATGAATCCGATCCGGCTCCGAAGCGGCCTTCATTAAAAGCGGCACTGCCGCAAACACGGCCATCAGCCAGCCGATAAAATGGGTGATGGCACTGCCGGGATCCTTGGGCTTTGCAATTCTCTTCATCTTTAACACTTCCTTTTTACATATTGCATATGAAGAATATGTTTCGATATATTTATATCCCATAACGTAGTTTTTAAAACTACTTATTGATATAATATACCTCTTATCTGGAAATGTCAATGCTAAAGCCGAGATTTTTTACTCTGCCTTTTTTACTCGGAAAGCCCGAAGCAATCCGAGGGCTTTCATGGCTCGCGGCTCCCGCGCCAGCGGGCATGAAGGTTTGCTGCCTAGCCTTCCTCCTGCTCCTCCCGAATCTTCATCGCCACGCCGGCATACAGGATATCCATGATTCCGATTTGGGCGCTCCTCTCATAGGTATGGTCCCCCGGCATCATCTGGTCCGAACAGGCGGAGAGCAGGCTGATCTTCGCTATCCTCGACAGGCGGGAATTGCGGTTTCCGGAGATGCTGATGGTGGTAGCCCCCTTCGAGCCGGCCCGCTCCAGGGCGTCGCAGACCGTCTCCGTCTCTCCCGACAGGGAAATCCCCAGGGCCACATCCTCCGGCCCGAAGCGTTCTGCCAAAAGATAGTGCTGGTTGATGTCGGAGCAGACATTGACCCGGACGCCGATCTTGCGGAAATTGTGCTGGGCGGACCGCCCCACAGCCGCAGACCCTCCTATGCCGAAGATATCGATGTATTTCGCCTTGTACATCGCTTCAATGGCCTCTCCCAATTTATCGTCCTCCAGCATATCCATCGTATCCTGAAGGGCTTCCATGCAGGCGCAGATCACCTTCTCCTTCAGATCTCTGGGGCTGTCCTGCACCGTAACCGACCGGTCGGGCCGGCTGCTCCCTCCTTCCGTCTGCCGCTCCTGGGCAATCGCTATTTTCAGCTCCTTCAGCCCCTTATATCCCAGGGTCCGGCACAGGCGCACCACCGTCGCGTCGCTGACGCCGCTTTTCCTGGCGATGTCGGAGATCCCTAAGCCCAGCACTGCCTGGCTGTCCGCCACGATGCAGGAGGCGACCTTCCTCTCTGAAATACTCAGCTTGTCCATCTCCGCCCTCAGCCTGATTTCCCAGGACGGGGTTTTTGTAATGCGAATCTGTGCGGCCATCCTTCTTCCCCTTTCGTTCTTTTTTTAACATATCAATAAAAAAGAAATTTTTACCCTGCTATTATAACACGAATCCCCAATTTTAGGAAGACTTATCTTTCCTCTTGTATATCCCCCGCAAAAAGGGTATGATATCTATGGATTCAGCTAAAGATCTGAATACACAGAGGTAAAAAATGCGCAACAAACATACTGCTGAAAACAATTTATTCCGGCAGCAGACTCCGTTAGAGAATCTGCTGATTACTTCCACCCTCCTGCTCCTTACCACCGGCCTGGCCTTTGTCTATTGGTTTGCCGCGGACAGCACGGCCAATATTCCCCTTTTCTATGTGGCCGCCCTGGTTCTGGTAGCCCGCTTTACCACCGGCTACCTTCCTGGGATCCTGGCTTCCATAGTAGGCGTGGCCTGCGTCAATTTTTTCTTCACCTACCCCGCCTTCGCCCTGAATTTCACCATCACAGGCTATCCCCTCACCTTTGCCGCCATGCTTCTGGTTTCCCTGACCACCAGCGCGGCTGCGACGCACCTAAAAACGCAGGCCAAGGCCCTGGCCGAGCATGAAAAGCTGCTGGCCGAGGCGGAGAAGGAAAAAATGAAGGCCAACCTGCTTCGCGCCATTTCCCATGACCTGCGCACCCCGCTGACCGGGATTATCGGCTGCAGCACCTCCTATTTGGAAAACGGGGAAAGACTGCCGCAGGAGGAAAAGACAGAGCTGGTGCGCCATATTGACGAGGACGCCCGCTGGCTTCTGCACATGGTCGAAAACCTGCTCTCCGTAACCCGGATCCAAAACGAAACCTCCACCGTGAAATGCACCCCGGAGCTGGTGGAGGAGGTCGCCGCCGAGGCCGTGGCCCGTTTCCGCAAGCGCTACCCCCAGGCCCAGGTACAGGTCAGCGTGCCGGACGAGCCGGTGATGGTGCCGATGGACGCCGTCCTGATCGAGCAAGTCATCATCAATCTGCTGGAAAACGCAGCCGTCCATGGGAGAGGGCCCTCCCCCATTTCCCTGACGGTGACCTGCGATCCCGAAAGCGTCGTTTTCGCCGTGCGGGATTACGGGAAGGGAATACCGCAGGAACGGCTGGAAACCATATTTGACGCGGCCTCCTCGGAGCCCCGCGCTTCGGTGGACGGCCGCAAGGGAATGGGGATAGGCCTGTCCATCTGCAAGACGATCATCCTGGCCCACAGAGGAAGCATCCAGGCCTGCAATAAAGAAAGCGGCGCCGAATTTTCTTTCCGGCTCCCCAGAGAGGAGGGAAAACATGAAACAAAAGCTGAACGTATTAATCATTGAGGACGAAAAAAGCATCTGCGACTTTATCTCCACCTGCCTGACCGCCCACGACTGCCGGGTCACCACGGCGCACACCGGCAAATCTGGTCTGTCCCTGATCACCTCCCAATGCCCGGACATCATCCTTTTGGATCTGGGCCTGCCGGACATGGACGGGGTAGAGATTATCCGCCAGCTGCGTTCCTGGTCCGCCACCCCTCTCATCGTAATCTCCGCCCGCACCCAGGAGGCGGATAAAGTCGCCGCCCTGGATCTGGGCGCTGACGATTATATCACCAAGCCCTTTGGCACTTCCGAACTCCTGGCCCGCATCCGCACCGCCATGCGCCACAGCAGGCGCATGACCGCCTCCGAGGCGCCGAGGATTTTTCACTGCCGTGATCTGACCATCGATGTGGACCGGCACCGAGTCACGCTAAAAGGGCAGGACGTCCATCTGACGCAGATCGAGTTTAAAATTGTCGTCTTTCTGGCGGAAAACAACGGCCGGGTCGTCACCTACGACGCCATCATGTCCCATATCTGGGGACCCTATGCCGGCTCGGACAACAACCGCATCCTCCGCGTCAACATGGCCAATATCCGCCGCAAGCTGGAAGAAAACCCAGCCGAACTGCAGTATTTCTTCACCGAGATCGGAATCGGATACCGGATGGCCGAAGCGGAATAGAAACAGGCATAGAAATAGGCATATAAAAAGAGCCGCATAACCGGCAAGCATACCGGGATGCGGCTCTTTCTCTATGCAGTATTATTCAGCGGCGCTTTGCCATCAATAATTCTCGGCCTTTCTCTCAAAGTAAGCCTTGGGATGAGCGCAGCAAGGACAAACCTCGGGGGCCTCCCCGCCCTCGTAAATGTATCCGCAGTTGCGGCACTTCCAGCCTAAGGGAGCGTCGCCCTTAAAGGTATTGCCGGCCTTCAGGTTGTCCAGCAGCTTATTGTAGCGGGCCTCATGGGACTTCTCCACAGCGGCCACCAGGCGGAACTTCGTCGCCAGCTCATGGAAGCCTTCCGCGTCGGCCTCCTCCGCCATCCGGGCATACATCTGGGTCCACTCCTCATTCTCCCCGGCAGCAGCCCACTCCAGATTCTGAGCGGTGTCGCCTAGGCCGTGGAATTCCTTGAACCACATCTTGGCATGCTCCTTCTCCTGATCCGCGGTCTCCAAAAAGATCGCCGCAATCTGCTCGAAGCCAGCCTTCTTCGCCACGGAGGCAAAATAGGTGTATTTATTGCGGGCCTGAGACTCGCCGGAAAATGCCTCCATCAAATTCTTTTCCGTCTTTGTTCCTGCGTATTTCGACATAGATTCTTCTCCTTATCCTTGCTATCCCTTTGCTTCTTTCGTAAGTGTCTTTCCCCTGCTATTACTCGCCGAAGTATCTCTTCAGAAGGCCGGCGAAAGCTCTGCCGTGACGGGCCTCGTCGCGGGCCATCTCATGAACCGTGTCGTGGATCGCATCCAGGTTAGCGGCCTTCGCCCGCTTAGCCAGATCCGCCTTGCCAGCGGTAGCGCCGTTCTCCGCCTCCACTCTCATCTCCAGGTTCTTCTTGGTGCTGTCGGTCACTACCTCGCCCAGCAGCTCGGCAAACTTAGCGGCATGCTCCGCCTCCTCGTAGGCGGCCTTCTCATAATACAGGCCGCTCTCCGGCTAGCCCTCGCGATGCGCCACTCTGGCCATGGCCAGATACATGCCGACCTCGCTGCACTCTCCCTCGAAGTTCGACCTCAGATCCGCCAGGATGTCCTCGCTGACGCCCTTCGCCACGCCGACCACATGCTCGGCCGCCCAGGTCATCTCTCCATCCATCTCCTTAAACTTCTCGGCAGGAGCCTTGCAGACGGGGCAGACTTCCGGAGCTGCCTCTCCCTCATAAACATAGCCGCATACGGTACATACAAATTTCTTCATGCTGATACTCTCCTTTTTCTTTTATTTTTAATAATAGTAATTGTTACTGTTTTATGCTCTAACAATACCACATTATGCCATGGCTGTCAAGCTATTTTTTTCATTTTCTTCTTCTCCGGCTTCATTCTCCAGACACTGGGCACAAACCCCGAAAAAACAGGTGGAGTGCCCCTCGATCCTCCCCCGGTAAAGGCCGGCGGCCTCCTCGTCCGCCTCCCTGCTCCACGCAAGCGGCAGATCCTCCACCCTGCCGCACCGGCGGCAGAACACGTGATAATGCGGCTTCGTAACCGCATCGAAACGATCCGCCCCATCCTCGCAGGTGATGCGGGTGATCTCCCCCAGAGAGGCAAGCAGGGACAGGTTCCGGTATACGGTTCCCAGACTGATGTTCGGGTAAACCCGACGGATATTCATATAAACGGTGTCCGCCGTGGGATGGTCGTCCCTTCCGCGAAGAAATTCCATGATGCTTTCCCTCTGGCGGCTGTACTTTAGTGTTCTCATAAAAATCACATCCTGATAATAAGAATAATTACTGTTATAGTATAATCGATTCCTTCCCATTTGTAAAGAGAAAATAATAGAGGAAATTTATAGTTTTTTCACACACGAAGCCAGGGCGGGGTGTTATAATAATTGTGCAAAGATTCTAAATCATCTGAATTATATTATAGAAAGAACTGCTTTCTTTTCACGAAAACAGGGCTGAGGATACCACATGAGCGCTTTTGTCAGTTGTAAAAATGTTAAAAAAGTCTATCAAATGGGCGAAGTTACGATCAATGCCGTCGACGGCATCAATTTTGATATCAACAAGGGAGAATTTGTCGTAATCGTCGGCCCCAGCGGAGCCGGAAAGACTACCGTCCTGAATATCCTGGGCGGCATGGACAAAGCCACTTCCGGAATCATCACGGTGGACGGCACCGATATCACTGCTTTTACCGAAAAGCAGCTGACCCGCTACCGGAGAGAGGACATCGGCTTTGTCTTCCAGTTCTATAACCTGGTTCCCAATCTGACAGCCCTGGAAAACGTGGAGCTGGCCCTGGAAATCTGCAAGGATCATCTGGACGCCCGCACCGTCTTAAACGAGGTGGGGCTGGGCGACCGGGCCGGCAATTTCCCCGCCCAGCTTTCCGGCGGCGAACAGCAGCGCGTCTCCATCGCCAGAGCCCTGGCCAAAAATCCCAAAATTCTTCTGTGCGACGAGCCTACCGGCGCTCTGGATTACCAGACCGGCAAGGCCATTCTGAAGCTTTTGCAGGATACCTGCCGCGAGAAAAACATGACGGTTATCGTCATTACCCACAACTCCGCCATCGCCCCTATGGCGGACCGCGTCATTGAAATCAAAAACGGCCGTGCAAGCGGCATACGCCTGAATCCCGACCCCATGCCGGTAGAAAAGATCGAGTGGTGATAGTATGACAAAAATGCAATGGAAAGACTTCTTCATGGAAATACGAAGGTCTCTGCCCCGCTACCTTTCGATCTTCTTTATCGTAGCCCTGGGCGTAGCCTTCTTCGCCGGCGTCCGCGCCTCCGAACCGGATATGCGTTTGTCTGCGGATGCATATTACGACGACACCAATTTTATGGATATCCGCGTCCTCAGTACCCTGGGGCTCAGCGAGGACGATCTTGCGGCCATCCGGGATGTGGAGGGAGTGACCGCAGCCTACGGGCTCTACAGTGTGGACACCTTTCTGGAAACCGATGAGGAATCCCTCGTGTCCACCGTCCAGTCCCTGACCGGGGATATCAGCCAGTATTATATTTCAGAAGGAAGGCTCCCGCAGACCGACAGCGAATGCCTGCTCGACGAGGCCTTCCTGATGTACGGGGACTATAAAATCGGCGATACGATTTCTCTGCGCTCCGGCACCGATGATCCTCTGTCCGACACCTTAGTCCGCGAGGAATACACCATCGTT
>CALWRE010000054.1 GCA_944383835.1 uncultured Lachnospiraceae bacterium | reverse complement strand
TATCGTATGCACTGGCAATTCCGGCGTCCCGAATCACATTGCCCATAATAAAGTTTCCCAGATAACTTTTCCCGGCCTTTACTTTTCCAAATACAACCACATTAAAAGACTGCTCATAATCAGAAATGAATTTCATTCCTTTCCGCGTGCTTTCCATGTTAATTGCAACCTGATTCAGCAGTTCATTCAGACTTCCTACTGCCCGGGTATACAATTCCATGATTTCCTCATCATCTATCGCTGTTTCGCTATTTTTTATTCTGTTGATTTTGTCCTGAAACCGATTAATGCATTGTGTTATCGCCAGATTTTTCTGATCAAATTCCTCTTTAACCGTCTCAAATTTATCTTTGCTTTCCAACATGACATTTACAAACTCGTTAATTGACTCCAATCCTCTTATCATTGTAAATTTTCCTCTATTTCTTTTATTTTTCTAAGCAGTTCTTCAATCCGCTCCAAATCTTCCCGCAGTTCCCTTGTTTCCGCCTTCAGTTCGTTGTCCTTTTGCTTTTCTATCTTCTCCCTGGCCTCTTTGTCCATGGCAGCGCCAGAGACCTCCATCGCTGCTTTTTCTTTCAAATACTGGCTGCTTAATTCCGGGTTAAGTGTATGGGTTTTATATTCCGACAATTCCAATGCCGCTTTTTCAATATCTTTTTTTAGCTGCGCCGCTCTGCGTGCCCGGCGCACCTGCGCATCGCTGTAGTCCCCATAATCGCTGTAATCCCCGTAGTCACTGTAATCAGCCAGATTATCATATACAACCAAGCCACCGATACCGATAGCTACTGCTCCGCCTAATACCAACGCCATCGCCTTTATATCCCCTTTATTTTTCTCTTAAATATGTCGTAATCATCTGTCAAATCTTCCTGGCGCAGTTTTTCCAGCATATCATTTATGTCTCTCCTTCTTTCCATGAAATTCTCCCATTTGCTTTTCCATATCCGAATTACAGGCAGATACTTTTTGTCAATCTGGCTTTTCCTGTTCTCATACTCCTGCTCCAGTTTTTTTTGTCTTACCTGCAGCTGTCTCTCTGAAACCTGGCACAGAATATGCAGCTCCTTTTTTCGCTCTTGTTTCATTATCTTTTCATACTGCTCAATCCAATTTTTAAGATATTCCTTTAACAGGGGAATATTACTTGCAGTTTGCAGCTGCGGGTTATTTTTCTTCTTCGCAAGACAGTATCGCTTTGCGGAAACCTGGAGAAAAGCAATTTCCTGCCCTACAGCCATTTCTATCTGACGCCTGATTTCTTCCTTAACCTTCTCAAGATCCTCCAGTACAGGAAGCGCATCCATCCATGTGCATACAAACATCAAGCGCCTTTTTAGCTCATCCCCGGGGATTCTCTCCGCTATGCCACGCAGCCATTCAAACTCGCTTTTATTTAACATCCCCATTTTTACATTGTGGGTCATTATAATTAAGTCCGCCTGGATAAGCATATTCAAGGCCGCCTCGTCATCTTCCGCGCTTGCATCTATCCCCGGTGTATCCACGATCTCAACATGCTCATTCAGCCTCTCCCTGTCCCCTTTTTTCGTTGTAGGAATCGCGCCCACCGGAAAACGTTCAACATCCGTTTGATCCAGCAAAGCATTAAACAAACTGCTTTTTCCTGAGCTGAAAAGACCTGTATTTGCAATAATAATTTTATCTTCCGCATTTTGTCTGTTCAGCATTCCTTCCCATTGCAGTATTGTTTCCTTATCCACATAAGCTTTCAGTTTATCGATATCATATTTGCTTAATACCTTGATCATCACGATTTATTCCCGTACCTGCTCAATGAATCCGCTTTTTCAATGCGTCAATTTCCTGCTGCAGTTTTGTCAGATTTTCTTTTATCCTTTGCGTTTCCTGATTCACTTGCTGCTTTTCTTCGATTTTTTTATCCAACTCTGCAATCATCCCCTGCAGATTGCTGCTAATCGCATCGCACAGCTGTGCACGTATTCCTGCTGTTATTTTGTTAACCGACGCATCTGCAGCTGCTCTTGCATCCTGCCGTCTTCTGATGTTTTCTTCCAGACGCTGCTGTTCATTCCGGTTATATTCGTCTGCTTCCGCATTCAGCCGGTTATATTCCTCTATTTCTTTCTGTTTTTTGCTCTTAAATAAATTAAGCAGTATATCAATCAGAGTAACTTTATCCCTCTGGTTCTGAATTGGCCTGAATGTACTGTCTGGTGCCGGCCTTTTCCACGAGGATTCCGTCCCGGCTCTCTTCTTATCCTCCTCCGCAATAACACTGCCTGTCGTATCATTGTTTAGATAATAATCCAGATCAATTTTTACACCAAATTCCGGAAAAGCTTTATTGATATAGGTTTCCAGCGGAAGCTTCAGTCTTTGATAATATTCCTTTATATCACGCAGAATACCATCCCAAATCTGATCCATTTCGATCTTTCCATTCAAATTATAAGTATATAATTCTTCATAGTGTTTCTCCACACACTCACGGACACCGTTATAGAATGCGTCGTTATAATACCTTATCTTTTCCTTGAGAATGCTTCGCCGCATTCCATAATCAGCCTGATTATCTGCCACCAGCAGCCTTTCCTCCGCCCGCCGAATCATGTCCTCCAAAATGGCCAGCGGAGCCAACAGCTGTTTCAGCGAACCATCCCCCTCCAAAATCTGATCAATTTTATCTGTCAGAACAGTCAGATTGCTTTTTTCAATTAATATAGGATTCGATTTTTCAACTCCCGTCCAGGCGCGCTTCGCATTTAGCACAATCACATCGTAACAGTCTCCCACATCGCTCTGCCCACTTACCCGGATCAAATTTCGAATAATCTTCCGTTTGATCTGATTTAACTCCTCCTTATGCTCAAGTGAAATTTTCTTTCGCAGTGCCTCGCCTTTTTCTTTCGATGGAAGCGCAACTCCCCTGTCATTAAGAACAATCACAAAAGGGATTCCTCTTTTTATCAGAGTCCATAGTTTATTATAATTTTCGCGGTCTTCGAAAATACCCTTTGAGCTGATAACAAACAAAATAATATGGCAGCTGTCCAGATGCTTATCTGCAATTTCCTCATGCTGCACAGGTGCATTGACCCCCGGCGAATCAATCAGAATATATTTACCCGCGTCATACTCGGTAATCTGACAGGTCATGGGCCGATCCGCGACCTCTGCAACTTTCTGTTTACAGATCGCATTTACCAAGGTACTCTTTCCACTGTTATAAATTCCGTAAACCATAACCTTAGGCTTCTCTGCAGACAGCAGATGATTCAATTTCGTATCCCGCTCATCTATCATGGAACTGACAAAATCACTGCTGAATCTTGAACTGGTTTGTATTATTTCAAAGTATTTTTCTGCAATACTCTGTACTTCAGAATAGTACGTTTCTTTAATTTCCATTCTCTTCTCCCCTTTAATCGTATAGTTGTAAGCACGCTTTCCCATTGCCATTCCAGACCGGGTTTGTATAGATACATGTATATTATACCACCTTCTCTGAAACAGTTTGTAATTGTAATTATAAGACTCCATTATCCGGATGATAAACGGCTTCTCACTTTCTTTCATTATATAGGCTTTGTGGCCTTCCTGCAATCCTGATTTCGTCCAGTTGCTTCTTGTCCTTATTCTTCATAAAAAAAACGCCCATCTGAACCGCAGCGGCCACAATGGACGGACAACATATTTTTTGTTGTATTTCGATATTATTTGGAGGGCATTCGTGACTGGCATTTTTCAAATTTCTTTCCCTCTAAACCACCGCCCTCCACCCCATATTCCTCCGATACTGTCCCGGCGTCACGGACATGTATTTCTTAAATTCCCGTATGAAATGGGACTGGTCATAATAGGCCAGCCCGCCGTAATAGTCATCCCGTCCCTCCGCCAGCATCACAAGGGCGTTCTGCAGCTTCACAATCCCCGCATATTTCTTAATAGGAATTCCCATATTCCTTTTAAACGCGACCTCCAGATACCGGCGGCTGCAGGACAATGCCGCGGCAAGGTCCTCCACGTTCACACTGCCTCTCTGCCGCTCCACCAGTTCTAAAATGTCATTCACCGGATACTCCGGTTCGGCAAGCCTGCCCCGTCCCAGAAACTCCTCCAAGGCCGCCAGCTTCTGCGGCGGGGACAGAGGCCCGGTCATCCGGTGCAGAAGACGCCGCCTGTCCTCCTCCCCCACCTGCCCGGCCAAACGCACGCCGGGCCTTAATCGGATGCCGACGCATGTCAGAAAACCCGCGAGCCGTTCGCTGCTCTTTGCCTTCAGACTCGGACAAATCTCCAGCCGAAAGCGGTTCCCGTCAAACAGGCAGCGTATATCCGTACAGCCGGTGGGTAGTTCCATAATCTCCTCGCGCCCGCTGTTCCGGATTTCATACAGCTTTTGGATTCTTGCGTCCTTCGCCTCTGTCTCCCGGTACTCCACGTCCCCGGATATATAAAATGCCTTATATTTCATCGGCAGACCTTCTTAAACCATAGAGAGGGAACCTTGGGCTCCAGCCGCAGATACAGCCCGTCGATTTCCCCGGTGATCTCGTCATAGTGATACGTCAGAGGCGCTGTGACAAAAAGGGTGTCCTCCTTTATGTCCCGCACCCGGAAGGTATCGTAGTGGAAATGCTCCATGGGGAGGCGCCAGCCCTTGTATACAAGTGAGAGAGAATCCCCGCCTTCCTCTGCCGCCACCTGAAGCTGTCCGTACCCTTCATTCTGAAAAAGTCCCGTGTACTGCTCTCTCGGGTGAGTGGGGCAAGTGCCGGGCACCGGGGTTCCCGGCATGAGATCCACCTTCCAGTGATAATGGGTGCCTCCGAATTTCCCGTCAAACGCGCGAAGCCTTGCCGGCCAGTCAACCGCAGGCAATCCCAGGGCGCGGTCAATGATCGTATAGGCCAGGGTAAACATATAGGGGGAACAGGGCTTGTGGCGGTTCACCATCAGCATAAATCCCAGCTTCTTTTCCCGGATAAATGCCTCCATGGCGCAGTATCCCTCGATTTCGCCCGTGTGGAAAGTCACCTCCATGCCCCGGTAAAACGTCACCTTCCATCCCATGGCATACCTTCCGTAGGCCGGCACCTCGTCCCAGTGCCAGGGAAGAAGCCGCATATCCACGGCACCCCGGTGCAGCTCCTCCATCACCGCCTCGGAAAACAGCCGGCGTCCCTCAAAGAGTCCTCCGTTGATGTGAAGCCGGAGCCAGTTTATCATCTCCTTGGCGCAGGAGTTCACCGCGGCCGCGGGGGCGGCCACCCCCATCTCCCAGGGCGGCATCTCCTCCAGAACTCCGCCCCTGTCCCGCTCAAAATATCCTACGGCAAAATCAGAGTCCGCACGCATCTGACCCACGGTCAGACAGGTTCGCTTCATCCCCAGCGGGTCAAGAATCCGCTCCTGCACCAGCTCCTCCCAGGTCTGCCCGGAAATGCGCTCCGCAATATGGCCCAAAATCCCATAAATCACATTGTTATATTCGGCAGTGCTGCGGAAAGGCCTGTCAGGCGCAAGAAATTTAAGCCGGTGCATATATTCCTCCCGGCTCACTCCCGGCGCAGGCCATGTGGCGTCATGGTCCGCCAGGCCGGTCCTGTGATAGAGCATGTCCCGCACCGTAACCTCCTGGGAGGCAAAGGGATCCATCATGGCAAAATCCGGAATGTATTCCCGCACCGGCCGGGCAACATCCAGCCTGCCCTCATCCGCCAGCAAGGCCAGCACCCCGGAGGTAAAGGATTTGGAGCCGGAAGCAATGCAGCCCAGAGTCTCCGGCGTCATAGGGGCGCCTGTTTTCAAATTCCGGACGCCGTATCCCTTCTCAAAAATCAGTTGGTCGTCAAGGCAGATGGCTAACGCCGTCCCCGGTATATTCCAGTAGGCCATCTGCTCCTGCACAAATCCGTCGTCAAGCAAGTCGTTCATCGTCTTCTCCTCCCATTATCCAAAGGGTGTATTTTTCCGTCCTTTTTCATGGAATCTGCACCGCTTTCATCGTAAAACCGCCGTTCAGCGGCCTGTGGCACTTGACCAGGCGGCCCGCCGCGTCCTCCGTCATCACCGGCTCCTCCGTCCGGCACCGCTCGGTGGCATAGGGGCACCGGGGATGAAAAGCGCAGCCTTTGGGAAGCTCCATAAGGCTTGGCGTCTCCCCTAAAATCTCGTACTCCCTCTCCTTCTGATGGGTGTCGATAACCGGAGCCGCCTGAATCAATATCTGGGTGTAGGGATGGGCCGGGTGTTCAAATAAGTCCTCCGCCCTCCCCATCTCCACAATTCTTCCCAGATACATGACCATCACCCGGTCGGACAGATACTGCACCACCCGCAGGTCATGGGAGATAAAAATCATGGTGAGATTCAGCTTATTTTTAAGCTCCATCAGGAGGTTGATAATCTGGGCCTGGATGGACACATCCAGGGCCGACACGGGCTCGTCCGCAATCAGAAGCTCCGGCTGCATGACGAGGGCACGGGCAATTCCGATTCTCTGCCTCTGCCCGCCGGAGAAGGCGGAAGGATACCGGTCCAGGGCATAGGACGGCATTCCCACCATGTCCAGAATCTCCACTGTCCGCCTCTCATACTCCTCCTTGGGACAGAGGTGATGGACAGACAGGATCTCATAAAACATCTGCCGTATGGTCATTTTCGGATTCAGAGAGGAATAGGGATCTTGGAATACCATCTGGATGGCCTTTCGGGCCTCCTTCAGAGCCCTTCCCTCCTTCAAAGCCAGATCCCCGTATGTTCCGAACATCACAGCGCCGTCATCCGGCTTGTAAAGGCGGATCAGAGTCTTTGACAGGGTGCTCTTTCCGCAGCCGCTCTCCCCCACCAGCCCCAGGGTCTCCCCCTGGTACACGCAGAAGGTCACGTCCTCCACGGCCCGCACATAAGCCTGCGGCTCTCTCCGTATGATCTCCGCCAGATTCTGCCGCACAGGAAATGTCTTGGACAGATGGGATACATCCAAAAGCGGCTTTGCCGCCTGCTCCTCACGCATACAACGCGCCTCCTTCCTCCGGCCGCGTCCGGCCTTTTATATGCTCCATCTTCTCCGCACAGTGGCAGCGGGAAAAATGGCCCGGCTCCACCTGAACGAGGGGCGGCATCTCCTTTTTACACCGCTCCTCACAAAATTCACATCGCGGCGAAAAGGGACACCCTTTTGGCATATCGTTCAGATTCGGCGGCGCGCCGTTTATGGAATACAGCTTTTTCCCCTTCTGCGCGATGGAGGGGATGGAGCGCATCAGCCCGTAGGTATATGGATTTCTCGGCCGCTCAAAAATCACCTCGGCCCTGGCGGTCTCCATAATCTTTCCCGCGTACATCACAGCGATGTAGTCGCACATCTGGGAGGCCACTCCCAGGTCATGGGTCACCAGCACCAGGCTCATGTCCAGCTCCCGCTTCAGCCGCTTTAACAGCCGGATGATCTGATCCTGGATGGTCACGTCCAGAGCCGTGGTGGGCTCGTCCGCCAAAAGCAGGCGGGGCCGGGAGGCCAGGGCGATGGCGATCATGGCGCGCTGGCGCATTCCTCCGGAAAACTGATGGGGATAGCAGGCAAGCCTCTCTTTGGGCGAGGGGATTCCCACCAGGCGCAGGAGCTCCAGGGCCCGCTCCTCCTTCTCCTTCTTCGTCATTTTCTCATCCTTTAAGGACTCCACAAGCTGCGTTTTAATCGTCAGAATGGGATTTAAGGTGGTCATGGGGTCCTGAAAAATCATGCCGATTTCCTTCCCCCGTATCCCGCGCATCTCCTTTTCCGAATACTCCAGGAGATTCTTCCCCTGATAAAGGATTTCCCCTCCCGTGATTTTTCCGGGGTGCTTCACCAGACGGATCAGCGAGCGGCAGGTCACGCTCTTGCCGCAGCCGCTCTCCCCGATTAACCCAAAGGTCTCCCCTCTGCGGATTTGAAAGCTCACGTCATTGACCGCCTGCACGGTCCGCTCCTCCGTTATAAAATCCGTGTGAAGATTTTTTACTTCCAACAAAACTTCCGCCATTTTCTGTCTTACGCTCCCTTCCCGGTATGCTGTCTAACCGTTCTTCTGCAGCCGTTTTGAAATCCCCTCTCCCACCAGGCTGATGGAGATTCCGGTCAGGGCCAGCATCAGCCCCGGAAAGGCCGCAATCCACCAGGAGGTGGTGAGAAAAGATTTTCCCTCTGAGATAATCGCGCCCCATTCCGGCGTGGGCGTGGGGACGCCGAGTCCCAGAAAGCTTAAGGAAGCTCCCATCAGCATGCAGAGCATGATGTCGGAAATCGCATAGATAAAGGCGCTGTTCACCACATTCGGCAGAATGTGGCGGAACATAATCCGCGCATTGGAGTAGCCCAGGGTGCGGGCCGCGGATATGTACTCGCTGCTCTTTGCCACAAGCACCTCGCTTCTGACCAGCTTGGCGTACTCCCTCCATCCCACCAGCCAGATGGCAATGAAGAGATTGCGGATGCCTGAGCCGAGAATCGCCACAATGGCAATGACCAGCACCATCAGGGGAAATGCCGTGAAGATATCCAGTATCCGCATAATCACCGCGTCAATGCTTTTTCCGTAATACCCCGCGGTCAGCCCCACCACGGTGCCGAAGACGGCGGGAACCAGCATGGCGAAAAAGCCGATGGCCAGATCCAGGCGCGCCCCGTACACCACCCGGGCAAAGATATCCCGCCCCAGGTTGTCCGTCCCAAACCAGTGCGCGGACGATGGCTTCTGCAGAAGGGACTTCATATCCTGGGCAATGGGGTCGTAGGATGTAAACAGGCCGGGCGCCAGCGCCATGGCCAGCACCAGGAGGAGAAAAATGACCGCTGCCCAGAATATGGGCGGCTGTTTTTTCAAAATGTCTCTCATATGCAGCGCCTCCTCCTAATTCAGCTTCACCCTGGGGTCCAAAAGCGAGTAAGCAATGTCCGTCAGCAGGTTCATGAGCAGCACGATGATGCTGAACAGATACACCGTGGCCTGCACGATGCTGTAGTCCCGCGCCAGAATGGCATTTAACATCATCTGGCCGATTCCCGGAAGGGCGAACACGCTCTCGATCACAATACTTCCCGCCAGCATGTAGGTCATGCGCATGGCCAGAAGGGTGACGGTGGAAATCAGCACGTTTTTGAAAATATAGCGGGTTCGTATTTTCCAGGGGGACAGCCCCTTGCTGTAGGCAAAATCCACGTAATCCTTGTCCAGCACCTGAATCACGTTTCCGCGGATGTTGCGCAGCACAAGGGCCGCTGTCCCCAGAGCTCCCGTAAATGCAGGAAGAATCAGCGCGTGAAGCCTCTCCCCCAGCGTATCTCCCCAGCCGCCCACAGGAAACCATTTAAGGCGCAGGGCAAAAATCAGCATGATAACCAGGCCTACCAGAAATTCCGGCACGGACACGAAGGTCAGGGACAGGGAGTCAATAAAGCTCCCGATTTTGCTGTCATGCTTGACGCCCGCCGCGTAGCCCAGGGGAAAGCTGATGAGAATCGCAAATACAATCGTCATCAATGTCAGAGACACGGTTATCACCGCTTTCTGCGCAAAGAGCTCCGTCACAGGGGCCCGCAGCGTCATGGATTCCCCGAAGTCAAAGGTCAGGCACTGCTTTAAAAAGAGCAGATACTGGGTGAATAACGGCTCGTCTAAGCCCAGACGGGCCCGGGTCGCCGCGATCACCTCGTCGCTGGCCCTGTTTCCCACCAGCAGCAGGGCCGGATCTCCGGGAATCAGCCGCATTCCAAAAAATATGATAAAGGTAATGATAAGCAGCACCGGGATCATCTGAAGGATCCGCTTCACAATGTACGTCAATTCTTCCATAATTTTCTATTCCGCAATCTCCATATTCTTCACGTTGTAAATTCCCAGAGGTGTCTGCGCCAGCCCGGTCACACGGTCAGATGTCACTACGGCAAAAGGCGCATAGACCAGCGGAATCACGGGAACCGCGTCGGCCACAACCTCCTGCATCTGCCCGTAGTAGTCCATGCGGAGCTCCTCGTCCATCTCGGAGTTTCCGAGCCGGCAAAGCTCCTCCGCCTGATCCTGATCCGCGTCGTCCCAGTAGCTTCTCCAGCAGTTCGCCTGCTCCGAGATGCACCACAGACCCGCCACCTCGGAGGTGTCCGTCATATCGCTTGTCATATTGCTTAAAAATACATCATACTCCCCGGCCTGCCAGTTCTGCCTTGCCGTAGCGATGTCGATCTGCTGGATGTTCAGATTCACACCAATTTCTCCCCACTGCTCCTGGAGCATGGTTGCGGTCTGCAGGATTGTGCTGTCCCCGCTTCCCACCTCCACTGTCAGGTCAAAGCCGTCGGGATACCCGGCATCAGCCAGAAGCTGTTTCGCTGCCTCCACATCCACGCTCACCGCCGGCAGGTCCTCCTTATAGTGCGGCATAGCCGGAGCCAGGAAGGATTGGGCAATCTGTCCGTGCCCAAAGTACACCGCGCTGTTGATCGCCTCTTTGTCCGTGGCCAGGTTCAGCGCCTGCCGCACGCTCTTATTGGACAGGTACTCATTCTGGCAGTTCAGGACGATAAACCGGACATCTGTAGAGTCAAAGAGGTTCACCGTCAGGCCGCCCATATTTTGAAGCTCATCCACGCGGCTGTAGGGAATCATGGTCGCCACATCGATCTGCCCGCTCTGCAGCTGCATGATGCGGGTGCTGTCGTCCGCCACCACGACCATATCAATCTCGTCCACCTTGGGGCTTCCCTCTTCCCAGTAGTATTCGTTCTTCACGAACACCATGCGCTCGCCCCGGTTCCACTCCTGGAGCACATAGGGGCCGGTTCCGATGGGATTCTCCGCCAGCCCCTCGGTTCCTACCTCCTCGCAGTAGTCCTTGGGCATGATGGAGGAACTGAACATGGCCAGAGTGGAGAGGAAGGCCGGCGACGGCTCCGTCAGGGTAATCACCAGGTTGTTGTCCCCTCCGTCCTCCATGGTATCGATCATATCCAGCATGCCGATCCAAGGGCCGTCCGCTGTCTTTGCCCGGTCAATGCTGTAAATGCAGTCCTCTATGGTCACATCCTCCCCATTGGAAAACTTGATTCCGTCCCGGATGTGGAAGGTATAGGTCAGACCGTCCTCCGACACCTCCCAGGTATCCGCCACGGCCGGAATAATCTCCTGCCCGTCGTCAGAGCTGGTGACCAGTCCCTCGACCATCATGTTCAGCACCCAGATGTCCACGTTGTTGGCCGTCATAACCGGATCCAGGTTCGTGGAGTCAAAATCCCTCGCAATGGTGACCACGGTCCGCTCGCCGTCCGCGGCAGCCTCTGTTTCTTCCGCCGCGTCCGTGCTTCCCGCCTGGGCGCTCCCCGCCTGTTCCCCGCTCCCGCTGCTCTCTTCCGTCCCGGAGCCGGAGCAGCCTGTCATGGCAAGCACCGCCGCTGCCATAACAGCCAACAGCTTTCCGTAAGATTTTTTCATATACGCTTCCTCCTCGTTTCCATATATTTCTGCGGGAAATGCCCGCAAAATAAAAAGGACAGCGGCGCTCATTCTTTTTCTGCTGAATGCCGACGCCGTTGTCTTTTTCATTTTCCAAATTTACTTTTTGCAATCTCCGCGATGAGCCTGGCCGTTCCCTCAATGCCGAAAAAGCTGCTGTCAATCAGAAGATTTTTATTTTTTATATCCTCCGGGCTGTAGTTCGCGTACCGTTTGTGGTACTTTCTCCGGGCCTTGTCCACCTCCACCGTCATCTGCATGGCGGTCTCCTCGTCCATTCCCAGGGAGCTGACGCAGTTTTCAATCCGCTTCTCAAAGGGCGCGTACACGCAGATGCTCAGCCGGTTTTCAAAATCCCGCAAAATATAGTCCGAACACCGCCCCACGATCACGCAGGACTCCCGCTTTGCCAGGCTCCGTATGATCTCCGACTGCACCCGGAAAATCTCATCCTGCTTTTCTCTCGAGGATTTTCCCAGGGGAAACCGCATCCGCGAATAGGCGCTGCCCTGGTTCTCCTCGTTGATGCTGATCACGGACACCGGCAGGTTCATCTTTCTGGCCGTCTCCTCCACAATGTCCCTGTCGTAAAATTCAATCCCGAGAA
>CALWRE010000053.1 GCA_944383835.1 uncultured Lachnospiraceae bacterium | reverse complement strand
GATAAATGCCCTTGTCCAGTTCCCGCTTCATCTTCTTGTTGGCATAGCGCACGATCACGTTCGTCATCTCGAAATACTCTTCCGGAATGCTTTGAAACAGTTCCAGAAGCTCCTGCGTGATGGGTGAACTCTGGCTGAATAGTTTATCTGTCTGGGCAGGATCAATCTCATCCCCTACCCTGCGTCCAAAGGAAATCCCCCTTCCGATCAGGACCACTTCTTCCCGCCGTTCATTGACCGCCACCAATGCACTGTTGTTCAAGATGTTCAAAATCCGCATTTATACACCCCCTCTCATTGGCATAAAAATAAAGACCCAATTGTACACTAAAACATACAATTAGGTCTTGCATTCTCATTAACACCCTAATTTTGCAAATAACACGCTCTCGCTTTTGCTTTGCACCGTAACTATAACAAAGGTGCAGGTTTTTGTCAATATATATTTTTCACAATCTGTTTTTGCCTTTTTCTTTTTTATCTCAGAAATTTCAGGGGCAGATATGACTTCGTATGAAATCACATCTGCCCCTGTGTAGGAATATCTATTTCCCAACAGCCCTCTTGCCGTTCTTATTGCCGCCAGTTCCTATTGCTGCGGGTTTATATTATATTGCCTGCGATTCTGAAAAATCACACCTTGAAGCGGTAGCCCACGCCCCAGATCGTCTCAATGTACTGGGGCTTGGAGGTATTGAACTCAATCTTTTCGCGGATCTTCTTGATATGGACGGTCACAGTGGCAATATCGCCCACCGACTCCATATCCCAGATTTTATTGAACAGCTCTTCCTTGGAAAAGACATGGTTGGGATTCTGCGCCAGGAAGGTCAGCAGGTCGAATTCCTTGGTGGTAAAAGCCTTTTCCTCGCCGTTCACATAGACGCGGCGGGCCGTCTTATCGATCTTCAGACCGCGGATCTCAATGATCTCGTTTTCCTGAGCCCCGCTGCCGATCAGACGCTCATAGCGGGCCAGATGGGCCTTCACCCGGGCCACCAGCTCGCTGGGGCTGAAGGGCTTCGTAATATAGTCGTCCGCCCCCAGGCCTAAGCCGCGAATCTTGTCGATATCCTCCTTTTTGGCCGACACCATCAAAATCGGCGTATTCTTCACCTTGCGAACCCTTTTGCAGATCTCAAAACCGTCCACGCCGGGGAGCATCAAATCCAAAATCAGCAGGTCGAATTTCTCCTCCAGAGCCTTCTTTAACCCGTCCTGCCCGTCGTTTTCAATCTCCACCGTAAAGCCGCTCAGCTCCAGATAATCCTTTTCCAGCTCGGCGATGGACTCTTCGTCTTCAATAATTAGTATTTTACTCATGCAGTACCTCCTGATATTTCCTGAGCACAAAATGCATCACCGTACCGATGCCTTCCTTACTGGTGGCCCAGATTTTTCCTCCGTGATCCTCAATGATTTTCTTGACGATGGAAAGGCCTATGCCGCTGCCGCCCTTGGACGAGTTGCGCGACGAATCCGCCCGGTAAAAGCGGTCAAAGATATAGGGCAGATCCTTCTGGGCTATGCCCTTTCCATTGTCCTCTATCTCGATCTGGACAAAATCGCCCACGTCCTTCAGCCTTATGACCAGCAGGCCCCGGCGCTTGTCCAGATATTTTACCGAATTGCTGACGATATTGTTGACGACCCTTTTTAACTGCTCCGTATCGGCGATAATCATCGTGCCGGGCTCCACATAATTGTAATAGTTGAGGGTGATGTTTTGGGATTCCAGCTCCATCGTCAGTTCCTCTGCGCAGTCGCTGAAATACTGGCCGATATCCAGTTTGGTAAAGGTATAAGGGATTTTATTGGTATCGATCTTGGAATAAAAGGTCAGCTCGTCGATCAGCCGGTCCATATCGTTGGCCTTGTTGTAGATCGTGCGGACATATTTCTCCAGTTTTTCCGGAGACGACGCCACCCCGTCGATGATGCCCTCGCAGTAGCCCTTGATGGCCGTGATCGGCGTCTTCAGGTCATGGGAGATATTGCTGATCAGCTCCTTATTCTCCATATCATACTGAACCTTTTCCTCCGACGAATCCTTAAGCCTCTGGCGCATCTCTTCAAAATCCTGACAGAGCTGGCCGATCTCATCCTGTTCGGTGATATCCAGCTCAAAATCCAGATTACCGTTTTTGATCTCCCTGGTGGCCCGCTGCAGCTTGCCAAGGGGCCTTAAGATGGCGCGGTAAATCCACATGGACAGCACCAGGCTTACCATGATAAGCAGCAGCACCAGCATGACGCCCATCTCCACGAAAATCGAACGGATCTGCGGCAGGATCTGGTTCAGCGCCGTGACCACAAACACGGAACAGGCCTTTCCCTGGGAATTGATGAAATCCGTCTGCTTTACCAGATAATTGCGCCGCTGGGTGGAATAATAGGCCGTTCCCCCCTCTTCGTCCGCATCCCCATAGTCGGGCAGCTGGGCCAGAATCTCCTGATCCGCCTCATCCCCTCCCATATAGGAAAAAGTCTCCTCGGTACGCACAGCCAAAAAGGAATACGCCGCATTGAGATCCTCGTTCAGCCGGTCCAGATTCTCCGCATCGTCAAAATAGGCCGGATTTTCCGCTGCCTCTGTCTGTATCTCGTCATATATGTCTGCGGTCATGCCGCTGATCAGCGAAACTGCGTTGCCTGCAAACAAATCGCCTATCGTGCTCCCGGTATAGCCGGACACCATGCTTCTCAGCTGAAACGTCGTAAACATGGATACGCCCAGATAAACGATAAAAATAGGCACCAGGATTATCGTAAAAAAAGCAACTATCAGCTTTGTCCTTAGTTTCATCTAAGCCTTACCTCCGACACCGTCTGGTCCCCTACCCGAAGCAGGCGGGACTGGGACAGGTGGGTCACAATCCCAAGGGTTCCGCCCAATTCTCCCTGGTAGCGCAAAACCCCGTTAAAACCGTACATGCACCACTGCGCCTGATCATAAAAACAGATCCCATAATCGGAAAACTGGGCCGTCATATAGTCAAAATCAACGCCAAATTCCTGCACGATTTCGCCGGAGGCATTGTACACATGCAGCTGATAAGGCTCATCCTGGCCGTTTCCCTCGGTAACGATTCCCACATAATTCTCATTATAAAAGACGCTTCGGATCTCCTCCTCATAGGTGTAGGACGGCCCCTGTTCCGGCAGAAGGGGTTCGCTGGCCGAAAGCTCCTCCATACTGTAGAACGCCACCCCATTGTCCAGGAAGGCGCAAGCGCGGGTATCGCTTAAGAAGGCCACCTCCGGACATACCGTGCCGCCCGTAGGGAAAGCGCCGGCAAGCCTTTGGTCCAGCACCTCGCCCACCTCGGAGAAGTTATAGAAAGCAATGTTGTTCTGCATGCTTCCCGCATCCGCATAGATGCAGGACAGCATCAGCTGCGTCCCGGACGGGGAAAGGGACAGGGCAATGGGGTATCCCTGCCCGCCCATCCACAGGCGAAGCTCTATATCCAGCCGTCCTCCGGCGCGGTCAAAGAAATTTATATAGCTGACGTCCCCTTCTTCCAAAATAGCCGCCACCATCCCCTGCCCTGCTATCGTCACATTAGTGATCGGCAGGGTGGTGGTCACCGAACCCTGGCAGCCGGTTTCGTCAAAGATATAGATGCTGTTTCCTTCCTGGTCGGCCACCACCGCATAGGAGCCGTTCACCGCCGCAATGGGCGAACGCATTTCGTAAGCCTGGCTCCAAACGGTCTCGCCCGACGCATTCACATAGGAGGCCCCGTCCCGTCCGTATTTCAGCACCCCAGCGGCATATTCCGCATAGGAGGAAAATTCATTTTCCGGCAAATCCTTCGTCCAGGCCACCTCATATTCCGTATAGGTTCTGTTCCTGCTGCGATAATATAAATAAAAAACACCGGCCGCAATCAGTATCAGCGGCACTGCGGAGAAAATCACCTTTTTGATCCGGTGGCGGATCAGCCTCTGCCGGTATCCGTCCTCATCGCCGTCCCTATCGGCGTCCAGGCCTTCTCCCTCCGTATCCGTATCCGCCTCCGTCACCAGCATCCTGCTTCGCAGCCTGCTCTTCTTCTTTTCTCTTTCCCGTTCCTGATCTGTCATACCGTATCCTTGCATCCTTTCGAGCATGGCTTCCGCCTATGCACACGGCTCATTTTGTCTTCCTCGATTTACGCCGTGCGCAGCTCGGTTCCGCTTCGCTTCTGCCGCCTCTGCGCGCTTTCGCACTAGGCTCGATAATACCTCGCCAAGTGCTCAATGCGTCGCTCACGGGCTTCGCCCTATGCATATCTGCTCAGCCGAGAATTTGCTCATGCCTGCGGCATGGCAATTCTCTTCTTCGCATCTATGCGCACGGCTCATTTTGTCTTCCTTGATTTACGCCGTGCGCAGCTCGGTTCCGCTTCGCTTCACCTCGCTCACGGGCTTCGCCCTATGCATATCTGCTCAGCCGAGAATCTGCTCATGCCTGCGGCATGGCAATTCTCTTCTTCGCATCTATGCGCACGGCTCATTGCCTACGTGGATATCTTACCATAATTTTTTTGGAAATCCTAGTGGGCTGTCCGGAAGAATGATTGAAAGTTTTATGAAATGCTTTTCCATCTATGTCTTCCATATTATGTCTTCCACTTATATCTTCCATATTACGGAAGGTTTAAAACCTGGCCTTCTTTGATCAGGTCAGCGTTGCTTAGGCCATTCATCTCTTGGATTGTAGACACCATAGCGTCGGTGCCGTAAAATTTACGGCTGATGGAGGAGAGGGAATCCCCTGCTTCCACCACATAGGTCAGTCCGGTGGAGGCGGCCTCCGTCTCCGGCGCCTGGGTGGGAGCCTCCGTGGGGGCCTGTGTCGGGGCTTCTGTGGGCGCCTGGGTCTGGGCTTGCGTCGGAGCCTGGGCCGGGGCCTGGGTGAATGCCTCCGTCTCCGGCGCCGTTTCCGTCTGGGATTCCTGCGTCGGATACACGTTGCCCGGAATCTCCTCCACCATCACCGGCCGGCCGGCTTCCTCCGTGCTATCTGCTTCATCCCCTTCCCCGCTCTCTGTCACGTCATTGGAAACCGGCAGGATGTCGGAGACGTTGATTCTCAGCCTGTCCAGAATGTCCTCCACCTGGATTCCTCCCGTCTCCCTCTGCATCAAAAGAAGGCCGCTGGCAAAGACCACAGCC
>CALWRE010000052.1 GCA_944383835.1 uncultured Lachnospiraceae bacterium | reverse complement strand
GGATTCCCTGGCTGAATCGGCGGTACTGCCATGCGAACTGGCAGAAAACCAGAAGAAAGAGAGCCAGCAGGATCAGAATCAGGATGAAAAACGGGGAGGCGATTCCATCCTGCCCAACTGCGTCGGCAAACTGCGGAAGAATCAGGCAGATAAAGATAAGGAGGACAGGCAGCATGCGTCCGTAAAAGACCCGCCGTACCATCTCCAGCCGCGATTCATCGTCGCAGAAGATACTTTCGTCTCCCTGAGCCTCCTCGGCCGGCTTGCGGAAATAGCTGTAGCCGGCGAATTCAAAGAGATACTCCCAGCCGCAGTCCTGGAACAGCTGCACATATTCGTCCTTATGCTTTATCCCGTCGGGATTGTAGTCCAGCTGATAGATCACATCCTCGGGCTGGCAGCGGACGAAGCGATAGATTCCCGGCGGGTAGGTCGCCTTTAGCTTCCACCCCTGCCTGTGGCGCTCGCGCAGGTAATCCTGCTCCTTTTCATACTCCATAATGTTAAAAAAGCGAAGTTCGGTTTTTGTCTCCTTCATTGCATTGCCTCCTGTGCGTTCTGATACAGCCGCTTGATTCGTCTTAACTCCAGATGCAGGACCTCTGTGCCCAGATCGGTGATCTGGTAAATCTTGCGTTTTTCCTCCTCACAGATAAAGCAGATCAAGCCGTCCTTTTCCATCTTTGACAGGCTCCCGTACATGGTGCCGGGGCTGAGAACAATCTCCCCGTCCGTCATTTCCTTCACCCTCTGCACAATGCCGTATCCATGGCTGGGATGACGCAGGCACAGCAGAATGTAAAAGCTGGTCTCTGTCATGGGGACATAGACCTTTTGAATATGGGCGTCCATCGGCTCACCTCCTTCAATTATACTGCGATGCATCGCACTTCGATATAAGCATTATATCGCACCTCGATATAAAATGCAAGAGTCTTCTGAAAAAGGTTTTTAAAAAAGTTTCTGAAAAAATCGTTTTTCCTCTTTCTTTTTTCTCTGTTTTGCATTAGAATGTTTTCATAAGTAGCTTTTAATAGACTGGAGAACTATTGTGTTTTCTGGGGGAGAGGCTTTATAGATACATAAAACCGGTTGGCAAAGGAGAACGGATATGATTTCAAACCAAATTTTGCAGAGCACCATCGATGGACTAAAGGGAATTACCAGGACGGATTTTTGCGTATGCGATGCCGAGGGAGTCACGCTGGCGGGAACCAGCCCCAATATGAGCAGCTACGGCGAAGACGTGATATCCTTTGTAAATTCTCCCGCGGAGAGCCAGGTAGTCGGAGGCTGCCAGTTCTTTAAGGTGATGGATGAGAATCAGCTGGAGTACGTGCTGTTGGTCCGAGGAGGAGGCGACGACACCTTCATGATCGGCAAGATGGTCGTGTTCCAGATTCAGAATCTGCTGGTGGCCTACAAAGAGCGCTTTGACAAGGAGAATTTCATCAAGAATCTGCTGTTGGATAACCTGCTTCTGGTCGATATATACAACCGCTCCAAGAAGCTGCATATCGAGACCAACGTGCGCCGGGTGGTTTTCGTCATTGAGACGTCCCAGGAGAACGATTCGGCTTCGATGGAAATTGTGAAGAATCTCTTCACCGGCAAGACCGGCGATTTCATCACGGCGGTGGATGAGAATAACATTATCCTGGTCAAGGAGCTGAAAGAGGGAGAGGACTACGACGATATGAACCGGGTAGCCCATATGATCCTCGACATGCTCAATTCGGAGGCCATGGCCCGGGTGCATATCGCCTACGGCACGATTATCAATGAGATCCGGGATGTGTCCCGCTCTTATAAGGAAGCGAAGATGGCCCTGGATGTGGGCAAGATCTTCTACAGCGACCAGCATGTGGTGGCCTACAGCAACTTAGGCATCGGCCGCTTGATCTATCAGCTGCCCCTGCATCTGTGCCGGATGTTCATCCGCGAAATTTTTGACGGCAAGTCGCCGGATGAACTGGACGAGGAGACGCTGACTACCATCAATAAATTCTTCGATAATAATTTAAACGTATCGGAGACCTCCCGGCAGCTGTATATCCATCGGAATACGCTGGTTTACCGCCTGGATAAGCTGCAAAAGAGCACGGGCCTTGACCTGCGCACCTTCGACGATGCGATTACATTCAAGATTGCTCTGATGGTCGTGAAATATATGAACTATATCGAGAAAATGGATCACTGAGGAAAAGCATGATTGATTTTGAGAACGTAAGCAAAACCTTCGGCAAAAATGTGAGGGCTGTCCGCAATCTCAGCCTTCATATCGAAGAGGGCGAATTTGTATTCGTCATGGGAGACAGCGGATCGGGGAAATCCACCCTGATCCGCCTCCTTTTAAAGGAGATAGAGCCCACGGAGGGACAGATTATTGTGGACGGAGAAAAGCTGGTGGGGATGAAGCGCCGGCGCGTCCCCTATTACCGCCGAAAACTGGGGGTGGTATTCCAGGATTTCAAGCTTTTGAAGGACCGGAATGTCTATGAGAATGTGGCCTTTGCCCAGAGGGTGGTGGTGACCCCTTCGAGGCAGATCCGCAAGGACGTCCCCCGGATTCTCACGCGGGTGGGCCTGTCGGCCAAATATAAGGCCTTTCCGAACGAACTCTCCGGCGGAGAGCAGCAGAGGGTAGCCATCGCCAGGGCGCTGGTAAATCAGCCGGATATCCTGCTGTGCGACGAGCCCACAGGTAACCTGGATTCCCGCAATGCCTGGGAGGTCATGCAGCTGTTGGAGGAAATCAACGCAGGCGGCACCACCGTGGTAGTCGTAACCCACAGCCAGGAGATTGTGGAGCGGATGGGCAAAAGAGTCATCGTGATGAACCGCGGCGACATGATAGACGACAGACAAATAAGCGGGAGTGAAGAATGAGACTGAATACGATTTTTTACTGCATTGGGCAGGGATTGAAGAACATACGCAGGCATCTGCTGTTTACCCTGGCTTCAATCGCCACCATTACGGCATGCGTGCTTTTGTTCTCCGTGGTCTACTGCGTGCTGGTAAACTTACGCTATACGATGCAGACGGTGGAGGAAACCGTCGGCATCACCGTTTTTTTTGAAAAGGACTTAAGCGAAGACGAGATACAGGAGATTGGGGCCCAGATCGGAGAGCGCCCGGAGATTCGGGAAATGCGCTTTATCTCCGGCGACGAGGCCTGGGAGATTTTTTCCCAGGATTACCTGGAGGGGGCGGAGGAGATGGCCGAGGACTTTGCCGGGGACAATCCTTTAGCCGATATGGCCAGCTATGAGATATTCTTAAATAATGTGGAGGACCAGGCGGAGTTCGTCTCCTGGCTGGAGACTGTGCCGGGGGTGCGGCGGGTCAACGCCTCCAGCATTGCGGCCGGCGGAATGATCGACTTAAACAACGCGGTGGGCTACGTGTCCATCGGCCTGATCGGAATTCTATTGTGCGTATCGGTATTCCTGATTCACAATGCAATCTCCATGGCGATTTCTGCCAGGCGGGATGAGATCCGGATCATGCGTCTGGTGGGAGCGACCAAGGCTTTTATCCGCACCCCCTTCCTGGTGGAAGGACTGTTTATCGGCCTTTTGGGGGCGGCCATTCCCCTGGGGCTTGTTTTTTTCCTGTACGGACGGGTAATTGCCTATATGGAGGAACATCTGGCGATATTGGCCGGTTTTATGTCGTTTTTGCCGGTGCAGGAAATTATGAAAGTGCTGATTCCGGTGGCTGCGGCCCTGGGCGTTGGTATAGGACTATTGGGCAGCGCCACATCGGTGCGCCGTCATCTGAAGGTGTGAGCATATGGATACCCGAAAAATGGATACGCGAAAAAGAAAGGGAATGGGCATTTTCTGCGTACTTCTGTCCGTACTGCTGATAGTCGGCGGGCTTTCGCCGCAAAGCGTGCGGGCGGCGGAGGAAGAGGAGACGGAAATCTCGGAGGAATTGGCCAAGGCCCAGGAGAGCCTGGCGGATGCGCAGAATGAAATCAGCCAGATCTCGGAGGAGAGGGAGTCGGCCCAGGATCGTCTGGAGAATCTGGAAAGCGAGAGAACCGATCTTTTGTCCTATATCGGAGAGCTGGATCAGAACCTGACGGAGGTGCAGGATACCATTGACCGCCTGGAGGCGGCCATGACGGAGAAGCAGGCGGAGATTGACTCCGCCAAAGAGCAGCTTTCCCAGGCCCAGGCCGATGCGAAAGAGCAGTATGAGGCGATGAAGCTTCGGATTCAGTATCTGTATGAGAATGGAAATATGCAGTTTTTGGAGCTTTTATTCAGCTCCGGGAGCTTGGCGGAGCTTTTGAACCGTTCCGAATATATTACCGCCCTGATGGAGTACGACAGGGATATGCTGAAAGAATATCAGCAGACCTGCCAGAATATCCAGGACGCCCAGAGTATTCTCGAGGAAGAATACCGGCAGATGGAAGAGCTGCAGGCAGTTAACGAGGCCAGCCGGGAGGATCTGGAAACGCTGATGGAGGCGAAGAATGAGGAGCTCTCCGGTTATTCGGATCAGATCGATAATGCCGAGGCCCAGGTGGACAGCCTGACAGACAGCCTGACGCAGGCGATGGAAGAGCAGGAGGCTTTGATCGAGCAGATCGAGGCGGAGATTCGCCGCCAGGAGGAAGAGGCGGCCCGCCGGGAGGAAGAGGAACAGCAGGCCCAAGAGAGCGAGGAAGCCCAGGAGGGCGGGGAAACGCAGGAGGGCGAGGATCAAGGGGAGACTCCTTCGGAGAGCGAGGGCTCCCAGGAGGGGGGAAGCGGAGAAAACGGCGGAAATGATTCGGGCAGTGAGTCGGGCGGCAGCACGGGCTTCATCTGGCCGATACCGGATAGCACCCGGATCACCTCGGAATTCGGCGAGCGCGAGGCCCCGATTGAGGGGATGTCAACCTTTCACAAGGGACTGGATGTGGGTGCGCCCACAGGAACCAAGATTTATGCGGCGGCCGCCGGGGATGTGGTTATTTCCCAGTATAATTACTCGGCCGGCAACTATATTATGATCAACCATGGAAACGGGGTATATACCGTATACATGCACTGTTCCAAGCTTTTGGTCTCGGTGGGAGACCATGTGGAGCAGGGGGAGAATATCGGGCTGGTGGGCTCCACCGGCTATTCCACCGGGCCTCACCTGCATTTCGGCGTGCGTGTGAACGGGGAATACCGCAATCCTCTGGATTATGTGTCGGTTCCCTGATACGCCTCATCCCTGGATGCGGTCGGGGAAACGGAAGGCGGCCAGTGCGCCGGATAAGCGAGGAGGCGGAGGCAGCATATGATGGAACATTACAGCTATGATGATTATGGGGATTATTACCCTTACGGAAAAAAGAAGAACGGCTTTGGCCGGGGCGTCCTGGCGGGAGCTTTGGGCATGCTGGTCCTGGTATTTCTGGCGGCGGCCGTGGTTATCGCTGTCCGGGGACTTCGCCAGGGCGGGCAGACCGGCGGCTCCGTCCACGGGGCTGTCCTGGGAGGCTCTTCCGTTTCCCAGAGCGGGGAACTTGCGGAAATTACCGATAAGCTGGAGGAAATCAAGGCCTATATCGACGACAACTACCTTTTTGCATACGATGAGGCCGATCTGGCTGACGGGGCTTATCTGGGGATGGTTTACGGGCTGGGCGACCCTTACAGCTATTATTACAATGAAGAGGAGTATGCCGCCCTGGAGGAAAGCCACACCGGGGAATACTGCGGGATCGGCGTTCTGGTGAGCCAGGACGCGGACACCGGCGAGATATCCATCCTGCGGGTTTTTGACGGCCCGGCGATGGAGGCGGGGATAGAGAGCGGAGATATCCTGTACCAGGTGGACGGGCTTCTGGCAGGCGAATCGAATCTGAACGAGGTGGCGGGTCGGATTACCGGAGAGGAAGGAACCTGGGTCAGCATAGAGGTCTTCCGTCCTTCGACGGGGGAATACCTGGAAATGCAGGTGGAGCGCCGCCGGGTGGAGACGCAGAACGTGGAATACCGGATGCTCACCGATGAGGTGGGCTATATCCTGCTGTACCAGTTCGATGGAAAGGCGGCCGACCAGCTGGAGGCGGCCATGGAAAATCTGGAGAGTCAGGGTATGGAGGCCCTGGTTCTGGATCTGCGGGATAATCCCGGCGGGGATTTGAATGTGCTGCTGGAAATTGCCGATGTGTTTCTGCCGGAGGGCGTGGTGCTCACGATGGAAAACGCCGCCGGATATACCTATTCCTATTATTCCGGCGAGGGAGAGTTTGGCAAGCCCCTGGCTGTGCTGGTCAATGAGAACTCGGCCAGCGCCTCCGAGGCCCTAAGCGGGGCGATCCAGGACCGGGGAGCCGGAATCCTGGTGGGGACGCAGACCTTTGGAAAGGGGATTGTGCAGACCCTGTTTCCCTTGAGCGATGGGATTACGGCAATCCAGCTTACCACCGAGCGCTATTATACGCCGAACGGCGTCTGCATCCATGGCACGGGCATTACGCCGGACGTGGAGGTGGAGCTGGCCGGCGAGGGAGATAATCAGCTGGAGGCGGCCCTGCAGGAACTGGAGGGGATGCTTCCCGCAGGCTGATTTCCCGACCGCTGCGTCATAGGGAGGGGAAAAATTGGAGGAGAGAAAACAGAGAGAACGCCGGTGGCTGTTCCCGCTGCTGCTGGTGCTGTTCAACGGGATTGCCGCCATCGGGTTTGGGGTGTTTTTATTTACGGACCGGGATTTATCCGCCGCTCAGACGGAGAATGCCCGGCTGATCGGCGCCTGCTATATGACGATGAACAATCCCTATTATGAGATGGTCAACGACGAGATCCGGGCAGTGGTGGAGGAGAACGGGGATATTCTGATCACCCGCAATCCGGCCCTGGACGCGGACAAGCAGATGGAGCAGATTCGGGAGCTGATCGATATGGGGGTGTCGGCTATTTTCGTAACCCCTGTGGACTGGATGGCCATCTGTCCGGTGCTGGAGGAGGCCAGGGAAAAGGGAATCCTGGTGATTGCCGTGGACGCCGGCGTCTATGAAGAGGAGCTGGCGAACTGCACCGTGGTCTCGGACAACTATATGGCCGGGGTCCTCTGCGCCCGGCACTTGATGGAGAATGCCGATTCGGCCCGGATCGTCCTGCTGGAGCATTCGACGGCTGAGTCTTCCCTGGACCGGATGGCCGGCTTCGAGGATACCCTGGAGGGAGACTATCAGATTGTAGCCAGGGGAGAGTGCGACGGGCAGCTGGAGGTGGCCATGCCGGTGATGGAGGAGATCATTGCCTCCGGCGTGGCATTCGATACGGTTTTTGCCCTCAATGACCCCAGCGCCATGGGCTGTATGGCGGCCATGGAGGATGCGGGGATTCTGGAGGGCGTACGCGTGTACGGGGTGGACGGAGCGCCGGAGGCCAAGGCCATGATCCGGGAAGGGATGATGACGGCCACTTCGGCCCAGTTTCCTTCGGAGGTGGGCCGCATCGCCGTGGAAAATATGTACCGGCTGCTGGAAGGCGAGGAATGCGAGGCTTCGGTTTTTGTGCCGGTAAGCCTGATCACCCAGGGCAATGTGGAGGAGTTCGGCGTTGACCGCTGGCAGTAGGGGGGAATGAGGGATGAAAAACAGGCTGCCGGACCGGATTGTCCTGTGCATGAAAAATGTGAGTTTGATTGAGATAATGGCGCTCTCCTTTCTGATGGCCGTGACCACACAGCGCATCTGTTCGTCTTTTGGAGCCAGAGATTTTTTGGAGGAGCTGTCTGTTCTGCCGCAGCAGCCCTGGAGCATTCCGCTTAGGGCTCTGGGGCTTTTTGCCATTTTGCTGGCCTTGATGGGAATAAAGCGGGAGGGAGAGGAGAAAAAGCTCTGGCCGGTTCTGCTGGGGACGGCGAAGATTCTGCTCTGTTTAGGAATCATGAGTGTGCTCCAGTGGAATTACAGCGGACTGATTCTGCTGGCGGCGGTCGACTTTCTGTCCTACGGAAAGCTGACCAGGCTCAAGGGAGCGCTGCTGAGTCTGGCTTTCGTGATGTTTCTTCTATTGGATTTTGATATTGTGTCCACCCGGACGGCGGTGATCTCGGTGGACCGCTATCTGTCCTATTATACGGTGCCGGTGCGCAACCTGTTTACCGTCCTTTTCGCCCTGCTGTCCTCGCTGAACACCCTTCTGTTCATGGTGTACGCTCTGCTTCGCATCCGCGTTCAGGTGGCGGAAAATGAGAGGATACGCCAGCTGAACGCTCAGCTGAACGAGGCCAACGAGGAGCTGAAGGAGATGAATCTGCAGCTGGCGGCTTACGCCAAGGAGACGGAGAGGATGGCGGAGACCAGGGAAAGAAACCGCCTGGCCCGGGAAATCCATGATACCCTGGGCCATGCCCTTACCGGCATCATCACCGGCATCGACGCGGCTGTGTCCATGCTGGATTATTCCGTGGAGGGAACGAGAAAGCAGCTGGGCCTGGTCAGCGAGGTGGCCCGACAGGGGATGACGGATGTGCGCCGTTCGGTGAAGGCCCTCCGGCCGGACGCCCTGGAAAAGCAGGAGCTGGAAGGGGCTCTGCGCCAGATCATCGGGCAGGCCCAGGCTACCACGGGGCTCAAGGTAGAGTTCGACAACCAAGCCGGAAAGCTGCATTTTGACAGCGACGAGGAGGAAGTGCTCTACCGCATTGTCCAGGAAAGCATGACCAACGCGGTGCGGCATGGACATGCCGATCATCTGTGGATTCGGATGGAGAAGGAGGAAAAGATGCTGCATCTGCTGATCCGGGATAACGGCAAGGGCTGCGGGGAGATTACCGACGGCTTTGGCTTGACGCATATGAAGGAGAGAATTCGTCTGTTAGGCGGATCCGTAAAGTTTGACGGGAGCGACGGCTTTTGCATAGATGCCCGTATTCCAATCAGATGGGGGGATAAAGAATGATCAAGGTATTGATTGCAGACGATCAGGAACTGATTCGCCAGAGCCTGCAGATTGTCCTCAGCACCCAGGAGGGCATACAAGTGACCGATTCGGCGGCCAATGGGCGGGAGGTGCTGCGTTCGGTGCAGCTGATCCGTCCCGATGTGATCCTGATGGATATCCGTATGCCCGAAATGGACGGAGTGGAGTGTACCCGCCTGGTAAAGGAGCAGTACCCGGATATTAAGATCATCATCCTCACCACCTTCGACGACGACGAATACGTCTATAGCGCCCTGAAATACGGGGCCAGCGGCTACCTGCTGAAGGGAATTTCTATGAGCGAGCTGACGGAGGCCATTCATAAGGTGGCTGCCGGCAGCGCCATGATCAATCCCGATGTGGCCGGAAAGGTGATCCGCTTCTTTTCCCAGATGGCCCAGGGCGGCCCGGCAATCCAGGTGGATGAGAGGCAGTGTGCGGATCTGAGCCGGACGGAGTGGAAGGTGATCCGTCAGATCGGCAAAGGCCTTTCAAACAAGGAGATTGCCGCCAAGCTGTATCTCTCCGAGGGAACGGTGCGCAACTATCTGAGCTCGATTCTTGGCAAGCTTTCCCTGCGGGATCGGACCCAGCTGGCAATCTGGGCGGTGCAGACCGGGGCGGTGAACCGGCTGGAAGGAGACGAGGAAAATTAACGGAAGGATCGGACGGAAAGCAGCGGACAAAGGGAGAGGGATGGAATGAGAGGAATGGAAAGAGACGGATGGGGAGAAATAGATGGGGAAAAACGGCATGAAAAGAGTGGGAGAGAGGGATAAGCGGGGCGCCGCTTCGCCCACCGTTCGTTTTGCCTTCGCTGCGGCCCTTCTCTTTATTATCGCTCTGACGACGGTCGGCTGCGGCAGCCGGGAGCAGGTGATTCGCGTGGGAATTATGGCGGAAAGCAACTGGGATGTGCCAAGCGGTACCGTTTACGATATCATCGACCTGGCGGCGGAGCGCTTCGAGGCGGAGCATCCAGGCGTCCGGGTGGAATATACCGGCGGGATTTTAAAGGAGGATTACTCCGAATGGCTGGCGGAGCAGCTGCTTTTGGGCACGGAACCGGATGTGTTTATGATCCTGTCGGAGGATTTTCATATGCTGGCCTCTCTGGGAGCCCTGGAGGATCTAAGCGATTTAATCCAATCGGATCCCTCGTTTGATGGGGAGGCCTATTATCCGGCTGCATACGCGGGCGGGCAGTGGGAGGGCCGCCAGATGGCCCTGGCCTACGAGTGTGTTCCCCGGCTGATGTTTGTAAATCGAAGCCTTTTGGAGGAAGCGGGGGTGGAGATGCCTGGGGAGGACTGGACCTGGGAGGACTTTTATGAGATCTGCCGGCAGGTGACAGCGGATACCGACGGCAACGGCGTGCTGGACCGCTTTGGCTGCTACAATTATTCCTGGACTGACGCGGTATATGCCAACGGCCAGGGGCTTTTCGATCCGGATGGGAGGGAGTGCTATGTGGGCAGTCCGGCGGCTGAGGAGGCCGTGCTTTTCGTGGAGCAGCTAAATGGGCTGAATCAGGGATCCCAGGTCAGCGCCCAGGATTTCGACCTGGGAAACGTGGCCTTCCAGCCCCTGCTTTTTTCGGAATACCGTACCTATTCGCCCTACCCGTGGCGAATCAAAAAATATACCGGTTTTGAGTGGGAGTGCCTGCCGATGCCCGCCGGGCCCTCCGGTGCCAATGTATCGGAGATGGACGTTCTGCTGATGGGAATCAGTTCCCGCTGCTCGGACCGGGATCTGGCTTGGGAGTTTCTGAAGCTTATGACCTATGACGCGGAGATTCAGGAACAGATTTTCTCCCTTTCCCAGGGAGCGTCCGGCTTAAAAAGCGTGGTGACGGCCCCGGAGACGGCGGAAAGGATTAACGCCGATATGCCGGCCGGCAGTCGGATGGATATGGAACTTTTGGATGAGATCATGGAGACGGCGGTAACGATGCCCTCCTTCCGCAAATATGAGGAGGCCATGTCCATGCTGGAGGAAGGCGTGGCCGAGGCCATGGCCGACGATAAAAACCTCCACTCCTCCCTGGTGACGCTGCAGCGCCGGCTGGTGAGTTTCTTGCGGAACTAGGATGGAAGGGGAGATATGTATGGCAAAAATGAACTGCAAATGCGGGTATGTTTTGAGCACGACAGAAGTGCCGAACGATATAGAGCTATGGGTATATACGGATAAAGAATGGGAGGCGCTGCTGGACTGAAAAGTGATAATTCCATGGAGGATTCCTCTGCCGAAACGGGATGTGTGGATGTGCCCAAAATGCAAAAGAGTATATGTCTTTGAAAAGGGAAACAGCATCCCCAAAATGAGATATGTTTTGGAGGGGGATGGGTCGGAGACGAAACAGAATGGAAATTAAAACAGATGATAAAAGTAGCGGAAAGCAAACATTATATAATATGCAAAGAATATGAGACGGTTTTTTTACTGAGAAAACGCTCCGAAAAAGTTATAGCAAAAATCGGGGATTTCTATGGCGATGTCGAGAAAGCAATAATTGCACCAAGCGAAAAATATTGTGTAATGGCTGGATGTGGGATAATTCTCTACTATCTGAGACCTCCTTTTGCCTCGTATAGGTATGGGAAAAAAACGGATCAATGGAAAGAATGGTACAGAGATGGCAATGTGTGGATTGAGGATATTGCTTTGCAGGGCGATATTTTGATTGCCCGAACGGAAACAGGGGAGGAGAGAAGGATCCCTTTGGAAAGCCATTCCTGACAGTATTTCAAATTTATGCAATAACAAAATCATATTTTGGATTTGCATAAATTTATAATGGAGCAGGTGCTGCCGTGTATTTAAAGTAAACGATATTGGAAACAGCAGCCTTTCTGAGGGCGATTCCGTTGAGGTTTCCACGGAAGTCGTAGCAGCGGCAGGCTGTCCTGTCTGTCTACAAAATTGATGAGACAGGGGCAATCCTCACCGACTAGTATAGAGGGCCCTATTATCACTCATCCATTTTTATCCCATATTCCTGCACATAATTTACAAGCTTATCCAACATGGCGTCGTCCGTCGCATAATAGATTGAGAATCCATTATTCTCCCCTCTGCCTACAACCATTTTCCCATTCTTGAAAACCACCAAAAAGCAGGATTCCCTCTCCGCATCCTCCCAGGCGAGGGAAATATTTGCGCTTTCAGAGTTGTCACCGCCAGAAACGGCTGTTTGTGCCCACGGCAGCAGATTCTGAAAGCTCTGCCGGTAATCCGTCTGATCTAAAATACCGATAACATCGCTGAATTTTTCCCCGTCTTCGGTTGATGCCTGCAGCCCATAGCTGTCGATAAAGGTTACTCCCTCCGCATCGATTCCGCTGATATTTACAACGCAGGAGAAACTGGAAATCGTACTTGCATCCGCAGAAAGGATATCCGCAAAGGAATGCGGCCGCAGCCGCCATAAGCAGACGCAAAGAATGATAAAGCCGACTAAAATAAGGATTATCTTTTTGATATGCTTTTTCATGTCAGTCCCCCCATAATGACTCATATTTAGATTATCATACCTCTCATACGTAAAGACAAAGTAAATATTCTATAAAATCATTGTAAATGAAAAGACGCCGCCATTTTGTAACTTCAGCGGCATCTGTGCGTGTTTTAATCATTGTCTCCGCTCCTGTCAGGAGCATATTTCATAAGTTCTCTTATATCACAGAATAAGGTAATAAGATCGTTTAGCTGGTTTGTCTCTGGGGCTAAGTAGTAATAAACGCGAGTCCCTTCTTTTCGGCTCTTTACAATTCCTGCGCTTTTCAAAATCTGCATATGGTGCGAAACTGCCGGACGCGAAAGATTTGTCCGCTT
>CALWRE010000051.1 GCA_944383835.1 uncultured Lachnospiraceae bacterium | reverse complement strand
AGCATTAGCTTGATACGGTTTAGCTGATTTACCTCGCTGGCGCCGGGATCGTAGTCCACAGCAATAATGTTGGATTCGGGGTGGGCTGCCCGCAGGCTCTTGATGACTCCCTTGCCCACGATATGGTTGGGCAGGCAGGCGAAAGGCTGCGTGCAGACGATGTTGGGCGTGCCGGTGTGTATGAGCTCCAGCATCTCGCCGGTGAGAAACCACCCCTCGCCGGTCTGATTGCCCAGGGAAACGTATTCCTTGGCATATTCGCCCAGTTCCTGAATCCTCGACGGCGGAATGAAGTGCCGGCTCTTTTCCAGTTCCCTTCTCGCCGTTCCGCGGAAATATTCGATGGCGGAGATACCGATATTGCACAGGATTGCCGTGCTTCTCTTGGTGCCCAGATGGTCCGCCTTGAAATTGCTGTTGTAGAAGCAGTACAGCAAAAAGTCCATCAGATCAGGCATAACAGCCTCGGCGCCTTCGCTCTCCAGAAGCTCCACCAGGTGATTGTTGGCCTCCGGAGCAAACTTTACCAGAATCTCACCTACAATGCCTACGCGGGGCTTCTTCATATCCTCATGGATGGGGAGGGTGTCGAAATCGTGAATCATGGCCCGGACATTTCTCTTGAATTCCCGCATCGAAGGTTTTTTCTTCAGGGATTCGATGCAGCGCTTCTCCCATTTTTCGTGGAGGGCGTCGGTGGAGCCGGGGGTAATCTCATAGGGACGCATCCGGTAGACCATCCGCATGAACAGGTCGCCATAGACCACAGCCTGCAGAGCCTTGATAAGCATCGGCGGGGTGATCGTCCAGCCGGAGTTATTCTCCAGGCCCTGAGCGCTTAAGGAGATTACCGGCACCTGAGGCATTCCGGCTTTTTCCAGGGCGCGGCGGATAAAGCCGATGTAGTTGGTGGCACGGCAGCCGCCGCCGGTCTGGGTGATGATGACTGCCACCTTGTTGACATCGTAGCGGCCGGAGAGCAGAGCCTCCATGATCTGGCCGACGACGATCAGCGAAGGGTAGCAGGCGTCGTTGTTTACATATTTCAGTCCCATGTCCAGGGACTCCTGCTTGGTGCTCTTAAGCACATCGATGTTGTAGCCGCAGGAGGTCAGGGCTGCATGGAGCAGGTTAAAGTGAATCGGAGACATCTGAGGGCAGAGGATGGTGTAATCCTTCTTCATAGCCTCCGTGAACTCGGCCCGGTGATAGCTGGCCGAGACAATCTGGCGGTTCATCTGTGTCCGGCTGCGCAGCTTCAGAGCGGAGATCAGCGAACGGATACGGATACGGGCTGCGCCCAGATTGTTTACCTCGTCGATCTTCAGCACGGTGTAGAGCTTGCCGGAATGGGACAGAATATCGTTTACCTGGTCGGTGGTCACCGCGTCCAGACCGCAGCCAAAGGAATTCAGCTGAATCAGGTTCAGATCCTCCCGCGTCTTGACAAAATCGGCGGCCCGGTACAGGCGGGAGTGGTACATCCACTGGTCGATGGCAAGCATCGGCCGCTCCGGATTGGCCAGGTGGGAGATGGAGTCCTCCGTCAGCACGGCCAGACCATAGGAGGTGATTAACTCCGGTATGCCGTGATTGATTTCGGGATCGATATGATAAGGGCGTCCGGCCAGGACGATGCCCTGATGGCCGGTCTCTTCCATATAGCGAAGGGTTTCCTCGCCCTTTTTCTCAATATCCCGCCGGGCAGCATCCTGCTCGGCCCAGCCCTTCCTGCAGGCCTCCCGCACTTCACGGGCCGGAATGGAGAATTCTGCGCCAAATACCTTGACCAACTGCTCCTCCAGCACTTCTTCGTTGGTAAAGGGCAGGAAGGGATTCATAAACCGGATGGACCCATCGGCCAGCTCCTCCACGTTGTTCTTGATATTCTCTGCGTAGGAGGTGACGATAGGGCAGTTATAGTGATTGTTGGCCTCCGGCGTCTCGTTGCGCTCATAGGGAATGCAGGGGTAGAAGATGAAAGGCACCTTCTGGGCGATCAGCCAGGCCACATGCCCGTGGGCCAGCTTCGCCGGATAGCACTCCGATTCGCTGGGGATGGATTCGATGCCCAGCTCGTAGATCTTGTGGGTGGACAGAGGGGATAAAACCACTCGGAAGCCCAGCTCCCGGAAGAAAACGGCCCAGAACGGGAAGTTTTCATACATATTCAGAACGCGGGGGATACCTACAACGCCGCGGGGAGCCTCTTCCTCCGCCAGGGGCTCATAGTGGAAGAGCCGATCCAGCTTGTAGGAAAACAGGTTGGGAATGGCTTCCTTGGATTTTTCAATGCCCAGGCCCTTTTCACAGCGGTTGCCGGAGATAAAGCGGCGGCCGCCGTCAAAGATATTGACCGTCAGCAGGCAGTGATTGTTGCAGCCCTGGCAGCGGGCCATGGTGGTCTTGTAGGAGAGATTAATGATTTCGTCCAGGGAGAGCATGGAGGTCTGCTGACCCTGGTAGCGCTCCCTGGCAACCAAAGCCGCGCCGAAGGCTCCCATGATGCCGGCGATATCGGGGCGGACGGCCTCGCAGCCGCTGATGCGCTCGAAGCTTCTGAGGACGGCGTCGTTGTAGAAGGTGCAGCCCTGGACCACCACATGCTTGCCCAGGTCCTCGGGGCCGGTGATCTTCATTACCTTATATAAAGCGTTTTTGATGACGGAATAGGCCAGGCCGGCGGAGATATCGGCGACCTCCGCGCCTTCCTTCTGGGCCTGCTTTACATTGGAATTCATAAATACGGTGCAGCGGGTTCCCAGATCGATGGGATTTTTGGCAAACA
>CALWRE010000050.1 GCA_944383835.1 uncultured Lachnospiraceae bacterium | reverse complement strand
AGCCAAACTTTTTTTAAGCGGATCGATTGACGCAGGCAGTAACGGTCATTGGGTACCTGCTCTATGTCTTTCATGTGGCCTGTGTCTGCGTATCGACGATGGTATTCTGTTCCCTTCTGCTGTGCCGAAGGAAGGATAGATTTGACGGATATGGGAAGGCCTTGCTTGCCAGCGGGTATCCGATTCTGCTGCTTTTGTTCTTATGCGGGGAAAGGACGTGGTATTTCTTTGCCGCGCCGATTCTGGTCTGGTTTTCCTGACTGGATGGGCGGCCTGGGCGGGCGCTGAAAAAGGAACTGAAAGGGAGGCAGAAGAGACGGAAAAGATGCATAAGAGATGCAAAAGGGACAAAAGAGACGCAAAAGATGCGGTGCAGAGAGTGACAGACCCCCCTTTGTATGCTACAATTTGATTGTAATCCTTTAAAGGCGCACACAATCAAAGGGGGGATTTTGATGAGAAGAACCAAGGCGACTATGTTTACAGCTGTCATTCTCTGTGCGGCATTTTTCCTGGCTTTTCCGGTGAAAGCGCTGGCTGACGCGGGGCCGAAGCCTTCTGTTCATGTCGGCTTTACCGGAATCGCAGAGGGAGAAGTCTTTTATGGGACGCTTTTATCCCAATATGATTCCACGGGGCCCTACAGCGCCTGGGATGGAACGGAAGAGTATGCCCTCTATGCACCGGGGGATGGGGGCTATGAAATCTGGAAGAAATTTGTGGATTATCAGGATCCGGACGGTTATTATTTCCTGCAGGAGTGGTGGAGATGTTCCGGGGAGGATGGCATCAGCTGGACTTATTATCCGCCCTATTCGTTTAAGATCCTCCTGTATTTTCCGGAGGAAGACCTGTTCTGCGTAAGCCCCGTATATGAACGATATGCCTTCGACAGCTACTATACGGTGGATTTGTCGGATTACCGGAGCGGCAGCCTGACGGCGGAAAAAAGTTATGATTATACCTGGGAACTCATTTCGCTTGCGGCCCGCATCGTCCTTACCATTTGCGTGGAGCTGGCAGCGGCCAGGCTTTTTGGCTATCGGTCGAGAAAAGCGCTGCTTTTCCTGGTTCGGGTCAATGTGATCACCCAGGTCGGGTTGAACGTGGCCTTGAATGTAGCGAATTACGCGAGCGGGTATTTTCTCTTTATTTTCCTGTACGTGCTGTTGGAGCTTGCGGTAACGGTGGCGGAGATGCTTCTGTACATCCGTTATCTGCCCCGCTATGCCGAAAATACGAAAAAGGGCAGGGCCGCGGCTTACGCCTGGGCGGCCAATATCCTGTCCTTTGTTGTGGGAATGTGGCTGGCCGCGGTAATTCCGGGGATATTCTGACAGGCTTAAAGCAGGCGGCGGGAAATGGCGGGAAAAGGCGCTGCCAAAAATGGAAACGAGCTTTCCAACGCGGCCTTTTCGTGGTATGATGGTTGTCAGATGCGCGGGATTTGCGCACGGTGTACCAGGAAACCTGTCAAGATCGCAGAATAGGAGGAGCGGAGAAATGTTTTCTTTCGAGGAAGTGGTAAAATTTGATCCGGAAGTAGCGGAGGCGATGGAGCTGGAGCTGAAAAGGCAGCGGCAGAACATTGAACTGATCGCCTCGGAAAACCTGGTGAGCAAAGCTGTGATGGCAGCCATGGGAAGTCACCTGACCAATAAATATGCGGAAGGCTATCCGGGAAAACGGTATTACGGCGGCTGCGAATATGTGGATATCGTAGAGAATCTGGCTATTGAGAGGGCAAAAAAGCTTTTTGGCTGTGAATATGCCAATGTGCAGCCTCACTCCGGCGCCCAGGCCAATCTGGCCGTGTATTTTGCGATCTGCAAGCCCGGCGATACCATCATGGGCATGAGCCTGGACCAGGGCGGCCATCTGACCCACGGCAGCCCCGTCAATATGTCCGGAGCTTATTACCATTTCGTCTCCTATGGGATTGATGAAAACGGATACATTGATTACGACAGGGTATTAGAGACTGCGAAGGAGTGCGGGCCGAAGCTGATTGTGGCCGGGGCCAGCGCCTACCCTCGAACCATTGATTTTAAGCGTTTTCGGGAGATCGCCGACGAGGTGGGAGCCTATCTGATGGTGGATATGGCTCATATCGCGGGACTGGTGGCGGCGGGAGTCCATGAGAGCCCCATTCCTTATGCCCATGTGACGACGACCACCACCCACAAGACCCTCAGAGGGCCCCGCGGCGGCATGATCCTCTCCAATGAGGAAAATGCGAAGAAATTCAATTTCAACAAGGCTATCTTCCCCGGCACTCAGGGCCGCCCGCTGGAGCATGTGATTGCGGCCAAGGCAGTCTGCCTGAAGGAGGCCCTGCAGCCGGAGTTTCAGGAATATGGGAAGCAGGTGGTCCGCAATGCCCAGGCTTTGGCAGCCGAGCTGACGGCTCAGGGTTTTGATCTGGTCAGCGGCGGCACCGATAACCACCTGATGCTGGTGAGCCTGCTGAACAAAGGAATTACGGGAAAGGCGGCGGAAAAGCTTCTCGACTCCGTGCACATCACCTGCAACAAGAACGCCATCCCCAACGATCCGGCCAGCGCCTTTGTCACCAGCGGCATTCGTCTGGGAACCCCAGCGGTGACGACGCGGGGAATGAAGGAGGAGGATATGCGCCAGATTGCCCGCGCTATCGCCCTTACCATAGAAGATCCGGAGAAGAATTCGGAGGAGGCGAAGGCGATGGTGAAGGAGCTGACCGACCGGTATCCCCTGTATGAGTCATAAATAAAACGAAAGCAAAGAAAGCCGTTCGGAATATTCCGGGCGGTTTTTTTAACTTTCCCCATCGACGGAGAAGATATAGCCCTTTCCGGCAATGTTGCGCAGAAAACGGGGATGGGATGGATCTTTCTCTACTTTTTTGCGCAGATTATGGATATGAACCAGAACGGTCCGGGCGTCTCCGTAGCTGGGTTTTCCCCAGATTTTGCGATAGAGTTCCGTGGAGGTAAAATACTGGCCGGGATGCTCCATCAGAAAGGCCAGAATCCGAAGCTCCATATTGCTCAGGGAGAACGAGCGTTCTCCGTTTTGCAGCGTGGAGGTTTCCATATCCAGGGTGAGAGGGCCTGCGGATCGTTTGGATCCGGAAGGAGAGGTTTTGTCCAGGCGTACGCGGCGCAGATTGGCTTGGATGCGGGCGTGAAGGATCTGCGGTTCAAAGGGCTTGACGATATAGTCGTCGCCGCCCCGCTCCAGGGCGCGTACAATGGTATCGGTATCGTCAATGCAGCTGATAAACAGGATCGGACAGTGATGCCGTCTGCGCAGCTGAGTGCAGAGATTTATCCCGTCTTCATCAGGCAGCATAATATCCAGGAGAATAATATCGAAGGGATAGCTGCTGCGGGCCAAGGCGTCCGCAGCGTTCGAGACGGCAAAGACCTGGTATTCCTCCAGCTCATCCAGATAATCACAAATGATTTCGGAGATAATAGGGTCATCTTCTATCAATAGTACTTGCGTCATGGTCAGTTTTCCTCCTTTTCATCGATTTCAGGGTGAGGGGGCGAGGGGGTGCAGGGGAGAGTGACGGTAAAGGTTGTTCCCTTGCCGGGACAGCTTTCCACGCGGATTGTTCCTCCATGTAGATGAATCAGCTCACGGGCTATCGCAAGGCCCAGACCAGTAGAAGAGTCGGCGGATCGTCTGCCGGAGCTGTAGTAGCGGTCAAAAATGTGAGGAAGATCTGCAGGGCTAATTCCTTCTCCTTCGTCGGCGAAGAGGCAGAGGGCCTGGGAGCCCTCCTGCTGGAGGGAGATTTGCAGATGCCCTCCTTTCGGCATATGGGCAACAGCGTTTTCCGTCAGATTTTGAAAGGCCTGCAGCAGGCGCATAGAATCGCCCCATACGCAGCAGTCAGTCTCCGCAGACAGAATGACTGTGATGTTGGAAGGGGCGGTGAGACGGACGCTGTCTGCCAGGGAAACCAGCAGTTGAGAAAGGGAAATGTGGTCTTCGCAGATCATCAATTTTCCGCTTTCCAGCTTTTCGATTAAGAACAAATCTTCGATCAGTCGTTCCAACTGAGCCAGACGGTGTTCGGCCAGAGCTTTGTATCGCTGCTGTTTCTCTGTCTCGGGGCGGATGCTGCGCAGGCAGCCTTTCAGAACAAAGACGGGATTACGCAGATCGTGAAAAATATTCAGCATCATGTTTTGCCTTTGCTGCTGTGCCTGCTGCAGCGCGGCGGTACGTTCTTCTACTTTCTTATCCAGGGTTCGGTTGGTCTCCGCCAGGGCCTGGGAAAGCTGTTCGGCGTCGCGGAACCGTCGAATCAGACGCAGATTGGTGACGGTAAGGCAGGATAAAAGAGAGAACATATAGCTGAAATGGGTAATGCTGATACTGGTCAGCACCAAACCTGCCGGAGTGATATGGCATACGTTGACCAGATACACGTAGAAGATGATGGCGGTTGCGGCAGAGTAGCCGCCAAGCAGAAGCAGAGAGCCTGTCAAATTTTTTTGGCAGGCTGCAAAAGCAGCGCGGAAAAAGGCGGCAAAGCAAAAAAAGTTGAAATAGATGGTACCAGTTGCGGCTGGAAACCTGTTGGAGGAAAAGGGCCAGGGCTGTGAGAAGCAGGACAGTAGCTGGGGTGAAAAAGCGGCGTATACCTGGAGTGAGGGAATCGCGCAGCAGATAAATTCCCATAGCAGCATGGAAAACCACAGGGCAGGTGACTAACAGAGGGCGGATCTGGTAGTAGGCGTGCATGGACAGAGAGAAATCATGGGCCGGAAGGTTTACAGCCATGGTAATAATACGCAGCAGGGCCACCAGAGATAGAAAAAGGAAGGCCAGTTCACGGGGGCGGCAGAGATATAAGGTCATGCAGCTCAGAATAAGAAGAATACATATGCCGATCAAGACACAGATAACGCCGGCGGAGATCTGGTACGCGTCTGCGGCGTCTTGGGCGGGTCCGACCAACAGCTTGGGAGGAGCGTTGAGACGTCCGGAAAGAATTTCGGCGGTTCGTCTTCCCCAGCTTTCCGATTGGAAATACAGCTGAAGGGTTCCGTCCGCATCGGCCAAACTTCCTGGAATCAAGATATAGTGAGAACGGCTGTAGGGACTGTCTGGCTGATAGTCATACAGCCTTGTGCTATTTGCATACAGAGTATAGGCTCCCATGTCGGCCAGAGTCAATGCCAGCTCCATGCCGAGGTCAACGCCACGGAGCGTGATGATAACGCCGTCCTGATCTTCGGACATGGATTAGCCGGTGACGGCATAGGTCCGGACGTTAATATCTTCGGGCAGAATTGAACCGTTGGAAAGGGAGGGTGTCATGCTGTTGATTCGCTGAAGCAGGACTAATACTGCCAGAAAGACGGCAGCGGAGATGAGGATACAGGAAAATCGTTTCATGGCAGTCTCTCCATTTGTTTCAAAAGGACATTTTGTTATATTGTTGACGGTTGTTATACCGATTATAGTTCACCAAAGCGGGAGCAGTCAATATGACCGGGAGGAAGTACCTGGAAAACGAGGGCTGTATTAAAAATTTAATGTTGCCTTAACCTTGAAAAAAGGGGATTGTCATGAAATAATCAAAATGCAACGGAGTTTTTTCGTCAAATTCAGAGATGAGAAGAGGAGGAAAGAAATGAAGAAGAGATGGTTGGCTATGTTTATGGCGCTGGTTCTCCTTTTGACTGCGGCGGGCTGTTCACAGCCGGCACAGGAAACAGGGGCGGGCACAGAGGAGCAAGAAACCGTATCGCAGGCTGAAACACAGCAAAACGAGGCAGACGGACGAGATGAACAGACGCAGGTAGTTATCGTGGGAGCTGGAGGAGCCGGAATGGCGGCGGCTATTGAAGCGACAGATCAAGGACTGGAGGTAATCCTGCTGGAAAAGCTTTCCTTGATTGGAGGTACGACGGCGATGGCTTCCACTGCATACAACGCCGGCGGAATGCGTCTGCAGCTGGAGGCGGATCCGCCTTACACGGCGGATGATGCTTATCGGGATTGGGTGGGCGATGGAGAGGATGATCCTTTCCTGCGCCTTTTGGCAGACCGTTCCGGAGCTACTGGAGACTGGCTGGTGGATATGGGGGCAGACCTGGGCCAGTTCAATGGAAAACAGGTTATGACTTCCGATGGAAGTGCCCTTGGCAACATGCTGGTTACGGTACTGGGCGATAATGTTAGCAGCCGTGACATTGACCTGCGGACAGAAACAAGGGCGACAGAATTGACTGTAGATGAAAACGGCAGAGTGACAGGCGTTCAGGTGGAGGATAAAGAGGGGGCTTATACCATTTACGCAGATGCGGTTATTCTTGCTACAGGCGGTTTTGCCTCCAATCCGGAGATGGTGGATGAGTATACGCCGCAGTGGTCCGGTTATCCCTCTACCGCCAGCGTAGGCGCTACGGGAGATGGGATTACAATGGGATTGGCCGTCGGCGCGGCCCTTGATGATATGGACAATGCAGGTCCTCAGTCTGTGGCCTATGATACCGGCAGCGGGGCAGTGTCATTGACCAATGTGCGCTACAACGGAGCAATTTTGGTCAACAGCGATGGCGTACGCTTTACCAGTGAATCGGGTCCTTCTATGCCGATCGCAACGGCTATCACCGAGCAGGAAGGCGGCTACGCTTATCTGATATTTGATCAGGCGTCCGTGGATAACGCCGCTTTGATGCAGGATTATAAAGACAGGGGATATTTTACGGAGGCGGAGACAGTGGAAGAACTGGCCGAGGCTCTTGAAATTAATGCAGAGGCTCTGGCGCAGACCGTGGAAAACTATCACACGGTATATGATACGGGGGTGGATGAAGAATTCGGAAGAAATAATCATATCTTCAGCCGACTGGATCAGGCGCCCTATTATGGGGTAAAAATCAGTCCGGCCAATCAGACCACATACGGTGGATTACTGATCGATCTGGAAACCCATGTCCTGCGTGAAGACGGTACAGTGATTGAAGGGCTCTATGCTGCCGGGGAAGTGGCGGCCTGTCGTGGTTCAGGCACCAGCATTGCTCTGGTACTGGGCAAGCTGGCAGGCGAAGTGGTGGCAGAAGAGGTCGGAGCTGGCGACTGATACCCATCGATGCCAGCGGAAATGCATTTGTATGGCAGCCCTAGATGTGTGGGAGAAGAGGACAAGAAAGAGAAAAAACATCAATTATTAAAAATTACGAGACAGACATATAAACCATCAGACAACATGAATCAATGTGCGACAAAACGTTAAATAATGCAAAAAAGAAATTCTTGCAAATTCGTTTGATAAATGATATACTAGCTGTGTTGCCGCCGCCTGCTGTCAGGCTTGCATCTATCTGTCTGCAGGCGGCAAACGAAAAAACGAGAAGGAGGAAACAGAAACAATGATTCATGTAAACTGGAAACGTGGTCTTGCACTGGTTTTGGCAGGCGCGATGATGGCTTCTCTGGCTGGCTGCAGCTCCCAGAGCGACGCTACGACTGCTGCACAGACTGAGGCTGCGACAGAGGCTGGGAATCAGGGAGAGGCAGTTTATACGCCGGGTACATACACGGGAACGTCCAGAGGCTATGCGGGCGATGTGACCGTGACCGTAACGGTGGATGAGACCTCGATCACTGCGGTTACTTCCGAGGGTCCTGACGAGACCCCTAATGTGGGCGGACAGGCCCTGCCGGTCCTGGATGAGGCGGTTCTCAGCGCACAGTCTGCTGAGATTGACACGGTAGCTAGTGCGACCATGACGTCCAACGGCTATATCGCCGCCCTGGAGCAGGCGCTGGCTGCGGCCAGAGGCGAGTCGACCGCGACAGGCTCCATCGCCTTTACCCCTGGCACCTATGAGGGCCATGGCACCGGCTACGGCGGAGACGTTACCCTGAGCGTAACCTTTACGGAGAATGCGATCTCCGGTATTGAGCTGGTATCCCAAAGCGAGACCGAGTATGTCGGAACCTCTGCTTTCGACATTATGTTTGAAGAAATTACAAGCCATACTTCCACCGGCGTGGATGTAGTCTCCGGCGCAACCGCCACCAGCAATGCCGTCCTGGCTGCTGTGGAGGATGCCGCTTCACAGGCCGGCTGCGATGTAGATGCCCTGCGCATCGGAGCTGTGCCTTATGAGCTGACTCCCGGCGAGGATATCGATGAGACCTACGACGTGGTTATCGTGGGCGCGGGCGGAGCCGGCGTTATGGCTGCCGCCGAGGCTGCTCAGCAGGGGGCCACGGTTGCTGTTATTGAGAAGAATGCTGCTGCCGGCGGCAATACTCTGGTTGCTGGCTGCGCCTTCCAGGCTGTATACGATTATCAGGTCTGGGATCCGGAGGATCCCGATGCCACCACCGGCGTCTGCGAGTACGATGGACAGACCTATGAGAAGGATACCAACGACCTGGGCCGTATCGAGACTCTGCGCATGATCCTGAACTGGAGCGAAGAGCCCTTTGACGAGACCGTAGATCCCGATGCCGGCAGGCTTACCGTTGATGATTACAACCTGCCTGAGAGAGGCGTTCATCCGGAGTATCTGGAGACCCTGCAGACCCTGAAGGCTCAGATCAGCGAGTATCTGGAGTGGGCCGATGCCAGGATGGCTGAGGGTGCTGCCGAGACCGATCTGACTGTGTTCTCCACCGAGGAGCTGCACATTTTCCAGACCTACTACGGCGGCCTGCGTCTGAATTTCGATCAGACCGAATGGATTTACAGCGATTATGACAAGGTAGTCCAGCTAGTCCGCAATATCCCTGTGGACAAGGTTTGGCTGGCTGACCAGGGTTCCAACTTTAACTGGGGCGTGACCACCAATACGCTGATCGGCTGCATGTGGCAGCGCATCAACACCTTCCTTGGCGGCACCATCGAGAACGTGGAGGGAGACGGCAAATATGCCTGCTACTTCGCGGTTCCGCTGAATACGATGGAGGAGGCCAATGAGGCTAATACCGTATATTACCGCACCACCGCGAACAGCCTGATCACCGATGAGAGCGGCGCTGTTGTCGGCGTTGAGGCGGAGATGTACGACGGAACCAAGGTTACCCTGCATGCGAACCAGGGCGTAATCCTGGCTACCGGCGGCTACGGCGCTAACATCGAGATGGTTCTGGAGACCAATGAATACTGGGATCCTGAGCAGCTGTCCGCCAATATCCTGACCACCAACCGTAATTGTGCTACCGGCGACGGCATCATCATGGCCGAGGCTGTGGGCGCTGCTACCACCGGCATGGGCTTCACGCAGCTGATGCCTCTGGGCTGGGCCGACGACGGCAAGCTGGCCGGCGGTATGGGCGAGAACGTGATCTTCGTAAGCCCCGACGGTACCGAGAATGAGGGCAAGCGTTTCGTGGACGAGTCCGCTGAGCGTGACGTTCTGTCCCAGGGACAGCTTTCCTACGGCGGCGATAACGGCCTGACCGTACAGGTGATGAACGGCGGCGACAATACTTCCGCCAACAACAGAGAGGGCAAGGAGTACTTCTGCACGCTGGCCGAGGCCTGCGAGATGACCGGTATCGATTACGACACCCTGTACAATACCATCATTGAGTACGACGAAGCTTATCTGAACGGAACGATGGCTTCCCTGGATGTGCCCAAGGCCTCCGCTAACGCTACCATCGGCAGCTATGACGAGGATGGCAACTACATCGAGGACACCATCCTGAGCATCCGTTATCTGGCTCCTTCCACCCACCACACCATGGGCGGCCTGGTAGTAGACGGCGAGCGTCACGTGCTGGATGAGAACGGCGAGATCATCCCCGGCCTGTGGGCTGCGGGTGAGGTGACCGGCGGCTTCTTTGCCGGCAACCGTCTGGGCGGCAACGCTATCTCCGAGATCATCGTTTCCGGCCGTATCGCTGCTAAGAGCGTGGTCGGCGCGACGGAGTAATACAGGACATATTTGAGACAATCGTAAAAAAAGATTAAAAAAATTGTTTTGCCAGCAGGCTTGTCCTGCTGGCAATTCTTTTAAAGTTGGAAAACGGATCGGGAAAATCAGCTGAAATCGCTGTGAAATTTTTGTTACGCCTCGTTGACTGGATAAACTTTTATGTGTATAATAAAGTGAATAAAAGGATGAGCCTTAAATATCAGGTGAGATTGCAATTCCGCCGGTTAATTGCCGGGGGTGTTTCTGTATATGGGCGATATATTGCCCTGAGAGGGGAATACATATGAAAAAAACAATAAAAACAGCCGTTTTTGCCCTGGCCTTTGGTCTTTTGCTGACGGGCGGAGCACAGCCGGTCTATGCGGAAAGCATGACAGTACCGGTGCAGACGGTTTCGGATGATAATAGCCTGTCGTCCCTGCAGGTGGCGCAGGCGGAGCTTGACCCGGAGTTTGATCCGGCTCAGCTGACCTATACGGTCACGGTTCCCTATGAGACGACCCGTATTGCGGTGACAGCAGATACGGCCTCTCCCCAGGCGCAGAAGGTGATCAACGGCACAGGGGATCTGGATGTTGGGGAAAATACGGTCACAATCATGGTGACGGCGCAGAATGGAGAGGTGCGGGAATACCGCATCACGGTAATCCGGCAGGAGGAAGGAGAGGCCGGCGAGCCGGGAGGAGAGACTCCTGGGGAGACGGCACAGACAGAGCCAGAGCAGACAGAGGACGGACAGACAGAGCCGCAGCAGTCGGAATCCGGGCAAGCGGGAGGAGAACAGTCCTCCGGGGCAGGACAGCAGCCGGAAACGGAGAGCAGTGCGCAGGAACAGCCGCAGATTCAGCCCTCTTTAGAGGAAACGCCGGGAATGGTGATTGCCGCTTCTGAGGAAGCGGCTTCCGAGGAGGAGGGTTCGTCCGATGGAATTTCATCGGGAAACTTCTTCATCCTAGTGCTGGGGATTTTCTGCCTGGTGATGCTTTTTGTTATCATAGCAGCCCTGCTTTTGCGCCGTGATTCCGGCCGCAGCGGGAAGGATGACGATGGAGACGAGGACGAGGATCGCTTGGACGGCGGCGTCTCCTGGGACAGCGATACGCAGGACGAAAGCGGGCCGAAGGAAAACCGGACAGACGGGGC